>JBCCCZ010000023.1:0-27264 GCA_039033255.1 Pseudomonadota bacterium
AGGTGCGCGAACTGGGTCGCGCGGTGGTGCGGTTCTCGCCCGCGATGTGGTCGGATTTGCAGGAGATCCGGGGGTTTCTTTTTGAGCGGATGTATCGCGCGCCCAAGATCAACGAGATGCGCGCGCAGGTGACCCATGTCGTGGAACAACTCTTCCCTTTCTACATGTCCGCGCCGGAAAACCTGCCCCGTCAGTGGCAAGGCGCCGTGGTGCGGGCGGACACGGATGAGGCGCTGGCCCGATTGGTGAGTGATTACATTGCGGGGATGACGGATCGGTTCGCGCTCGAGGCCCATGCGCGGCTTCTGGGCGGGCCGGGCGGTGCGGGGGAAAGACGGTAGCCGCTCGTCGCTCCCTTTCGGGCGCGCCTCGCCGGTTTTGCACCGCGACGGAATGTCATTGGCTCCAGAGCGCGCCGCACCATATATTAGCACAATGATTGCGGAGCTCGGCCATTTTGCGCTGATCCTGGCTTTTGTGATGTCGCTGGTGACGGCCATCCTGCCATTGATCGGCGCTCAACAGCAACGGCAGGCCTTCATGGCCGTTGCCGAGCCTGGTGCCGTGTTGCAATTTTTCCTGACCGGGGTTGCCTTTGCTGCGCTGACCTACGCCTTTGTCGTGTCGGATTTTTCGCTGCGCCTCGTGGTGGTGAATTCCCACTCGCTGAAGCCGATGCTTTACAAGGTGACCGGTGTTTGGGGCAATCACGAAGGCTCCATGCTGCTTTGGGTGCTGATTGTCACGCTCTTTGGCGCGGTGGCGGCCTGGTGCGGGGGCGGGCTGCCACCTGGGCTTCGGGCGCGTGTTTTGGCGGTGCAGAGCATGGTTGCAGCGGCATTCTTCGCCTTCATCCTGTTTTCGTCGAACCCGTTTGAGCGGATGGCGATCCCGCCTTTTGATGGCCAAGATCTGAACCCTCTGCTGCAGGATCCCGGTTTGGCGTTTCATCCGCCGTTTCTTTATCTGGGATATGTCGGGCTTTCGATGACCTTCTCTTTCGCCGTGGCCGCGTTGATCGAGGGCCGGGTGGATGCCGCTTGGGGTCGATGGGTGCGACCTTACACGCTGGCGGCATGGACGTTTCTGACTGTGGGGATCGGGCTGGGCAGCTGGTGGGCCTATTATGAACTGGGCTGGGGCGGGTTCTGGTTCTGGGACCCGGTGGAAAATGCTTCTTTCATGCCATGGCTGATTGCAGCCGCGCTGTTACATTGCGCCATCGTGGTGGAAAAGCGCGAGGCGTTGAAGGCCTGGACCATTCTGCTCGCCATCATCGCGTTCGGATTTTCCATGGTGGGGGCGTTTATCACGCGCTCGGGTGTTCTGACCTCGGTCCATGCCTTTGCCACCGATCCTGAACGAGGCGTGTTCCTTCTGATGATCCTGGGGTTTTTCATGCTGCTGGGGCTGACGCTCTTTGCAGCGCGCGCGCCGGTGTTGCAATCGAAGGGCGTGTTTGGGCTGGTTAGCCGGGAATCGGTGCTGGTGCTCAACAATCTGATCTTGGCGGTTTCGGCTTTTGTGATTTTCGTGGGCACGATCTGGCCGCTGGTCAGCGAGATTTTCTTTGATCGCAAGCTGTCGGTCGGCCCGCCTTTTTTCAACCTGGCCTTCGCGCCGTTCATGCTGGCGCTTGGGTTGGTGCTGCCGGTCGGTGCCATGCTGCCATGGAAGCGGGCGCAGGTGGGGCGGGTTGCCCGAAAATTGATCCCGGCCTTTGTGCTGGCGCTGGCCGTGGGCGCGTTGGCCTGGGCGATGCAAACCGGGCGCAGTGCGCTGGGGCCCGTTGGGCTTTTCCTGGGCGCGTGGCTGGTGATGGGCAGTTTTGTCGACCTCATGGCGCGGGTCGGGCGGGCAAGTTTGCGCGAACGACTGGTGCGCATGACGCGTCTGCCGCGCGCCGATTGGGGTAAATCCGTGGCCCATGCAGGGCTTGGCGTGACTTTTGCGGGCGTGGCGGCGATGATGGCGTGGGAAAGCGAAGACATCCGCGTGGCCCAGCCCGGCGACAGTTTTGAGATTGCAGGCTATACCCTGACGCTGGACCGCATTCGCGAAGTGCAGGGGCCCAATTACATCGCCACCGTGGGTGATCTGACGCTAGAGAAAGGAAACACCGTGATTGGCACGATGCATCCGGAAAAACGCGTCTATCCGGTGGCCAACATGCCCACGACAGAGGCTGCTCTGAATATCGGATTCACGCGGGATATCTATGTGTCGCTGGGTGATCCGCAGCAGGGTGGGGGCTGGGCGGTGCGTACCTATTACAAACCCTTGGCGAATTGGATCTGGGGCGGGTCGATCCTGATGGCGCTGGGGGGATTGTTGTCCTTGACCGACCGGCGGTACCGCGTGGCGGCAGGGGCGGCAAAGCGGAGGGCGTCGGACCCCTTGGAGGATCCGATCAAGGTGCCGGCAGAATGAAGCGGCTGGCGCTGATCCTATGTGTGATCGCAGCACCCCTTTGGGCGGTTCAGCCGGACGAGGTGCTGGACGACCCTGTCTTGGAAGAGCGGGCAAGGGCGCTCTCGGAAGAGCTGCGCTGTCTGGTGTGCCGCAATGAGAGTATTGACGAATCCAACGCGCCGTTGGCCCGAGATCTGCGCCTTCTGGTGCGCGAAAGGTTGGTGGCCGGGGACAGTGACGCGCAGGTGATGGATTTCGTGGTCGATCGTTACGGCGAATACGTCCTGCTGAAGCCCATGTTGACTGGCAGCAATCTGATCCTGTGGCTGGCCGGGCCGGCGATGTTGCTTTTGGGGTTGACCTTGGGCGTTGGCTACTTGCGGGCGCGCGCGCGCGGTGAGGTGGTGACGGACCTCTCAGACGAAGAGCAGGCCCGGCTCAAAGAGATCTTAAGGGACTGACGCATTTCCTCTGGCCGCGAATGCCGCTAGGCTCCGGTAGGATTTGAACGAAGGCGGCGCCCCCCATGAAAGAGTACCATTCCATTCAGTTCACGGTTGAGGATGATATCGCGGTCATTCGGCTCAACCGACCCGACCGGATGAACGCGCTGAGCGCGGAGATGCGGGCGGAGGTCATTGATGCCGCGCGCATGGCGCCGAGGCTCGCGCGGGTGCTGGTTCTGACGGGCGAGGGTAAAGCCTTCTGCGCGGGGCAGGATCTGAGTGATGATGCCGCCGCCGCCTCGGCCGATCTGGAGCGGGTTTTGCGCGATGAATATGTGCCGATGATTGAGTCGATTGGGGATTGCCGGATCCCGACGATTTCGGCGGTGAACGGCGCGGCGGCGGGGGCGGGGGCCAATCTGGCGCTGTCGGCGGATGTGGTGATCGCAGCGGAGAGCGCGTATTTTCTGCAGGCTTTTGCGCGGATCGGGCTGATCCCGGATGCCGGCGGGACCTACTGGTTGCCGCGTCAGATGGGCGCGGCGAAAGCGATGGGGGCGGCGCTCTTTTCCGAACCGATTTCGGCGCGCCAAGCCGATGATTGGGGCATGATCTGGGAAGCGGTGGAGGATGACGCGTTTGAGGCTCATTGGCGCGCGCGTGCCGCGCATTTGGCCGCCGGGCCAACGGAGGCTTATACACAGATGAAGCAGGCCATTCGCGGCAGTTGGGAAAAATCCCTCAAAGGGCAGTTGGATGTGGAGGCGCGGCTGCAGGGCGAATGTGGGCGGACGCGGGATTTTCAGGAGGGCGTGCTGGCGTTTCTGGAGAAGCGTAAGGCGGTGTTTGAGGGACGGTAACTCAAGCTCTTCTTCTGGGACAAAAAGAGCGACTTCGGCTGGCCCCGGTCTGGCGATCCAGAGCTTTGAACAGCAGCGCTTTATTGTTGCCTTCCGGACTCTATTCGAGCGGCGGCCTGCAATTGCCATTTCGCCAGGCCCTGGGTGGGGCCAGGCGAAGGCGCGGCGGGCTACACCCTTGATTCCGCGCCGGGGCGCTCAAAGTGAACTTCGTGGTTGAAGCACTCGTACGTTGGAAGATCTGAACGAATGACCCATCGCAGCCACCTTAGCCATGGGCTTGCCATTGGCCAGTATCTCTATCCCGCCCGTTCCCTCTGTGACGTCCAGTTGCAAATCCTCATGACCCTCTTCCACGATGACCGAAATCACCTCTTCTTCGGCATCAAAACTGTCAAATTCGACCGGACCTGTCTGCGCATCCCAGAGCTGACCTTGCATGATGGCGGCTTCCAACCTGTCTTGCGGGCCCATTACTGGCGCAGGCGTCATGGGCAGCGCGCGGTTTTCCATCAAGAACGCGGGCAGGGCGGTTTGGCGCGGCAGGCGGGCGGCCAAGCGTGGGACGGTTTGGCGGCGAAGAACAGGCTGAGACATGGGGCAAAACGCGCGTTGATTAAGGATGCCCGTTTGTGAACCATGTGCCTTAAATCAAGGTAAACCACCGGCCATAAATAAGGCCCCGGTGCAGCGCGCATCGGGGCCCTTTGGCAATTCTGTCGCGTTTAGCGGTTTTCCATATCCACGTAATCGCGCAGCGTCTCGCCTTGGTAAAGCTGACGCGGGCGGCCGATTTTCAGTTGTGGGTCGGCGATCATTTCCTTCCACTGGGAAATCCAGCCTACCGTGCGGGACACAGCAAAGATCGGCGTGAACATCGAGGTGGGGAAGCCCATCGCCTCAAGGATGATGCCGGAATAGAAATCCACATTGGGGAAGAGCTTTTTGTTGGCAAAATACTCATCCTCAAGCGCCTGTTTTTCCAGCTCTTTGGCCACTTGAAGCGTCGGATTGTCCTCCACGCCCAAAAGCTCCAGCACCTCGTCCGCAGATTGTTTCATCACCTTCGCGCGCGGGTCAAAATTCTTGTAAACCCGGTGGCCGAAGCCCATCAGGCGGAATTCATCGTTTTTGTCCTTGGCGCGGGCGATGTATTCGGGGATGCGATCCACGGTGCCAATCTCGCGCAGCATTTCAAGGCAGGCCTGATTGGCGCCACCATGGGCCGGGCCCCAGAGGCAGGCGATACCGGCGGCGATGCAGGCGAAGGGATTTGCGCCGGATGACGACGCCAGACGCACAGTAGAGGTCGACGCGTTCTGTTCGTGATCGGCATGTAGCGTGAAGATGCGATCCATCGCGCGGCTCAGGATTGGGTTCACCTGATAGTCGCTGGCGGGCACCGCAAAGCACATGCGCAGGAAGTTCGAGGCGTAGTCCAACTCATTGCGCGGATACACGAAGGGCTGGCCGATGGAATATTTATAGGCCATGGCGGCAATCGTCGGCATCTTGGCGATGAGGCGGATCGAGGCGACTTCGCGCTGCCACGGATCGTTGATGTCGGTGCTGTCGTGGTAGAATGCAGACAACGCGCCCACCACGCCCACCATAATGGCCATCGGGTGCGCATCCCGGCGATAGCCTCGGAACAGAAAGTGCATCTGTTCGTGTAGCATGGTGTGGGTGGTCACGCGGCTTTCAAAATCTTCCAGCTGCGCGGCGGAGGGCAATTCACCGTAAAGCAGGAGGTAGCAGACTTCGAGGAAATGAGACTTTTCAGCCAGTTGATCGATTGGATATCCGCGATGGAGCAACTCTCCTTTGGCGCCGTCGATAAAGGTGATCGTGCTGTCGCAACTGGCGGTCGACGTGAAGCCCGGATCGTAGGTGAACACACCCGCCTCTCCGTAAAGCTTGCGGATGTCGATCACATCCGGACCGGCGCTGGGGGAGAACATGGGCAGGTCATACTCCATGCCCTCAATCGTCAATTTCGCAGATTTATGTCCGTCCTTCATGGGCGTGCTTCCTTTGCTGGCGCTACGCCCCCCGTTTGAAGGCGCATCGAGTTGATCCGCCCGGTGGTCGGGCGTCTAAGGGCTGGCGGCCTCGCGCAGTCGAGCAATCGACTCATCGCGTCCCAATACCAGTAACATGTCGAACACGCTTGGCGTTACGCTTTTCCCAGCGAGTGCAGCCCGCATGGGGCCTGCCAGTTTGCCAAATTTGGTATCGTGGGCCTCCGCAAAGGACTGCGTGACCGCTTCCAGACTTTCTCGCGTCCACGTAGCATTTTGCAGCTGCGGCGTCAATTCATTCAGTATACCACGGGATACATCATCGAGCGCCTTGGCCGCTTTTTCGTCCGGTTGGATGGGGCGATCAGACAGGATAAACGATGCTTTTTCAATCAATTCCGGGTAGGTCTTCGCGCGCTCTTTGAGGCAGTACATGCCGCGTGTCAAAAGGTCCTGCTGCGCTTCGGTGAAGCCCTCACCGTTTGTTACAGCGCGGAAAGCGACCAGATCGTTCAGCAATACAGCATCATCCATGGTGGCGATATGCTGGCCGCTGAGGTGATCGAGCCGTTTGAAATCAAACCGCGCGGGCGATTTGCCGATGCCATCCAGATCAAACCAGTCTTGCGCCTGGGCATCCGTGAAGAATTCATCATCGCCATGGCTCCAGCCCAAACGGGCCAGGTAATTGCGCATGGCGGCGGCCGGGTAGCCCATGTCGCGATACTCTTCGACCCCGAGCGCGCCGTGGCGTTTGGAAAGCTTCTTGCCATCCGGCCCGTGGATCAGCGGGATATGGGCGTAGGTGGGCAGGGGCCAGCCCATGCCAGCGTAGATCATCATCTGCCGGGCGGCGTTGTTGAGGTGATCATCGCCCCGGATCACGTGGGTGACGCCCATGTCGTGGTCATCGACGGCCACGGCCAGCATGTAAACCGGCGTGCCGTCGGAGCGGAGCAGAACCATGTCGTCGAGTTGATCATTGCGGATCGTCACATCGCCCTGAACGGCGTCACGGATCACGGTTTCGCCGTCCTGCGGGGCCTTGATGCGGATGACAAAAGGCGCGTCCGGGTGGGTCTCAGGTTCGGCATCGCGCCAGGGGCTACGGAAGAGAGTGGAGCGGCCTTCGGCCTTTGCGACCTCTCGGAATGCTTGGATTTCTTCTTGTGTAGAGAAGCACTTATAGGCCTTACCTGATGTCAGAAGGGTTTGCGCGACTTCGGCGTGACGGGCTGCGCGCTCGAACTGGGAAATCGCCTCACCATCATGCTCAAGGCCAAGCCACGCCATTCCATCCAAAATCGCCTGAGTGGCCTCAGGGGTGGATCGGGCGCGATCCGTATCCTCGATTCGCAGCAGGAATTTGCCGCCACGGCCCCGGGCAAAAAGCCAGTTGAACAGCGCCGTACGCGCCCCGCCGATATGCAGGAACCCCGTGGGGGATGGCGCGAAACGGGTGACGATCTGTCCTGACATGTTCGTGGTTAACCTTTCGTAAACGTGAGGCGGGTAGGTGATTGGAGGGCAAGCTCTAACGGCCCCAAGTGGTGGAGACAAGACTTGCAACGCTCCCTCATTTTCTCCGGCTATTTGCCAACCGGCATCCGCATCCGGGCCATCCCGATGTGGGCGGCGCAGCGCGGGCATTTGTTTCACTGGTCGCCGGTGTTTTTCGGCACGGGCGTGGGGTGCTATTTTGGTTTGAAATCAGAACCTTCTGGCGCGTTCTTTCTGTGGTTATTCGGTGCTGTGGTGCTGATTTCCGGGGTGTTGGCCTTGTGGCGCAGCCTTTGGGCGCCGGTGTTGTGGGCCTTGCTGCTCTTTGCCCTTGGTTTTGGCGCGGCCGGGTTCAGGGCGCATTCCGTCGCCGCGCCGGTGCTCGATTGGCGCTATTATGGCGCGGTGGAGGGGCGGATCGTGGGGATGGATCGCTCTGGCTCCGATGCGCTGCGGCTGACGCTGGATCGGGTTGTGCTGGCCAATGTGCGGCCCTTCAAGACGCCCACCCGTGTGCGGGTATCCTTGCACGGGGCCCAAGGGTTCACCGACCTGCGCCCCGGGACCACCGTTATCATGACGGCCCATCTGTCACCCCCCTCTGGCCCGGTTGAGCCAGGCGGTTTCGATTTTCAACGCCATTCCTGGTTCTTGGGCCTGGGGGCCGTGGGTTACACGCGCACGCCTGTTTTGACTTTGGCCCCGCCGGAGGGCGGACAATGGCAATTTAAGGCCCGTATGGCCTTGTCGCAGAGGGTGCAGGAGAAGCTGCCGGGCGAGGCCGGGGGCTTTGCGGCTGCGATCATGGCGGGGGACAGGTCTGGCATCGCGCAGGAGACGCTTTTTAACCTTCGCGTGTCCAACCTGGCGCATTTGCTGGCCATTTCCGGGCTGCATATGGCGCTTCTGACCGGGTTTGTGTTCTCTGCTCTGCGCCTTGGATTGGCAGCGGTGCCGCGCGTTGGGTTGCGTGTGCCGGCCAAGAAAGTCGCCGCCATCGGGGCACTGATCGCTGGGGCGGGCTATCTGGCGCTGTCGGGCGGAAACGTGGCCACGGAACGGGCCTTCATCATGGTGGCGGTCATGTTCTGTGCCATTCTGGTGGATCGGCGTGCGTTGTCCTTGCGATCCGTGGCGATGGCCGCGCTTATCGTGCTGGCTTTGCGGCCCGAGGCGCTTTTGGGCCCGGGATTTCAGATGTCATTTGCGGCGACCACGGCGCTTGTGTTCGTGTTCAACCTGGTGCGCGACCATGATTTATCTTTTGGTCCTAGATGGATGCAGCCCATTCTTGGTGTGTTTCTGTCCTCTCTCGTGGCGGGTCTCGCCACTGCCCCGATTGCGGCGGCGCATTTCAATCAATTCGCCCATTACGGGTTGATCGCCAATTTGTTGAGCGTGCCGTTGATGGGGGTTTTGGTTATGCCTGCCGCTGTTCTGGCGGCGTGCCTCATGCCCTTGGGCCTCGATTTCATTCCGCTTTGGGTGATGGGACTGGGCCTTGACTGGATCCTCGGCGTGGCGAACTGGACGTCCGGGTTAGAGGGCGCGCGGGGCATGGTCGCATCACCCGCGCCTCATGTGCTTCCCATGCTGGCGCTTGGTGCGTTGTTCGTCGTGCTTTGGCAAGGCCGGGCGCGGATGATGGGTGTGCTGCCCTTCGTGCTGGGGCTGTTTCTATGGTCGGGCACTGAGAGACCTGCTGTGCTGATTGCGGACACGGGCGGGTTGGTTGGGGTCATGACACCGGAAGGCCGCGCCCTGAACCGGGACCGTGGCGCAGGGTTCGTGGCGCTCAACTGGTTGGAAAATGATGGTGACAAGGCCACGCAGGAGGGGGCGCACGCCCGTTGGGCCGCGGCTGGCAGTGACTGGCCGATCGTCGCGCTGCGCGGCCAAAAAGCGGTAGATGCTATGACGGGCTGCGATGGGGCCAAGTGGTTGGTGATGAACAAAAACCCGGGCTCAGCCCTGCAGTTTGACGGCTGCGAAATCCTCACACCGTCGTCCTTGCAAAAAACAGGCGCCATTGCGCTTTATGACCGCGATGGCGCCCTGGAACCCGTGACCGCGCGCCAGATCACCGGCACGCGACTTTGGAATGCTCAGTAAGTGCGGATGAGGCCCACCAGACGCCCCTGAACGCGCACTTTATCATCGGGCAGCACACGCGTCTCATAGGCGGGATTGGCGGCCTCAAGGGCGATCGCATTTCCGTTGCGATAAAACTTCTTCAGCGTCGCTTCCTGATCTTCGACCAACGCCACGACGATATCACCATTATCGGCCACGTCGGTTTCGCGAATGACGACGATATCGCCATTGTTGATCCCGGCCCCAATCATCGAATCCCCTTTGACTTCAAGGGCATAGTGGCCCGCCTTGCCGCTGATCATGTCGCCGGGAACCGAGACGTTCTGCGACCCATCCGCGATGGCCTCAATCGGTACACCAGCGGCGATGCGTCCCATCAGGGGCACGCTCATCACAGCAGCCTCAACCACCTGCGCGGCGACGGGTGCTGGCACTGGTGCGGGTTTTGACCCTTCGATGACGCGCGGCACGAAGCCGCCCGTGTCACCGCCGAGGCTTTCAGGTAGTTTCACAATCTCAAGCGCGCGGGCGCGATGAGCGAGGCGACGGATAAAGCCGCGTTCCTCCAATGCGGTGATCAGCCTGTGGATCCCCGATTTTGAGCGCAGATCCAGCGCATCTTTCATCTCGTCAAAGCTGGGCGGTACGCCATCGCGCTGCACCCGTTTATGGATGAATTCCAGCAGATCGAGCTGCTTCTTGGTGAGCATTATCCTGTCCTCCGGTCTCCGGTCGTCATGCTTTGTTCTACGCATGTTCTTGTTTTGTGTCAACCGGGCCTGTGGATAAGTGGGCCTAGAGGGGGAGGTACTCCATGATGTCCCCGGCTGTGCGCGGGCCGTCATCGGGCGGGCGGATCATCAGGGCGTTGGAGTTGACGAGCACGGTGAGGAGTGAACTGTCCTGCCGGTCGGCGGGCGCGATGCGGCCTTCTTTCAAAACAGCGCGCATGTAGTGTTCACGGGGGCCGTTTTTGGGAATGTTCCGGGCAAGCGACGCGCGCAAGCGAGGAGCGGCTGCGCCGGGAAAACCCTGCATAATTCGCAACATAGGCACCAAAAACACCCTGCCACAGACAAGCGCGGAGACGGGGTTGCCGGGCAGGCCGACCATGGGCACATCGCCCATCTTGCCCGCCATCAGCGGTTTGCCGGGGCGCATCCGGATTTTGTAGAAGGCCTGTCGCAGGCCCATCGTTTCGGCGACACCGGCCACCAGATCATGATCGCCCACAGACGCGCCGCCGATGGTGACGATCATGTCGCTGTCCTGGGCCAGTTTGAACGCGGCCGTGAGGGACGGGGCGTTGTCGCGGGCGATGGGCAGGATGCGGGCCTCTGCACCCTCGGCCTCCAACATCGCTTTCAGCCCGTAAGTGTTTGATGCGATGATCTGATCGGGGCCGGGGGTTTCGCCTGGCAGGACCAATTCATCGCCGGTGGAAATGAGCGCGATGCGGGGTTTGCGGGACACCATAACCTGCGCCACGTTCATGGACGCCAGCAGCGCGATATCGGTGGCGCGCAGGCGACGGGGCGCGTCGATTTTGTCTCCTATGGCGAAGTCGGACCCTTGGGCGCGAATGTAGGGCCCTGCATCGAGGGTGTCGCCCAGCGTGATCTCATCGCCATCGCGGGTGACGTCCTCTTGGATAATGATGCGGTCCGCACCTTCGGGTACAGGCGCGCCGGTAAAAATCCTAACGCATTCATTTGGTTGTATTGCGCCGTTGGAGCCATGGCCGGCGGCGGATTCACCGATCACCTTCAGCTTTGTGCCGGTGGTGACATCCGCCGTTCTGACCGCATAGCCATCCATCGCCGATGCATCAAAGGGGGGCTGATCGCGCAGGGCGGATGCGTGGCGGATCATCACCCGATCAGCGGCCTTATCCAGAGGGACACTTTCCGCCCGCATGGGGGTGACAAGGGCGAAAAGCTGTTCCAGTGCCTCGTCGACCGAGATCATGTCGCCTCGTACCGCCCTGATTTTCCGCCATCTTTCAGGATCACGCGGATACCGCCGATCTGCATTGCGCGATCGGCGGCTTTGACCATGTCATAGACGGTTAAGGCGGCGGTGCTGACGGCGGTCAGTGCCTCCATCTCCACGCCTGTCTGGCCGGTTGTCTTGACGGTGGCAGCGATACGGATACCGGGCAGGTCTGGGTCAGCAGTCAGATCGACGCTGACCTTGGCGATGGGCAGCGGATGGCAGAGAGGGATAAGGTCAGCTGTTTTCTTGGCCCCCATGATGCCAGCAAGGCGCGCGACGGACAGCACATCGCCTTTCTTGGCGCGACCTTCAGTAATCATATCAAAGGTTTCCCACGCCATCTTGATGTAACCTGCGGCCTCCGCCACGCGGTCTGTCACGGCTTTGCCTGAAACATCGACCATATGGGCGTTCCCGTCGCCATCGAAATGGGTGAGCTTGCTCATATCCCCACCGCGCCTGTCGTCTCAGAACCCGCGAGAATGGCCTTGGTTGCTGCCGTGACATCCTCTTGCCGCATCAGCGATTCCCCTATGAGGAAGCTGCGCGCGCCGAAGCGGGCCATGTCCGCGAGGTCGTCGGCGGTGTAGAGCCCGCTTTCGCAGACGATCATGCGGTCTTCGGGGATCATGCGGGCGAGGGTGCGCGTGGTGTCGAGCGTAGTTTCGAACGTATTGAGATCGCGGTTGTTGATGCCGATCATGGTGGAAGAGAGCTGCGTGGCGCGGTCCAGCTCTTCCGCGTTATGCACTTCCAGCAGGGCGTCCATACCACATTCCGTGGCTGAAGCTTCCAATTCGGCGGCCTGGGTATCGGAAACGGAGGCCATGATGATCAAAATGCAATCGGCCCCCCAGGCGCGGGCTTCGGCGACCTGATAGGTGTCATACATGAAATCCTTGCGCAAAACCGGGAGGTTACAGGCTGATCGGGCAGCGCCAAGAAACTCCGGCGCGCCTTGGAAACTGGGGGCGTCGGTGAGAACAGACAGGCAGGTCGCGCCACCGGCCTCATAGGCGCTTGCGATGGCGGGCACGTCGAAATCTTCGCGAATGAGGCCTTTGGACGGGCTCGCTTTCTTGATCTCTGCGATCAGGCCGTAGCCTTGTTTGCTTGCTTGCAAAAGCGCATCGGCGAAGGGGCGCACCGCAGGGGCGGCGTTGGCCTGCGCCTCGATCTCTTCGAGAGGCACAGCCGCTTTGGCGGCGGCGATCTCATCCAGTTTGTAGGCTTTGATCTTTTCAAGAATGGTCGGCGTGCTCATGCGGCCTCCGATGTGATGCGGGCGAGCGCCTCGATCTTGGCTTTGGCAGACCCGCTGTCGAGGCTTTCTTTCGCTATTTCAGTGCCTTCTGGTAGATTTTTCACCTTACCTGCGACGACCAGGGCCGCAGCGGCATTCAGCAGAACAGCATCGCGGTAGGCCCCGGGCGCGCCATCCAACAAAGCACGGAACGCGGCGCCGTTTTCTTCGGGTGTGCCGCCGAGAATGGCCTCGAACGGGTGCACGGGAAGGCCTGCCTCTTCGGGGTGGATTTCCATGTCACTTACGGCACCCCCCTCAAGGGCCGCGACCCAGCTGACGCCGGTAATGGTCAGCTCATCCGTGCCGTCCGAGCCGTGGACGAGCCAGGCTTTTTCAGATCCCAGAGCCGCCAGTGTTTCGGCCATGGGGCGGATAAGGTCGCGGGTGAAGGCCCCGGTGAGTTGGCGTTTGACGCCTGCGGGGTTCGTTAAAGGCCCGAGAATATTGAAAATTGTGCGGGTGCCGAGTTCTGCGCGCACCGGGCCCACATGGGCCATGGCAGGGTGGTGCATAGGCGCCATCATGAAGGCGATGCCCGCCTCATCGAGGGCATTTTGCACCACGTCGGGGCCCACCATGACGTTGACGCCCATCTGGCCGAGCGCATCTGCCGCGCCCGATTTCGAGCTGAGATTGCGGTTGCCGTGCTTGGCCACGGGTACGCCTGCGCCGGCCACGACGAAGGCCGTGGCGGTGGATATGTTGAGTGTGCCTTTGCCATCGCCACCGGTGCCGACGATGTCCATCGCGCCGGGTAAGCCTACGACTTTGTTGCATTTTGCGCGCATAACGGCGGCGGCAGCGGCGTATTCATCGACCGTCTCACCACGCGTGCGCAGCGCCATCAGAAGGCCGCCGACTTGCGCCGGTGTCGCCTCCCCATTGAAAAGGATTGTGAAGGCCTCCTCTGCCTCATCCCGCGTGAGCGCGCGGTCGGCGGCGATGCCGATCAAGGGTTTAACGTCGCTCATGCAGCCACCGCCATTTCATCGAGGAAATTCTTCAACAATGCATGACCATGTTCTGACCGGATGGATTCGGGATGGAACTGCACACCGTGAATTGGCAGCTCCTTGTGGCTCAGTCCCATGATCGTGCCATCCTCCAATTCGCCTGTGATTTCAAGCTCTTCGGGGCAGGTCTTCCGGTCAACGACCAGCGAATGATAGCGCGTCGCGGCAAAGGGTGTGGGCAGGCCCTTGAACACGCCGCGCCCTTCGTGGCGCATTTCACCCATCTTGCCGTGCACGATGTCGGTGTGGCGCACCACCTCGCCGCCAAACGCCTCTCCGATGGCCTGATGGCCAAGGCAGACGCCCATCAGCGGCGTGCGCGTCTCGGCCGCCGCTTGCACCAGGGCCAGACAAATCCCCGATTGCGACGGCGTCCCGGGGCCCGGCGACAACAGAATACCTGAGGGTTTCAGGGCCATCGCCTCCTGCACATTGAGCGCGTCATTGCGGTGTACGACCACGTCTGCCCCCAGCTCCCCTACGTAATGGACGAGGTTGTAGGTAAAACTGTCGTAATTATCTATCAGAAGCAGCATTTTGCCGGTCTCGCGCGCATTGGGGCTTTGGCCCCGGTCAGGTGTCGCGGTATACTTGGCTGAGGTTGCGCCCGAGCGTCAAGAGGCGCATGAGGGCAGCAGAGACAAATAGAGGGTGAAACCCGTGAAAACAGGCGTATTGGGTGGATTTCTGACGGGCACGGCGCTGTCGGCTTTGGTTCTTGGAGGCGCGTCGGTGTTGACATATGCGCCGGTGGCATCACCGGAGGCGGCGGAGGTTGCCGTGCCCGCCGGATCTGAGTTTCGGCAATCGCGCGAAGATGAGGAGGCAAGCCTGCCGGCCTCGGACACAGCACCGGATGCAGCGGAAAAGCCAAGTATAGCAGCACCGGAGCCTGATGATCTGGCCTCGATCGACAATGCGACCGAAAGCGCGGCGCAACCCAGCACGGGTGAGGCGGCTGGCGGGTTGGTTGCACCTGACGCCCCGGATGAACCGGTGGGCGTAACGGCGGACGTGGAAGAGCCGGTTTTGCAAAGCCCGCAATCGCTGGCCCCGCAGGCCCCGGACGGGGAGGCGGATCTGTCGATTTCCACAGAGCCCGCGCAGCCGGTTCAGCCTGATATGGGTGAAAGCGGCGCCTTTGAAGAAGAAGAGCAGGCCGCGCTGGCACCCGATGCCGGAGAGGCCACGCCGCAGATCGATCTAACCGAGCCCAACGCCCCGCCAGAACCTGAGGTCGTTGAGCCTGAGGTGGTTGCGCCTGAGGTGGTTGCGCCTGAGGTGGTTGAGCCTGATATCGTTGAGCCTGATCCCGCCCCTCCAGAACCGGAAATTGCAGAACCGGAAGTTGCAGAACCGGAGACTGCAGAGCCAGAGATTGCAGAGCCAGAGATTGCAGAGCCGGAAGGGACTGAGCCAAAGGATGCAGATCCGCAGACGGCGGAAGAACCGGGTGTTCAGCCGTCGGGCACGGTTGGGAACCTGGCAGAGGGCGTGACTGTCGGGCGGTTGCCGTCGGTCCTGGACGCTGAGGAGGACACGGAAACGGCCGTAGAAGACGTCACGCCAGAGGAGGGACCGCAGACGCGGCTTGATCGCTATTCGGTGGAATTTGAGAACCCCGATGGCAAGCCGCTTTTGTCCTTTGTTCTTCTTGATCAGGGGGATGGGCCGGTCAGTTTCGATGCATTGGCCGAATTTCCCTATCCCATCAGCTATGCGGTGGATGTAACATCACCCGGTGCGGAGGCCGCCATGGCGCAGTACCGAGCGGCCGGGTTGGAAGTGCTGGCCATGGTGGATCTGCCGGAAGGGTCCAGCGCGACGGATGCGGAAGTGGCCATGCAGACCTATCTGGCCGCCCTGCCGGAAACGGTGGCGGTGATGGAGGGCGTGGGCTCTGGCCTGCAATCGAGCCGTGAAGCGGCCGAGCAGTTGATCCCCATTCTTCAGGAAAGCGGGCATGGGCTCGTGCTCTTCTCCGAAGGGCTCGACACGGCGAAGAAGCTGATTTCGCGCGAAGGTGTGCCTGCGCTGAGTGTCTTTCGTGACATTGATGGCAATGGCCAAAGCGCGTCAGTGATCCGGCGATTCTTGGATCAGGCGGCGTTTCGTGCGGGCCAAGAGGACGGCGGCGTGGTGATCGTCGGGCGGCTGCGGGCAGAGACGGTTTCGGCGCTTTTGCTTTGGGGGTTGCAGGACCGGGCGAACAGTGTGGCGATTGCGCCTGTTTCGGCCCTTTTGAAGCAGCAGGTTGGCGGGTAGGCTCATCGCTTCCTTCGGTCGAGTCTCGCCGGTGTTCTTGTTGTCACACATGGTTAGAAGACGTTCTTGATGTCGCTTTCAATCCATGCGCCGGGCGCGATGTCATCTAGGCTCCAATTGCCGATTTGCCAGCGGATCAGGCGCAGCGTGGGATAGCCCAGATGGGCGGTCATGCGGCGGACCTGACGATTGCGCCCCTCACGCAGCGTGATCTTGAGCCAACTGTCCGGCACGGTTTTGCGCACCCGGATAGGCGGGGTGCGGGGCCAGATGTCGGGCGGCGCGATGACATGCGCCTCTGCGGGCAGGGTGCGGCCGTCTTTCAGATCAACCCCGTTTTGCAAGGCCTCAAGCGCCGCGCCATCGGGCAGGCCTTCGACGTGCACCAGATAGGTTTTGCCAGTCTTGAAGCGCGGGTTTGAAATCTGCGCCTGCAGCTTGCCATTATCTGTGAGCACCATCAGCCCTTCGCTGTCACGATCCAGCCGCCCGGCGGGGTAGACGCGCGGCACATTGACGAAATCCGAGAGCGTCGGGCGTTTCGTCTCGGTCCCTCGGTCGGTGAATTGAGGCAGCACGCCGAAGGGTTTGTTGAAGAGGATCACACGGGTCATGGCGCAGGCATAGGCGCAAGGCCTGAAAAACGGAACAGTCTTGCCCTCATTCCACCGCGATTTTCCTGTAAAACCTTCGCGACTCGGGAGAGAATTGGTTGAACGCATCATTTTACATGCGCCGCGCGTGGGTTGGGCTGTGGTACCGCCTTCTCTTCGCGCGCCTGAGCGGTCAGGCGGCGATCACGCGCGCCAATGTGGATGCGGTTTACCCGGATATGTCCGCCCTGCGGCGGTGGTTCCTCAAGGGGCGTATCAAACGGGCCCAAGGGCAGTTTTTCGGCGAAGTGCTGCAGTTCGAACAGCTTTTGCAGATCTGCCCGGAGGTACCCGTGGAAGGGCAGGGGCGTGACATTTTACTTCACGCAGCGCAAAAAGGGCAACCGGTGATCCTGCTGACAGGCCATATCGGGAATTACGCGCTTGGGCTGCATATTCTGAAACAGGTGGGGATTGATGCGGGGTTTCTCTATCGCAGGCGGGGCAATGTGCTGCTCGACAGCCGGTTTGACCGGATGCTGCAGATGACCGGGCAGCGGGGGTTCAAGATCGGCCATCGCAGCCAGACCGGGTATGAGGGAAACCTGAAGGATTTCATCACGTTTCTGGCCAAAGGTCATGTAGCCGTCATGCTGGGCGATCATCGGGACCGGCGGGGTGAGAAGATCCGCTTTCTCGGCCGCCGTGCCCCCACATCTCTGACCCCGGCCAAACTGGCGCGGGCCCACGGGGCTTTGCTCATGCCTTGTTTTGTGCTGCGCAAGGGTGCCGGGTTTCGCGCTGTGGTCGATGAACCGATCCCGCATAATGGCAGTTTTCGGTCGATGATGCGGGTCTTCAATGACCGGATGAGTGAGATCATTCGCGAGGATCCGACCCAATGGTCCTGGACAATTCGACGGTGGTAGGATGACAAAACCCCGCCTTATCATCCACGTGCCGCCGGACATGCTGGATCGCTATGGGCAGGAGGGGTTTGGCCTTTACGCCGCGCTAGCGCCCGGTCTGCGGGACCGCGGCCTGACGGTGACATTCGTAGAACGGCCCGGCACCACCGATCTGGCCCACTATACGCGGGAGGATTTTCATCTGGTCCATCACGGGTTTTTGCGGCGGTTCAACCTGCTCAACACCGGGATCGCGTATCTTTGGCCCTATTGGTATCTCGATCAGCGCGGCGTGCTTTGCGACAGCTCTCTGGGTCGCGCGCAGCCGGATTTGCGCCATGTGCCGGAGGACCGTGCGCGCGCGTTTGTTGCCCGTGTGGGCGGGCGTTTGAAGGAGAAAGGGCAGTCGAAACATAACCAACCGCCGCGTCGGGGGGCGCTGGCCAAGGACGCGATTGTGGTGTTTTTGCAGGGGCTGTCTGATCCCGTGCTGCGCAACATGGCGATGCTGGAGACGGAGATGCTGGACCTGGTGCTGGCCCAACGCGCAGGGCGGCGGGTGGTGATCAAGGTGCATCCCAAATTTCCCGGCACCATCGCCGCGGCCCATGCGGAGGCATTGGTGGCGCGCGAGCAGGGCGTGGACATCGTCGATGCCAATGTCCATGACCTGCTGGAGGGCGCCTATTGTTCGGTGTCGATCTGTTCGGGAGCGAGTTTCGAGGGGCTCTTTCATCGCACGCCTGCCGTTCTTTTCGGCCGGGCGGATTTCGCGGCCTGCGCGTGGTCCGTGACGACCGAGGAGGAGGCGGCGGAGGCGCTTGGCGGCATCGGCGATGTGGCGTTTGAGTATGAGCGCTTTCTTTACTGGTTCCTGCAACGCAAGATGTTCAACGCGCAGCATTCGGGGCTCGTGGATCGGGCGCTTCACCGGATCGCGCGGACGGGCTTTGATCTGGGCATCCCTGTCGATGCCCCGGAGGAGACGGGCCCAAGGATTGGGGGAGTGCGAACTGGTGGTGCGGGGACGCGAAATCTTTAAAAGATTTCGGACGCAGTCTTTTAAAGACTGCGTGGATCAGTCATTGCCGCCATCAAACCTTGCAGCATCCGCAGCCGCGCGGCGGATCGCGTTAGATTTGTGAACGGTTTCCATGTATTCGGCCTCCGGGTCGCTGTCATAGACAACGCCGCCGCCGGCCTGGATGTAGAGCTTTTCGTCCTTCACCACCGCTGTGCGCAGGGCGATGCAGATGTCCATGTCCCCGCCGGAGCTGAAATATCCCACGCCGCCGCCATAGACGCCGCGTTTTTCGGGCTCCAATTCGTCGATAATCTCCATGGCGCGCACTTTCGGTGCGCCGCTGACCGTACCGGCCGGCAGACCCGCCAGAAGGGCCGACAGCGCGTCCTGATCGTCGGCCAATTCGCCCACCACATTGGAGACGATATGCATCACGTGGCTGTAGCGTTCGACGATGAATTCTTCCGTGGGATGCACCGACCCGATCTTGGCCACGCGGCCCACATCGTTGCGGCCCAGATCCAGAAGCATCAGGTGTTCGGCCAATTCCTTCTGATCAGCCATCAGATCGGCCTCATGGGCGCGGTCTTCTTCCGGTGTGGCGCCTCTTGGTCGCGTGCCCGCGATGGGGCGGATCGTAACCTGACGATCGAAGACACGGACGAGGATTTCGGGGCTGGCACCCACCACCTGAAAGCCCCCGAAATTGAAATAGAACATGAAGGGTGAGGGGTTGGTGCGGCGTAGTGACCGGTAAAGCGCGAAAGGCGGCAGGCGGAAATTTTGCGTCCAGCGCTGTGAGGGGACGACTTGAAAGATGTCGCCTGCCTTTATGTATTCCTTGGCTTTTTCCACGACACCCTTGTAGGCCTCATGGGTGAAATTTGACACGGGTGCGGCGTCTTCATCGGCCTCGCCCAGCGTGCGGGTCGTTTGCGGCAACGCGCGGTCGAGGTCGCGCACCGCGTCCATCACCCGTTCTGCGGCTTGGGCGTAGGCCGCGCGGGCCGAGAGGCCGGAAGACACCCAGGCAGGCGCCACAACGGTCACGTCACCTTTCACCCCGTCGAGCACTGCCACCACGGAAGGCCGCTGCATGACCGCATCGGGCAGGCCCAGCGGGTCGGGGTTCACATCGGGCAGATGTTCCACGAGGCGGATCATGTCATAGCCCAGATAGCCGAACAGCCCGGCACTGGCGGCGGGCAAATCAGCGGGCAAATCAATGCGGCTTTCCGCGATCAGACCACGCAGGGATGTGAGTGGATCTTCGTCCACGCCTTCAAAGGCTTGCGCGTCGATCTTCGCTTGCCTGTTCACGCGCGTTGCCGTGCCGTGGCACTGCCAGATCAGGTCCGGTTTCATCCCGATAATGGAGTAGCGCCCGCGCACTTCGCCGCCTGTGACCGATTCCAGCACAAAGGCATCGCGCGCGGCCCCCGTCAGTTTCAGCATGAGCGATACAGGCGTGTCCAGATCGGCGGCGAGCCTTGCATAGACCACCTGATTTTCGCCCGCCTCATAGCCGCGTGCGAAATCTTCAAAAGACGGCGTCAGTTCCACCCGTTTTGTCCCTAGTTGAAGTTCGCATGCACGGCGTTGATCGCCTGGAAATCCAAATCAACGCCCGCGCGCTCGCGGAAGTCATCGGCGACAATGGCGAATATGTCCTGGGACAGTCCCGCCGCAGCTTGATTTTCAAGGATCTGCCGCAATTGGGCCAGATCTTCATCGTCGGGGTCGGGGGGGCTCACCTCATCCAGCTTCAGGACGTAGAGCCGCCCGTCGCCTTCGATGACACGCACATCGCCCGCCTCCATGCCAAAGACAATATCGATGAATTCGGGCGGGGTATCAGCGCCGAGCGACCGGCGGGTCAGGGCCTGCGCACCGTCGATAGGCAAACCGACATCTTCAAACGTTTCGCCGCTGTTGAGGCGGTCGATCAAGGGTTCGGTTGTTTCGCGCAGGGCGCTCACCACGCTGTCTGCGGTCCAGGCGGCTTCCACCGCCTCGCGCACCGCATCAAAGGGTTGCAGGCTGGGCGGCACAACCTCATCAAGGCGCAGCGCGAAAATGCCGCCGTCTTCGAGATCCATCACCTCGGGAAAGTCATTTTCCGTAATGGCCGCGGCAGCGCGGCGAAATTCGCCATAGCGGGCGATGTCATCGGTCACGCCCGGAAACCAGTCGATGCTGCCCAATTCCAACTCGGTTTCCTGCGCCACATCTTCCACCGTGGCCCCACCCGCGAGCAGGTCATCCACGCTGTCGATCATCTGGTTGACCACGCGGCGGGCACGGTCGGCGGCCAGTTCTTCGCGCAGGACCGGCTGGGCTTCTGCAAAGCTGGTTTCCTGTGCGCTCAGAATGGCATTCACGCGGAAAAGCGCGGGGCCAAGGGAACTGGCCAGAGGCCCCACAACGGCGCCCACGTCAGCGGCGAAGATCGCATCGGCGTTGTCCCCCAGCGCGTCACGGTCCAGATCGCCCAGGTCGATATCAGGCAGTTCGAGACCGCGTTCCGCCACCACATCTTCAAACGTCACCTCGCCTGCATCGATCCGGGCCTTGGCCGCCGCCCCATCGGCATCCGTGCCAAAGACCAGTCGCTCCACCAGGCGGCGTTCGGGCAGATTGAACTCGTCAAAGGCGTCTTCATAGGCCTCACGCAGCGCCTCTTCATCCACGTCCACGCTGTCGAGCATCATGGTTGGCGTCACCCAGGCATAGGTCAGGCGCTTGGCCTCGGGCAGGGTGAAGTCTTCGGCATTCTCGCTGTGGAAGGCCTGCAAATCGGCATCATTGGCCACGGGCAGGCCTGTGGTGATGTCGCTGCGATCCAACAGTGACCAGGACACATCGCGCCGTTCGCCAAGGTAGTCCGTGACCGTGTCGGAATAGGCCTGCGGGGCAGAGATGCCCGCGATCACGGCAGCCTGCAGGATCGATCGCGCGGTGTCGGCGCGGACATCTTCTTCGAACTGGCCTTCGGTCAACCCTGCGTTTTCCAGCCCGAATGTGTAGACGTCGCGATCAAAATCGCCGTTGATACTTTGGAATTGAGGCATGGCGAGGATTTCATTGCGCAGGTTGGCATCGCCGATGGAAAGGCCCAACGTTTGTGCTTCGGCATCAAATGCGGCTTCCGCAATCAGCTGTGCCAGCACCTGTTCATCCAGACCATCACCTTGGGCGCGGGCAAAGCTGACGGGTTCGCCCCGGCGTTGGGTTTCGGCCTGCAGTGCCTGCCGCAGGCCGTTGGCGTAGTCCTGCACGTCGAGGTTCACATCGCCCACGGTGCCAATGGATCGTAAAGAGCCACCAAAATTGGACGCGCCAAAGCCGCCGAGGGCCACGATCAGAAGGCCCATCAGGACCCACATCACCGGGTTGGATTTTTTCATGTCACGCTCGCGAGGTTGGAAAACCGTTTCTCGAGATTGTCTATGCGTTGGACGGTCCGGTCGCAAGGCCTCCGGCGCGAAATCAAGGGCGCAGCCCGCCGCGCCTTTGTCAGACTCTCGGGAGGACCTTGCGAAATGGCAATTGCAGGATGTCGCTCGCAGCGAGGCTGGGAGCGGGGGATAAAGCGCAGTGTTTGCCGGTCAGGGTCGCCAGACCGGGGCCATTCCTTGGCGCAAGGCGTCACGCAATTTTGAGTGTCGGGAGCCGTTCAAACAGGGTTTTGATGCCTCCGCGGTCGATATTGGCGAAGGCGATGCGCAGCTCGTGGGGTGCGCGGGCGTCGCCTTCGGGGTAGAACATGGTGCCGGGCAGCAGCAGGATGCCAGCGTCACGCACAAGTGTCGGGGCCAGCTTGTCAGAGGGCAGGGTGAACGGGTGCCGGACATAGGCAAAGAACGCGCCAAGGCCCTGGAGTTGCCATCCCGCATTTGCCATGGCAGGCCAGTGTTCCTTGATGGCCGCGCGCCGGTCGAGGATTTCTTCCCGTTCCCCCGCGCACCATTGGGCCATGTTTCGCAGACCCCACAGGGCGGCCATCTGGCCCAGTTGGTTGGGGCAAATAGCGACCGTGTCGAGGAATTTTTCAAGTTCCATCAAGAGGTTATGGTCCGCAATGACGGCGCCCACCCGGTGGCCGGTCAGACGAAAGGCCTTGGAGAAGGAATAGAGGTGAATGAGGGTTTGCGCCCAGTCCGGATCTTCAAACAGCATATGCGGTGCGCCGCTTCGGGCATCGAAATCGCGGTAGGTTTCATCAATGATCAGGCTAATGCCACGGGACTTGGCGAGGGCGTAGAACGTCTCGACCAAGTCGGCCGGGTATTCGATGCCGCCCGGATTGTTCGGTGTGACAAGGACGATGGCGCGCGTGCGGTCCGTTACAAGGTTTGCAGCGCGTTCCGGGTCCGGCAGAAGATCGGTGCCAGTTGACAGTGCCACAGACGTGATACCCGCCATATCCAGCCACATTTTATGGTTGAAATACCAAGGGGTTGGCAGGATAACTTCATCCCCTTGATTGCAAATGGCCGCGATGGTGGCGCAGAAGGCCTGATTGCAGCCCGAGGTGACAGCGACCTGCGTGTCGGCGATCTCCCCGCCATAAGCATCCTGCCACTGACGCGCGATCTCGGCGCGCAGTTCGGGCAGGCCCAGCACGGGGCCATAAAGATGTGCCTCGGGGGTGTTCAGAGCGGCCTCTGCGATGACGCGGCGCAAGGGTTCAGGCGGTGGGTCAGAGGGAGCGGCCTGGCTCACATTGATCAGCGGGCGGTCTGGCGGGAAGGTCACGCCATCGAGCCAGCGCCGCGCGGCCATCACCGGCGGTGCAAAGGTTTGCGCGGTGCGGGATAGGGCGGTCATGCCGTGCCTCGGTAGGGTTCCACATATTGCAGTGCCAGATCCCATGGGAAGAAAATCCACGTGTCCTGACTGACCTCTGTCACGAAAGTCTGCACGCGGTCATGGCCGTCGGGTTTGGCATAGACGGTGGCCACGTGGGCCTTGGGCAGCAATGTGCGCACCACATCCAGCGTGCGGCCGGTATCGACGAGGTCGTCAACGATCAACACCCCTTCGCCATCGCCTACCACATCCGCGTCGGGGGCCTTGATCACCAACGCCTCGCTTTGGCTTTGATGGTCGTAGGATTTGACGGAGATGGTATCGACCGTGCGGATGTTAAGCTCCCGCGCGACAATCATGGCAGGGGCCATGCCGCCACGGGTGATGGCCACGACAGCGCGCCAGCCATCTTCAGGTGTTTCGTTCTGCAACCGCCAGGCCAAGGCGCGGGCGTCGCGGTGCAGCTGGTCCCAGCTGACATGGAAGCCTTTTTCGTGGGGCAGGCGATTTGTCATGGGTGTGTCCTATCGGGCGAAAAGCAGGCGCAGGCCGAGCGCGCCGAGGATGACTGCGACGGTCCGGTCGATGGCGGGTTTCAGGGCGAGATAGCGGGCGCGGATTACGCCGGTGGAGAGCAGGATGGCCAGCATCGGCTGTACGATAAGTTCGACGGCCAGATGGTTGAGGAATATGATGAATTTGTCTGTGCCGGTGAGGTTTGCCGGGAAGATCACCACGATCACGGCAGCCGCGAAGAAGACGGATTTTGGATTGGCGAGATTGATCATCAACCCGGCCAGGAAGGCCCGCCCTTTGGAAGCCGCCGACCCGGTTTCGGGCACGGGCCTGCGCGCGTGGCGCCATGTCTGTATGGCGATCCAGAAAAGATAGGCCGCGCCCAGCACTTTCAAAACCGCATAGGCCCATGGAAACAGGGTAAAAATGCCATCGAGCCCCAAAAGCGCCGCCAGCGTCCAAAACGCGGCCATGCTGGCAAGACCTGCGGCTGCGGCCACACCTGTGGCCCGGCCATTCGTCAGCGTTGTTTTCACCAGATACAGAAGCGACGGCCCGGGGCTGGCAATGGCCGCCAGCAGGGCCAGGTTGAACGCAATCAGATGCGCCAGTTCCACCGGTCAGCTCTTTTCGATGTCGGGCGCGTCTACGGCCTTCATGCCGACGATATGGTAGCCCGCATCGACATGGAGCGTCTCCCCCGTCGTGCCGCTGCCCAGATCGGAAAGCAGGAAAAGCGCGGAATTGCCCACATCTTCGATGGTGACATTGCGGCGCAGGGGGGAGTTCAACTCATTCCATTTCAGGATGTAGCGGAAATCGCTGATGCCGTTGGCGGCCAGCGTCTTGATCGGCCCGGCGGAGATGGAATTGACCCGGATGTTTTTCTTGCCCAGATCCTCGGCCAGATACATCACCGAGGCCTCAAGGGCCGCTTTGGCCACGCCCATGACGTTGTAGTTGGGGATCACCTGTTCGGCGCCATAATATGTGAGCGTCAGCAACGCGCCGCCATCGGGCATGATCTTTTCAGCACGCTGCGCCACAGCGGTGAAGGAATAGACGGAGACATCCATCGTGTTGACGAAATTGCCGCGGCTGGTGTCCACGTAGCGCCCGCGCAATTCAGCTTTGTCAGAAAACCCAATGGCATGGACGAGGAAATCAATCTTGCCCCAAGTCTTTTCAATCGCGTCAAAACAGGCATCGATTGAAGCCTCATCGCTCACATCGCAATCGAAGAGTTGGGTGACGCCAAGCTCAGCCGCCAGCGGTTCAACGCGCTTTTTGAACGCCTCACCCACGTAAGAAAAGGCCAGTTCGGCGCCTTCATCGGCGCAGGCCTTGGCAATGCCCCATGCGATTGACTTGTCATTGGCCAGCCCCATGATCAAGCCACGCTTGCCCGCCATCAATTCGTTCGCCATGCTTCACCTTTGAGCCCATCAGCCGTATCGCTCACCTTTAGACAATCGGGATATTTGCTTCAAGGCTTTGAAATGGAGAAGACCAAATCTGTCGAACGCGGTTGGCATGCTTGCCGCGAGGCGGGGGTTGCCCTAGGTCACGGCAGACAAATTCGGTCGTCAGGAGGGTGCGATGAAGAGAGACGGTATTTTCGCGGGCGACGACCCGTTTGAAATTGCGCGCCAGTGGCTGGCAGAGGCAGAAGAGGCTGAGATCAATGATCCCAACGCCATGGCATTGTCGACGGTGAATGCCGATGGGTTGCCCAACGCGCGCATGGTGCTGCTGAAAGGGATTACCGACACAGGCTTTTGGTTCTTTACCAATTACGAGTCCCAAAAAGGTCAGGAATTGGCGGCGACGGGCAAGGCGGCGGCGGTGCTGCATTGGAAATCCCTGCGTCGGCAGCTGCGCTTTCGTGGCGAAGTTGTCAAGGAGGACGGCCCGGAGGCGGATGAATACTACGCCACCCGCAGTCTCAAAAGTCGTCTTGGGGCATGGGCATCGCAACAATCCCGACCACTGGAGTCGCGGGCGCATCTCATGGCGGAAGTGGCAAAAATCACCGCTTCAAAAGGCCCCAACCCGCCGCGCCCGCCATTCTGGGGCGGCTTTCGCGTTGAGCCGGTCGAGATCGAATTTTGGGCGGACGGCGCACATCGCCTGCATGACCGATTTGTTTGGCGCCGGGACACAGTCGAAAGTAAATGGGAGATTACGCGACTCAACCCATGAGCGATTTTGGTGCGAAATTCACGTAACGCAGAATGCAATGCCCTGAAAAAGAATTGTTTTTTCTCTTGTCGCAACCGCGATAACAGGGTCTATAATGCTCCGGGGCAGATAGGACACGCCAGCCTTGACCGATCAAGACAACAGTCAACCAGAGCGTATCTATGGACGCGTCAAGTGGTTCGATCCTGTAAAAGGGTTCGGATTTGTCGTGACAGACCAAGGCAGTGCAGACATTTTGCTGCATGCCAACGTGTTGCGTAACTTCGGGCAAAGCTCTGTCGCCGACGGGGCGGGGATCGACTTGGAGATCCAGCGCACGGGCCGGGGCATACAGGCCACCGAGGTTTACGCCATAGACCCTCCAGAAATCGAAAGCACCGGCATGCTGGCGGGCATGGAAGAGATCGACTTTGATGCCTTGCGTGACATCGCTTTGGAACCGGCCCGCGTGAAATGGTTCGACAAGGCCAAGGGATTTGGCTTTGCCAATACCTTCGGTCGGGGTGAAGATGTGTTCATCCATGTCGAAGTGCTGCGCCGGTCCGGCATGGCCGATCTTCAATCCGGAGAAGCGCTTGCCATCCGCGTCATAGACGGTAAGCGTGGCCGCATGGCGACGGAGGTGTGCGGGTGGGAAAGTGCAATCAGCGACGACGACTGACCATTGTGACGGCGGTGTTGGTCGCGCTGTCGAGCGCGGCCCATGCGGCCTGTCGCGATGACGCGGTGCAGGTCAAAGGCGCTTGGGGGCAGGCGCAATTCACGGTGGATGTCGCCGATGAACCCGAAGAGCGGTCGCAAGGATTAATGCATGTCGAAACCATGGCCCAAAGCGCGGGTATGCTATTTGTATACGAAGAGCCGCAGCCTGCGCGATTTTGGATGAAGAACACGCTTATCTCGCTCGACATGATTTTCGCCGATGAGACGGGAACTGTTCAAAAGGTGCATGAGAATGCCGAACCGCTGTCGGAACGCCTGATCAATGGCGGGCGGGATATTCAATACGTGCTGGAAGTGAATGGTGGGGTCGCTGCACGGTTTGGCATCGGCCCGGGCGATCAGCTGCGCCATCCCGCAATTAAACTGGGTGCGGCGGCCTGGCCCTGTGAGTGAGCTGGACCGAAGTCTTTAAAAGACTTCGACCGCATTCTTTTAAAGAATGCGTGCATGGTGGCCACGAAGTCCTTTTCAATGCCGCAAATCCCAGCTAAAGACGCGCACGGTCCGGGGCGTGGCGCAGTCTGGTAGCGCACCTGTTTTGGGTACAGGGGGTCGTGAGTTCGAATCTCGCCGC
>JBCCCZ010000024.1:0-27173 GCA_039033255.1 Pseudomonadota bacterium
ACCAGGTGCTGATCAAACCCAGCCCGCCGGACCTGCAGGATCTCTATCTCGGTTCGTTGAAGGCCATCGGCATTGATATGGCGGTGCATGACATTCGCTTCGTGGAAGATGACTGGGAAAGCCCCACGCTGGGCGCCTGGGGGCTTGGCTGGGAGGTTTGGTGTGACGGGATGGAGGTGAGCCAGTTCACCTACTTTCAGCAAGTGGGTGGGCATGATTGCAAACCTGTCTCGGGTGAGCTGACCTACGGGCTCGAGCGTCTGGCAATGTACGTGCTCGGCGTGGATCATGTCATGGAGATGCCGTTCAACGACCCGGACGCACGGATCGCGCTGAGCTACGGCGATGTGTTCCGCCAAACGGAAGAGGAATACAGCCGGCACAATTTTGATGCGGCCAACACCGACGTGCTGTTGCGCCACTTCGAGGAGGCCGAGGCGGCCTGTGAGGCGCTGCTGTCGCTGCCGGAGGAGGACCCCAAGACCGGTAAGCGCATTGTCATGGCCCATCCCGCTTACGATCAGTGCATCAAGGCCAGCCACATCTTCAATCTGCTTGATGCCCGTGGCGTGATCTCTGTCACCGAACGTCAGGCCTATATCGGACGCGTCCGCGCCCTGGCTAAGCAATGTGCCGATGCCTTCGTGACGACCGAAGCCGGAGGTTATGCCGCTTGAGCCTGACCTCATCCGTCCCAGTGCTGCGGGTCAGCAACTACGCCCGCGCGCGCGCCTTCTGGGAAGGCGTGCTGGGCTTTGACGTGGTGGATGAGGCGGGCGACCCGGTGGTGGGATTTGGTATCTATCGCCGTGACCGAGCGCAGGTTTTTCTTACTGCCTGGGATGGGCCTGAGGCCAGCTATGACGGATGGCGCGCTTATTTTCACACGGACGATCTGAATGCCTTGATCTCAAGGCTGGACGATGCGGGTCAGGCCTATCACGGCCCGGAAGACACAGTTTATGGCATGCGTGAAGTATCGGTGGTGGATCCGGACGGAAACCGCGTGTGCTTTGGTGAGGATTTGGGGGATGGGTAAGGTACTGGCCTTGGGCATCGCGCTTACCGCGGTGATCGCTGGTGTGGCGATGTACTATCTGCAGACCTATGCGTTCTATGAAGAAGTCGAGGCGCTGGGCGAGGGCGATGTGATGATCACGGCACTGTCCTCTGATGCGCCGGAAGCCCTGGCGCATGCGGGGTTTGAGGGGATCGATTCTGACAGCTCGCCCATTCGCTACCGTGCTTGCTTCACGACCGATCTGCCTGCTGAGACGCTGCGCGCGACCTATGAGGTGACAGAGGACGCCGTGCCGCTGGTGGCACCAAGCTGGTTTGACTGTTTTGATGCGCGGGAAGTGGGCGCCGCGCTGGAAGATGGCACCGCAACGGCCTTCATGGGCACCGAAAACATCCAATATGGGATTGACCGCATTGTTGCGATCCTTGATGACGGCCGCGGCTTTGTCTGGCAGCAGATCAATCATTGCGGCGACGTGGTGTTTGATGGCCAACCCGCCCCGGATGACTGCCCCGAACCGCCGGAAAGGTATCGATAATGCCTGATCTTTTGATCGAACTGTTCTCCGAAGAAATTCCCGCGCGGATGCAGGCCCGCGCGGCTCAGGATTTGCGTGAGCGCGTCACGGGTGGGTTGCGTGAGGCGGGGCTGGGCTTTGGGGATGCACGCGCCTTTTCGACACCAAGGAGGCTGGTGCTGGCGGTGGAGGGTGTCGAGGCCGAAAGCCCCACCGTGGTCGAAGAGCGCAAGGGACCCCGTGCGGATGCGCCAGAGCAGGCCATTGAGGGCTTCCTGCGCGGCGCCGGTGTCGCGCGCGAGGATCTGGAGCTGCGCGACGAAAAGAAGGGTCAGGTCTATTTTGCCAGGATCGAACGGCCCGGGCGCGCGGCGGAAGAGATCGTGTCAGAGGTGCTGGAGGCCACGATCCGCAATTTCCCGTGGCCGAAATCCATGCGCTGGGGGGCGGGGTCCTTGCGTTGGGTGCGGCCGCTGCAATCGATCCTGTGCATTCTGAGTGAGGGTGATGCCGCGCGCGTTGTCGCGTTGGAGGTCGACGGGATCACATCGGGCGACACCAGTGAGGGCCATCGGTTCATGGCGCCTGGACAGTTTCAGGTGACATCATTCGCGCAGTATGAGGCTGAGCTGGCCGCGCGGTACGTGATGCTGGATGCGGGCGTGCGCGCGGACGCGATTGGCTCTGCCGCCTCGAAACTGGCCGATGAGGCCGGGTTGGACTTGGTTGAGGACAATGGGTTGCTGGCCGAGGTGGCGGGGTTGGTGGAATGGCCGGTTCCGCTTATGGGCGAGATCGGGCAGGATTTCCTGAGCCTGCCGCCCGAGGTGTTGCAAAGTTCGATGCGGGAACATCAGAAGTTCTTTTCCCTGCGTAATCCGAAATCGGGTCAGATTGAGCGGTTTGTCACCGTGGCCAATGTGGAGACGGCAGATAACGGCGCCACCATTCTGGCGGGGAACCAGAAGGTGCTTGCGGCGCGGTTGTCGGATGCGAAGTTCTTCTGGGAAAATGACCTACGCGTGGCGAAGGCCGGCATGGGTGAGTGGTTGGACAAGCTTGAGAATGTGACCTTCGAACGGACGCTTGGCACACAAGCTGCGCGGATTGCCCGTATTGAGGCCTTGGCGCGGGAGATCGCACCGGTGGTTGGGGCTGATGCAGACCTCACCGCCGGGGCGGCTCGGGTGGCGAAGGCCGATCTGAGCTCGGAAATGGTGTATGAATTTCCCGAGCTGCAGGGTGTCATGGGGCGCTACTATGCTTTGGAAGCTGGGTTGCCAGAGGATGTGGCTGCGGCGTGTGAAGAACACTACTCACCGCTCGGGCCCTCTGACGAGGTCCCTCAGCGTCTCGTCTCTGTTACGGTGGCGCTCGCTGACAAGCTGGACACGCTGACGGGGTTCTGGGCAATTGATCAAAAGCCCACTGGGTCGAAGGATCCGTTCGCGCTGCGCCGTGCGGCGCTTGGCGTTATTCGTCTGGTTTTGGAGCATGGTGTGCGGTGCTCGCTCACTGCGTTCGCGCGCGCCCATGGTGGCCGCTTCGCGGCGACCGCACCTGACGGTGCGGCAGAGGATTTGCTGGGCTTTTTCCATGATCGCCTGAAAGTCTATTTACGCGACCAAGGCATGCGCCATGATGTGATTGATGCCTGCCTTGCCTTGCCAGGCAATGATGATCTGGCGCTGGTGGTGGCGCGGGCGCGGGCCCTGCAGGCGGTGCTTGGCACCGATGACGGTGAAAACCTGGTGCAAGGGTTCAAGCGGGCCAATAACATTCTGACCCAGGCCGAAGAGAAGGACGGGGTTGAGTATTCCTATGGTGCCGATGTGAAATTTGCCGAAAGCGCCGAGGAGCGTGCGCTCTTTGCCGCGCTTGATGCAGCAGATGGCGCGATTGCCAAGGCCGTGGAGGCCGAGGATTTTGAGGCGGCGATGGGGGCCATGGCCACGCTGCGCGGGCCGATTGATGCGTTCTTCGAGGCGGTGCAGATCAACGCGGAAAATGACATCTTGCGCCGAAACCGCCTGAACCTTCTGAGCCGTATCAGGGAAATTTGTCGGCAGGCGGCCGATTTGAGTGTCCTGGAAGGTTGACATCTGAGGCTTGCTTTTGCGCTTTAGTCGCGCAACAGTGCCGCAGTGCAGCAATTTGATGAACATATCACCCTGATCACCTCGGATGCCCCGGTGGCTGCGGCCACGCATGGAGGGCGCGCGAAGTGTTTGCAGCGGCTTGTGCGGCTGGATTTGCCTGTGCCGCACACTGTCGCGTTGTCCTTTGATGCGGTGCGCGGAATTGCGGCGGGGGAGCAGTTGAACGCAGAGATGCTGCTCAAGCCCTTTTCGCCTCGGGCGGTGCTGTGCGTGCGACCGTCCTCGGAAGATCCGGATTGGGGCGGTCCGGGGGCTGTTCTCAATATCGGGATGAACGATCGCAACCATGCGCTGCTTTCTGCTCAGATCGGTGAGGCGGCTTCGGCCGAGCTATATCTTCGCTGTGTGCAGGCTTTTGCGGTGCATGTGGCCAAGCTTGATGCGGAGATCTTTGAGGATGTCCCGGACGATCCAGTCGAGGCGTTGAAAGAGGCGCTCGCCGCCTATGAGGAGGAGGCCGAAGAGCCGTTTCCGCAGGATCGCGGGGCGCAGCTTTTGGAAGTGCTCCGGTCGATGGCGCGGGCCTGGGAAGGCACCACTGCGCGGCTTTTGCGCCAGGCCAAGGGTGCGCCTGTGGATGCAGGCCTGGGCCTAGTGGTGCAGCAGATGGCGTTGGGGCTGGGCAAGGGTGAAAGCGGCTCGGGCGTGATGCAACTGGTCAATTCCGCCACGGGGGAGCGTAGGATTACAGGGCGATATCTGAGTCAGAGCCAGGGGCGCGAGGCATTGAGCCAAAGCGCGGATGCGCTCTTTCTGGAGCGGGATGCGAGAGGGCCGTCGCTGGAAGATCTGGCGCCTGAGGCCTTCGCGCAACTCAAGGACCACACGGGCGTGATGCGGTCGCGCTTGCGCGAAGAGATGCAGGCGGAATTTACCATTGAGAATGGCAAGCTGTTCCTGCTGGATGGCATCCGCGTGGCGCGCACGGGCCGGGCGGCCGTGGCGATTGCGGTGGCTTTGGCCGAGGACCGGATCATCACGCATGAAGAGGCGCTTCTCCGGATTGAGCCGCGTACGATCAATGAGTTGTTGCACCGGCAGGTCGACCCCGATGCGCCGCGTGATGTGCTGGCGCGCGGGATTGCGGCGAGTCCGGGGGCGGCAAGCGGGCGGATCGTCTTTGACGCCGAAGAGGCGCAGTCTAGCGATGCGCGGGGTGAGGCCTGCATTCTGGTGCGCAAGGAAACGAGCCCCGAGGATATTCGCGGCATGCATGCCGCAGCGGGCGTGTTGACCGAGCGGGGCGGCATGACGAGCCATGCCGCCGTGATCGGGCGTGGGATCGGCACGCCCTGTGTGGTGGGCGCGTCAGAGATTGAGATCCGGCCGCGACGCAAGCAGTTGGTGTTCCCCGATGGGCGCATCCTGAAAGCGGGTGATCTGGTGACGATCGACGGCACCAGTGGAGCAGTCTTAGCTGGGGATACGCCCCTTCTGGAGGCCGCACGCGATGACGCGCTCGCGACGTTGATGCGTTGGGCCGATGATGCCCGCGACATCAAGGTACGGGCCAATGCGGATACGCCTGCCGACGCAGAACTGGCGCGCAGTTTTAAGGCGCAAGGTATCGGTCTTTGCCGGACCGAGCACATGTTCTTTGAGCCTGACCGGATGACCGCGATGCGGGAGATGATTTTTGCCGATGAAAGTGCGGACCGGGCTGCGGCGCTGGAGATTTTGCTGCCGATGCAGCGGGCCGATTTCATCGAAGTTTTCCGGATCATGGCGGGTCAGCCGGTCTGCATTCGCCTGTTTGACCCGCCATTGCATGAGTTTCTACCGACGGATCGGTTCGGTATGCGCGAGTTGGCTGAGGCGCTCGATATGCCGTTATCTGAGGTGACGCGGCGGGTGGAGAGCCTGGCAGAGTACAACCCGATGCTGGGCATGCGCGGCGTGCGGTTGGGGATCACCGTGCCGGAAATTTACGACATGCAAGCCCGGGCTATTTTTGAGGCCGCGATTGAGGCGAGCCGCGAAGGTGACCCGGTGGTTCCAGAGATCATGATCCCACTGGTGAGCGCCAAACGCGAAGTGGAACTGGTGAAGACGCGCATTGATGCGGTGGCCGCTGCGGTGCGGACGGAGCAAAAGGCTGAATTTGATTTTGAGCTGGGTGTGATGGTGGAGACGCCACGCGCTGCCCTGCGCGCCCATGAGATTGCACCGCATGTATCGTTTCTGAGCTTTGGGACAAACGATCTCACGCAGATGGCCTATGGGCTGAGCCGCGACGATGCAGGGAGGTTTATGTCGAGCTATGTGAACCAAGGCGTGTACCCCGAGGACCCGTTCCATTCGCTGGACACCGAAGGGGTGGGGGAGCTTCTGACCATCGGGGCGGAGCGCAGTCGGGCAGTTGAACCCGGGCTGACACTGTCCATCTGCGGGGAGCATGGTGGTAACCCCGAATCAATCGCCTTTTGCCGGGCTGCGAAGTTCAATTACGTGTCCTGTTCGCCGTTTCGCGTGCCGGTCGCGCGGTTGGCCGCTGCTCAGATCGCATTGTGCGAAAAGATGGGTAACGGCCTGAAATAAAGCGAAAATCTTCTGTTTTCCGGAGTCTGAACAAGAATGGTGCGCGCGACCTTTTAAGGTGGCGCCGGGCTGGGGCTGGACCTTTTGTTGCCCTTTCATTAATTGCTGCCAATCGTTTCGCGGATTGTCCCGCGATTGCATGGGCTTACTGGATCTTCTTGATCTTGCGTTCTTTGACCGCAGCGGCGGTTGCAAGGTCAACCGAGCCGCGTGTGACGTAAGATGGTTCAACTGCGTATTGACCAGACGACAATGCAGGTCGCAGGCAGACGCGTAGATGTGGGGATGTGTGACATGAGTTTTCGGGTGTTCCGCTGGCCGCTGGTCGGACTTGTAAAAGCGGTCGTGGTGGTGGCGGGCAGTGTGGGGGCTGCGGCGGACACATCCGTGGCGGACCTGTTTTCCGGTGAGCAGACCATTTTGCGCGGGCTGGCGGATACGCGGTTGGAAAAGATGCTGAAGCGGCCGGATTTGGAATTGACATACTCGGAAGAATGGCTGGCCGCGCAGCCCGTGAAGGGCAATGGCGCGGATTGGCGGTGTCTGGCGGAGGCGCTGTATTTCGAGGCGCGCGGGGAGAGCGTTCAGGGGCAGTTTGCCGTGGCGGAAGTGGTCATGAACCGGGTGGATCATGCGGAGTTTCCCGGTGACGTGTGTGGCGTGGTGCATCAGGGGACAGGGCGTAAGTATCAGTGCCAGTTCACGTATACCTGTGACGGTCGGAAAGAAGTCATCACGGAGCGGGGCTCTTTTGAGCAGGTGGGCAAAATTGCGCATCTGATGGTCGAAGGGGCACCAAGACCGTTGACCAAGGGGGCCACGCATTATCACACCCGTGCCGTCAACCCACGCTGGTCGCGAATCTATCAACGGGTCGCGACGATTGGGGTGCATCACTTCTATAAGCGTCCGACGCGGGTGTCATCGAACTGAGACTTTCCGGTTGACTTGGGGGTGTCCTCAAGTAAAAGGCGGGCTTCAGGGATTTCTACGGGTGCGGACAGACGTTTCGGCCCGATGCAGGAGCGACATTCATGGCCAAGCCAACCACGATCAAGATCAGGCTGAACTCGACCGCGGGCACGGGGCATTTCTACGTGACCAAGAAGAATGCGCGCACCATGACCGAGAAGATGACCGTTCGGAAATACGACCCGGTGGCGCGCAAGCATGTCGAGTACAAGGAAGGCAAGATCAAGTAAGATCATCGCTTTTCGATGTGACAGAAACCGCGCTTCAGGCGCGGTTTTTTGTTGTGGGAGGCCGTTATGGAATTGGCCAATTGCATATTTTGTAAGATTGCTTCAGGCGCTGTCCCCAGTGTTCAGGTCTGGAGTGATGAAGAGTTTGTCGCCTTTCTGGATGCCAACCCGATCCGCGAAGGACATCTTCAGCTGATCCCGCGCCAGCACTTCGCGTACTTTGACGATCTGCCGCCTGAGCTGGCCAGTCGCTTCATCCTGGCGGGGCAGAGCCTTGCGACACGGCTGAAGCGCGTGTTCGACGTGCCACGGGTGGCCTTTGTCTGTACTGGGGGCGACGTTGCGCATTGCCACGCCCACCTGGTGCCTTTGCACGAAAAGACCGACATCACGTCTTTGCGGTACTTTGAGCCTGCGCAGTTGGTGCCAAGTACACGCAAGCGCCCGACCGTGGCCCAGCTATCGGACGTGGCCGCGAAGCTGGTGTAGGACAAAGCGGTAAGGGGCTTGGGGTTGGAATCAAAAAAGGCCGGCTGATACCGGCCTTTCTGAATTGATGTTCGTGCGCGTTATTCGCGATTGCCGAACAACTGCAGCAGCATGATGAACATGTTGATGAAGTTGATGTAGAGGCTCAGCGCGCCCATGATGGCGGCTTTGCCAAGCCATTCGCTGTCGCCCATTTGAGCGAATTGCACGTATTCGCTTTTGATGCGCTGCGTGTCATAGGCGGTGAGACCCGCAAAGATCAGTACACCCAAAACCGACACCGCGAACATAATTGCTGGCGAGCCGAGGAAGATGTTCACGACCGACGCCACGATCAGGCCAATAACGCCCATGATCAGAAAACTGCCCCAGCCGGAGATGTCTTTCTTGGTTGTGTAGCCCCAGATAGACAGGCCCGCGAATGCAATTGCTGTGATCAGAAAGATCTGTGCGATCGATACATCTGTGAAGACCACGAAGATATAGCTGATCGACACGCCCATCACCACGGCGAAGACGTAGAAGAAAAGCTGTGCCGCAGCATAAGACAGGCGCGAGATGGCCGCACTGAAGGCAAATACCATGATGAGCGGCGCAAACATCACGATGTAGCGCGTGAAGCCCGTAAAGAGCGTGTTCATCAAAGCCGCATTGTTGCCCACCGCCCAAGCGGCAGCAAATGTCAGCAGCATGCCTACGGACATCGTGCCGTAGACTTTATTCATATGGGCACGCAATCCTTCGTCAATCGCGGCGGCACGTGTCCCTGTTGCCGTCCGCATCGTGTTCAGTTCAGCCATAAAAGCCTCCGAAAAGTCATCACGTTAATAGTTCACTCCCAAGCCCCGTGTGAGGCTTTGCACAGAATATCGGTAAGGTCAGCGCGCATTTCAAGAGAAACCGGGCCGCAAAGGGCCCGGTTTTTGGAAACTATAGTTGCTTTTTGGTGACGTAGGGGAAACAAGCGAATTTTAGCTAAATTCACCCATTATCTCCGCCAGTGGGCCGGCACATCCCAAAAACCGCGCCGGGATTCGTGTTCGGCAGCATCGTGGGTCAGCCCCACGTCGCGCAAAGCGTGAGCGTCGAGGCGAGCCAGGGCGCGCCGCTGGCGGTAGAGCGAAAAGAGGTCGAGCAGAGACACGCGGCTTCTGCCAAGGGTGGTGGCTCGGGAAGAGATGGAGATGAAAGCCATGGTGTTTCCTTTCTCAATTCGTGATGTTTCAGGCTGTTTCCATTTTCGATGTTGATATAATTGGCGCATCGCGTATGATTTTTAAAGCGAATGTTTGTGGGGCTTATCATCAAGGATCTTGATACATGCGAAATCTGGATATGACGACACTGCGCTCTTTTCTGACCGTCGCCGAACAAGGCGGTGTCACGCGGGCGGCCGCTGTGCTGAATCTGACGCAATCGGCTGTGTCGATGCAGATCAAGCGATTGGAGGAGCTTCTGGATGTGGCGCTGTTTGATCGCTCCAACCGGTCGCTTTCCACGACCGCGTCAGGTGAATTGCTTTTGACCTATGCGCGCAAAATCATTGACCTGAATGATGAAGCGGTCGGGCGGTTGACAGATGAGCTGTTTGAAGGGGAAATCCGGCTGGGCGTTCCCTATGACATCGTGTACCCCGTGGTGCCGCAGGTCTTGAAGCGGTTTCACGCGCTTTACCCAAGGTTCAAGGTGCAGCTGATCTCCTCAAGCACGGTAAAGCTGATCCGGTCCCTTGGCCGGGGGGAGGTCGATCTGATCCTGACGACAGAGGAAATGCAGCGACCGGGCGGGGAGACACTGGCAGAAATACCCTTGCGGTGGTCGGGTGCGCCTGGAGGGCAGTCCTGGAAGAAGCGGCCGTTGCGCCTTGCTTTTTGCACCTTCTGTATTTTCCGCCCCATTGTTGTGCGCCGCCTTGACGACGCAGGGATTGATTGGGAATTGGTTGTGGATTCCGAGGATGACCGCGCTGTAGAGGCGGTGGTCAGCGCAGACTTGGCGGTGGGCGCATTGATGGCCGACAGTATCCCCCCGCATCTGGAGGCAATCCAGACCGGCGGTGCCCTGCCTGATCTGGGCGTGCAGAAGGTCAACATGTACGGAGAAGCCAACCGCAAGGACGTGGTCTTTACCGATCTCGCGGCGATGTTGCGGCAGGGATTTGCGCCGGTCAGTCCAGCGATGGTGGGCTGATTTCGATCACGACCTTACCGGTGGATTTGCGGCTGCGCAGAAGGTCCAAACCTTCCGCTGCGCGCTCCAGCGGGAATGTATGGCTGATGTGGGGTTTAATCTGGCCGTCTTCATAGAGGCGGAAGAGGTTTGACAGGCTGTCCGTCAGGGCCGCAGGTTTGAATTTCAGGTAGCCGCCCCAGTAAAACCCAATGAGAGAGATGTTTTTGACCAGCAGGTGGTTGGCGGGCGCCTTTGGCACCTCGCCGCTGGCGAAACCGATGGTGAGGATCCGCGCCTCAGGATTGCAGGCGCGCATGGCTGCGGTGAACTGGTCGCCGCCCACGGGGTCATAGACCACATCGACGCCGCCGAGGGCCTTGCAGATCTCTCGGATGTCTTCGGTTTTGGCGTCGATGAGGTGGTCGGCCCCGGCGGATTTCGCCACTTCAAGCTTCTGAGATCCGCGCGCGCACGCGATCACCCGCGCGCCCATCTGTTTGCCGATCTCCACCGCTGTCAGGCCAACGCCGCCTGCCGCGCCCAAAACCAGAAGCGTTTCGCCAGGTTGCAGCCCTGCCTTGTAATCGAGCGCCATGTGGCTCGTACCATAGGCCACCAAGAACGCGGCTGCGTCTTTGAATGGCATGCTGTCGGGTAGGGGAACACAGCGATCGGCGGGAAAGAGGCCGTAATCCGCAAGCCCGCCGCTGCCGCCGAAGACCGCGACGCGGGCACCTTTGGCCAAATTTGTCACGTCTTCGCCAACCGCCTCGACTGTGCCAGACACTTCCATGCCGAGTGTGAACGGCGGCGCCGGGGTGTCCTGATACTCCCCTTTGACCATTAGCAAGTCGGCAAAGTTCAATCCGCAGGCGGCGATGTTAACTTTGACTTCGTTTTTTGCCGGGGTTGGCTCGGCCACGTCAATGAGGGCCGGAACGTCACCAAACTTGGAAACCTGATAAGCGCGCATGATTATCCTGTGGTGAACAAAATTTCCTAAGACGTTGTAGTTAAATGTCAAAAGGCGATTTTATTGTCAATCAATGGTCGTAACCATCGAATTGTCTATATTTTTTTGCGCGCGAAAGTGTTACAGTGTTACAGCCAATGATTGAAACGCGAACTTGGCGGCTTTTAAAATACATGCGTCACACGCTTGTATTCTTTGAACAAAACGTTACGGTTCGCGAACAGAAAAAAGCAAGGGTTAGGGCCTTTTCCTCGGGTCCATCATCCATGGTTTATAACGTATTAGTAGTCTTTCGGGTGTATTTGGTAAGCACCGTCGGATGAGGAATTGGGAGAGAAAAGAATGCCGCATCCTGTAGATGTTCATGTGGGCAAACGAATTCGGCACCGGCGCTGGCTTGCCGGAATGACGCAGCAGAACCTGGCTGAAAGCGTGGGGATCAAGTTCCAGCAAATACAGAAATACGAAACTGGCGCAAACCGCGTGAGTGCATCACGGCTTTGGGACATTGCCGATGCGCTGGACGTGAATGTCAGCTTTTTCTTTGAGGGTCTTGATCAGGAAACCAACCCTGTTGAAGAGGTGGCGGGAAACACTCCAGGCGATATTCTGGGCGACAAGGAAGCTTTGGAATTGATCCGCTCGTATTACTCCATTCCAGAGAATCAACGTCGTAGGCTGTTTGATCTGGCACGGGTCCTGAGCGACGTCGCATAAGAGCCGCGTGGCTTGAAACCTACGTAGTGCACACGGTAAACCCCTGCGTGGAGATGCGGGGGTTTTTCATGAACACAGATGGCATTGCAGAAACGGCCCATGCGTTGGCCGATGCTGCAAGACGGGCGATCCTGCCCTATTTCCGCGCAGAAGGATTGAGCGCGGAAAGCAAAGACGTCCAAAAGTTCGATCCGGTGACCGAGGCCGACCGCGCCGCAGAGCGCGCCATGCGTGCGATTTTAAGGGATCAGAGACCGGCGGATGGTATTCTCGGGGAAGAATACGGTTTGACCGAAACTGAAAGTGGTCTGACCTGGGTGCTGGACCCGATAGATGGCACGCGAGGATTTATGTCTGGCACGCCTACCTGGGGCGTTTTGATTGCGGTTTCCAATGACAGCGGGCCGATCTACGGTTTGATCGATCAACCGTACACGGCGGAACGGTTTGAGGGTGGGTTGGGGCGCTGCGGGATGACGGGCCCACTGGGTGCATGTGAACTGAAAGTGCGTGGCGATCGTGCGTTAGAGGACGCCATCCTATTTACCACCTTCCCGGAAGTGGGCAGCCCGCAAGAAGGCGCTGCGTTTCAGGCCGTCTCTGAGCAGGTGCGACTGACACGGTATGGCATGGATTGCTACGCCTACGCGCTTTTGGCGGCAGGTCAGGTCGATCTGGTGATAGAGGCAGGGTTGCAAGCCTATGACGTGCAAGCGCCGATTGCCGTGATTGAGGCGGCAGGGGGCATTGTTACGGATTGGAGGGGAGGTCCGGCACATGAGGGAGGGCAGATCCTCGCGGCTGCGGGGCAAAGACAGCATGCGGCAGCTTTGGAGATTTTGTCGCGCAACCTGTGACAGTGGGCGTTCGCTTTTGGGCAATGACGTGACCCATTGGAAATGAGAAAGCCGCGCTTAGAGCAAGCGCGGCTTTCAATTTTTGGCTGGAGCTTGGCTTACGATTCGTTTTCGTCTTCAGATGCGTCTTCTGCATCCGGCAGAACGTCTTCGACGGTTTCGGCCAGATCGGCATCTTCCGCGGCGGCGGAACCGATATCTTCAAAAAGCTCGGCGATTTCGAAATCCGCAGCTTCTTCTTCTTCGGCCGCCAATTCCTGAATGGTCTTGCCGGAGGCCTGAAGTTCGGCTTCTTCCACAGAGCGCGCGACGTTCAACGTAATCGTCGCCTCCACTTCCGGGTGGAGCGAAATCAGGACCTCGTGCAGACCCAGCTCTTTGATCGGGCCGGTAAGGGCCACCTGCTTACGATCAAGGGAAAAGCCCGCCTCAGTGGCCGCATCAGCGGCATCACGCGTGGTGACAGAGCCATAGAGCGCACCCGAATCAGAGGCCTGCCGGATCACGATGAATTGTTCACCGTTGATCTTGTCGGCAAAGCTATCGGCTTCTTTCTTGGTTTCCAGATTCTGCGCTTCAAGCTGGGCTTTCTGGGCTTCAAACTGGGCGATATTGGCAGCAGACGCCGACAGGGCTTTCTTCTGCGGCAGGAGGTAGTTGCGGGCATAGCCCGGCTTTACATCCACCACTTCGCCCATTTGACCGAGCTTTGCCACACGTTCGAGAAGGATCACTTGCATGTCAGTTTCTCCTTATTTCACGGCGTAGGGCAGCAGGGCCAGGAACCGCGCGCGTTTGATCGCACGGGCCAGTTCCCGCTGCTTTTTGGCAGAGACAGCGGTGATCCGGCTTGGCACGATTTTGCCACGCTCAGAGATGTAGCGCTGCAGCAGCTTGGTGTCTTTGTAATCAATCGCAGGGGCGTTTTCACCCGAGAAGGGGCAGACCTTGCGACGGCGGAAAAATGGTTTTGCAGCCATGGTTTAGTCCTTTCCTTACGGGCGACGTTCACGGCGGTCGCCGCGTTCGTCTCGTTTCTGCATCTGGACCGAGGGGCCTTCTGCATGCTCATCGACCTTGATGGTCAGGACGCGCATCACGTCGTCATGCAGGCGCATCAGCCGCTCCATTTCCTGAATGGCGGGCGCGGGGGCGTCGGTCTTGAGGTAGGCGTAGTGGCCCTTGCGGTTCTTGTTGATCTTGTAGGCCATCGTCTTGACGCCCCAGTACTCGCTGTCGACGAGTTTCCCGCCATTGTCAGACAGGACTGTGCCAAAGTGTTCGACAAGCCCTTCGGCCTGCGTGTTGGACAGATCCTGACGCGAGATAAAGACATGCTCATAAAGCGGCATGTGTGCTCCATTTCTATCAAGGCGCATTTCAAAGGCGGGTCATCACACCTTCGCGACCCGTCCACGAGAGACTGCGCGGTTTGCAAAACTGCGAAGGAAGCCGCCGTATAGGACGATTTTGCGAATGTGGCAAGGCGCGTCTTGGGGCCGCGCAATCGTCAGAGGAATGCCCCAATCCCGGCCAGATTTTGAGGAAAAAAGAACGGGTATCCTTTTCCGAGAGGGCCCAACATATGTCACAAACCATTGCCACTACAACTGCACGACCCGTGCGGGCGCCGCTCGAGCGTCACGACGCGATTGAAGCCTTTGGGTTTGGTTGTGATACAGTGGGTCGCGGGCTGTCGTTCTGCCTCGGATTTGCGTTCTTTGTCACTTCAGTCGGGCTTTGGGCATTCACGGCCCCCGATGCATCGGTGATGCTGATCAAGCTGGGGGCATCTATTATGTTTCTGGGCGGTGCTGCCATCTTGCTGATGGTGGCCATTGCGCCCCATGATTTTTATCGCCTCGAATTTGACCGAATATCGGGTGAAATTCGCATGATGGAATGTGATGGGCGCGGGCAATTCCATCTGCAAGCGACGCAGTGCTTGGCAGACGTGGACACGTTGCGCTTTGAAGGGGGCGCCTTGCGCGCATGGAATGCAGACGGGGCCATGGTGATGTCTGTGCCGATGCGCGCGCGTAATGCCAAGGCTGTTCTCCACGCTGTCCTCGCCGATCGGTAATCGCGCAGAAACCCGCCGAACTTGGCGTTTCTGTTCCTTTCCACACACACACTGTTGAAGGCTGATCAATTGATCAGGAAGGCCGGTTGCCTACCTTGAGGCTATCTATTTTAGCGTAAAGGAGACACCGCATGAAACCTCATAAAAAGCCCTTGGCGATCGCTGCCGCAATGCTGATGTCAGCAAGCGCCGCCTTTGCCGCGCCTGAGAAATACACATTGGATGCCAGCCACAGCCAGATCGTCTTTTCCTACGAACATCTGGGCTTTTCCACCACCTACGGCATGTTTTCGGGCTTTGAGGGTGAGATCATGTTTGATCAGGACAATCCTGCCAATTCTTCCGTGAACGTGTCCATGCCAGCGCGGTCCATGTTGACCGGCTGGGAAGCGCGGTTCAATCACTTCATGGCGGATGACTTCTTTGCAGCGTCTGAGGAAGAGTTGATCACTTTCACTTCAACCGGGATCGAAGTCACAGGCGACAACACCGCGTTGATCACCGGTGATCTGACCGTGAATGAGGTGACCAAAGAGGTGGTTCTCGATGCGGTCATGAACAAGGCTGGTGATAATCCGATGTCTGGGAAATCCTGGGCCGGGTTCGATGCGACAACCACTGTCATGCGGTCTGATTTCAATCTTGGCGCCTTCGCCCCCGCCGTGAGTGACGAAGTTGAGGTGATTATCTCAATCGAGGCCGGCAAGGCGGAGTAAACCCGTTCTTGATAGTGAGTGTAAGGGCTGGCGTCTTGTCAGCCCTTTTTTGTGGCCGGCTTTTGATCAGCTACCTGCACGGGTGGCGTTGATGGTGAAACTCACCTCCACGGAAAAGCGCAAGGTGGCTTCATCTGTCGTGCCAAGCCCGATGCCGAAGTCGCGTCTGTCGAGGGAAACTGTGCCCGTGGCCTCGGCGGTCGAGCCATCAATTTTAAGGACGAAAGGCATCGCGACGGGCACCGTCTGACCCTTGATGGTGAGAGTGCCTTCGGCGACGGGACCACTGTCACCACTGATGATGTCTGCGGCGAAGGTGGCCGTGGGGAAAGCCTCGGCGTCGAAGTAATCCACGCCCTTGGCCTGATCGGTGACGGAGCCCAGCGAGAGCGAGGCGATATTGACCGTGACATCAACCCGGCCCTGCTTGCCATCCACATTGGGCGTATCGGCGTAAGTTATCTCTGCCGTCCAATCTTCGAAACTGCCTGTCACATCTGATCCGAACTGATTTATGCCCAAAGACAGCAAGCCTGTTTCAACCAGCCAGGCGTTTTCAGGCAAGGCATGCGCTGCGACGACGGAGTCTTCTGCCTCGGCGGGTGCGGCGCCGCGCTGGGCGCTGAGCGCGAATGAAACGTCTACCGCAAAGCCCAGGGTGGCCTCGTCCGTTGTTCCAAGACCGATACCGAAATCACGGCGGTCGAGTGTTATCGTACCATTTGCCTCGGCTACGTCACCCTCGAGCGTCAAGGAAAAAGGCATCGTGAGCGGGACGGATTGGTCTTTGATCACGAGATGCCCCACGGCTTCATGGCCGCCTTCAACCGCCATGATGTCGGCCGAAAACACTGCTGTCGGGTGGTTTACGGTGTCAAAATACTCCGCCCCTTTGGCCTGACCGGTGACAGAACCCAAGGAGAGCGAAGCGATGTTTATCATGACCTCGACCGTACCGTGCTTGCCTGTGTCATCTGGCACCTCAGTGTAGTCGATGGCGGCAGTCCAGTCTTCGAAACTGCCTGCGATCTGGGAGCCGAATTGCGTGATGGACAGGTCCAACGACCCGTTTGTGACGGTCCAGTCGCTTTCCACGGCCTCAAGGTTTGTTGTCTCAACAGCATCCTCCTGCGCAACGGTCAGGGCGCTGCCCGCGAAGATTACAAGCGCCCAAACGCTGAGAGCAGCGAAAACCGGCAAGACCTCACCCGGTTGACGCGGTGTCGGATGTGCGGACACAGATCCCGGCAGCATGCGTCGCAAAGTGGCATCTTTATCAATAACGTGATGTTTGAGCGCCCCGCCGATATGCAACACCAGCGCTCCGACAAGCACGAGGCACGAGTAAGCATGAATGACGGCGGTTTGTTCTGCCAGCACCTCATCTTTTGGAACAAAGGGAAGGGAGTCGCCGAATGGCCACCATATGGGCGCGAATCCGGTTGTGGAGGCGTGGTGGATCCAGCCCGAAAGCGGAACCAACACGAGGGAGGAGTAGAGCACCCAATGGACTGTCGTGGCCGCCAAGGCTTCGAAGGGTTTATCCCCATTCAAAAGCCCGGGCTTGGGTTGTGAAATGGCCCAGGTGATGCGCGCCAATGCGGTGAAGAACAGAGCCACCCCCACGGTTTTATGAAGAGAGAACAGCCAAGCGACCCAGGCGATATCTTCGCCCGTCGAGGGGATGGACGGATCCTTTATCTCATAGGCCAGCATATTGGCGTAGAGCCCCAGCGGGATCATTGAGAGGATCAGAAAAGCCGTGAGCCAATGAAAGCTCTTGGTGACCGAGCCATATGAGGTGAGCGTGTTTGCGCGTGCCATGTCCGGGTCCTTGTGGATGTCCTAGAAGATAGAAGTGGGCAGCCTCAAGACAACGCGCGGGGGCGCACAGATGCCGTGCAAGACTGCGTGAGGCGTTGCGTGTGAAGCGCGCAGGCGCTATCTGGCTGCAGATTTTACGGCAAAGGGGCCTGCTTTATGACACGTGCATTTGTTTTTCCCGGGCAGGGGGCCCAGACGATCGGCATGGGGAAGGATTTGGCTGAGGCGTATCCGGCGGCACGTTTGGTGTTTGAGGAGGTCGATGAAGCGCTGGGGGACAGCCTGAGTACGCTGATTTGGGAAGGCGAGCAGGATGAGCTGACGCTGACGAAGAACGCGCAGCCTGCACTGATGGCGATGTCCATGGCCGTGATGCGGGCGCTGGAGGCTGAGGGCGTGACGGTGAACGCGGCATCCATGGTCGCGGGGCATTCGCTTGGGGAATATTCCGCGCTGGCGGCGGCTGGGGCGTTTTCTGTATCCGATGCCGCACGGCTTTTGCGGACGCGGGGGCAGGCGATGCAAAAGGCCGTTCCGGTCGGTGTGGGGGCGATGGCCGCGCTTTTGGGTTTGGATTTTTCGGCGGCGCGCGACGTGGCCGAGGCGGCGGCACAGGGACAGGTGTGTCAGGCTGCCAATGACAATGATCCAGGGCAGGTCGTCGTTTCGGGCCATGCGCAAGCGGTCGAACGGGCCGTGGGTTTGGCGAAAGAAAAAGGCGCCAAGCGGGCCATGTTGCTGCCAGTGAGCGCACCGTTCCATTGTGAATTGATGGCACCTGCTGCTGAAGCGATGCAGGGCGCGCTTGCAGAAGTGACGATCAGCGCGCCTGCGGTGCCGGTTGTGTCCAATGTTCTGGCGGAAGGGGTCAGCGACCCTGATCGCATTCGGGAGCTCTTGGTGCAGCAGATCACCGGTTCGGTGCGCTGGCGGGAGTCGGTGTCCTACATGGCTGCGCAGGGCGTCACCGAGATATGGGAGATCGGCGCGGGCAAAGCGCTGTCTGGCATGGTAAGGCGGATTGATCGTGAGATTTTAACGCGGGCGGTCTCAACCCCGCAGGATGTGGCGGATGCAGCCGCGGCTTTGGCATAACAGGGGAGAGAGGCGATGTTTGATCTGACAGGAAAATCGGCGTTGGTGACGGGGGCATCGGGTGGTATTGGCGGGGCCATTGCCAAAGCGCTGCAGGGTGCGGGTGCCACTGTGGGGCTGAGCGGTACGCGCATTGAACCGCTGGAGGCGCTAAAGGCCGAGCTTGGGGAGCGGGCGCATGTGCTGCCGTGCAACCTCGGCGATGCGGAAGCGGTCGATGCGCTGCCAAAGCGTGCAATTGAGGCCATGGGTGGGTTGGACATCCTGGTTAACAACGCGGGCGTGACGCGCGATCAGTTGTTCATGCGCATGTCGGACGAGGAATGGCAGACTGTGATCGATGTGAACCTGACCGCCACGATGCGGCTTTGCCGAGGTGTGATGCGCCCGATGATGAAGGCGCGATGGGGTCGGATCATCAATATCGGCTCTGTGGTGGGGTCGATGGGCAATCCAGGTCAGGTGAACTATGCAGCGTCCAAGGCAGGTATGCTTGGGTTGACGAAATCCATTGCCTACGAGGTTGCAAGCCGGGGCATCACTGCCAACGCTGTGGCACCTGGCATGATCGGCACGGCAATGACCGACAAGCTGACCGAGGAGCAAAAGGACAAGATCGCCGCTCAGATCCCCTTGGCGCGCATGGGCACGCCCGAAGAGATCGCAGGTGCGGTGCTTTACTTGGCCAGCGAAGAGGCCGGATATGTGACTGGCACGACACTGCATGTGAATGGTGGAATGGCGATGCTTTGAGGGCAGAATGCCCTTTGCGCCGATGCCCAAAAGGCGTGGGCGAAACCATTTGCGTATGGCGCGCCATGTGCTATAGGCCGCAAAAGTCTACGCGGGGTTGTGTCTATAGTGCGACCTCGAGAGCCCGAAAACAAGGGCGATGAGCCGCCCGAACGGGCATCTTTCAAGGCCGCTTTTCCGCAGGGGGAAGGCGGAAAACGTACCGGCACTTGACCGGTCAGGAATGAGGAAAAAGACATGAGCGATATCGCAGACCGCGTGAAGAAGATCGTTGTTGAACACCTTGGTGTGGAAGAAGACAAAGTGGTTGAGAATGCCTCTTTCATTGACGATCTGGGCGCTGACAGCCTCGACACGGTCGAATTGGTCATGGCTTTTGAAGAAGAGTTCGGCATTGAGATCCCCGATGACGCTGCCGAAACCATCCAGACTTTTGGCGATGCGGTGAAGTTCATCTCTGACGCGGGCTGAGCCTGACAGAATATGCGGCCTATGCCGCTGCGAAGGCCCCGAGCACTATCGGGGCCTTTTTGATTCTGCATAACTGACCCGGACTTGTGCAAATCAGCCGTGTGGCGTCGATTGACAGATATGCTAATGCGTGTGTGCTATAGTGGTTTGCGCGGCGCGCTGTCGCGTGGTGCACACCTACCTGCCGTCAAGAAGAAGGACCGCGTCTGATGATCATTTTTCCCATGCTCGAGCTCAGCAAAGGCAAATGTGTGTCTCTGCCTCAGGGGCGCGTGGATGAACCCAGCATTTGGCACGTCGATCCGGTCAAAACCGCGTGTGGCTTTACCGAAGCTGGGGCCGAGTGGATGCATGTCATCGACATTGATGCTGTGGCAGGGGTGGGGGACAATTCTGATCTAATCGAGGAGATCATTCGGAGCGTACACATCCCCGTGCAAGTGGGCGGAGGTTTTCGGTCCCGCGAGGGGGTGGAGGCCTGGATTGACAAGGGCGCAGGTCGCATCGTGCTGGGCACCATGGCCTCGCACGATCCGCAAACCTTCAAGGCGCTGGCGCATGAGTATCCTGATCAGATCGTCCTGTCAGTGGATGTATTTGAAGGATCCGTCATGACCGAAGGGTGGCGCACGAAAAGCGCCCTGCAGCCTTCAGACTACTTAGCTGCGTTTGAGAAACTACCACTGGCAGGCGTGATCATCACGGATATAGACGCAGATCGCGCAGATCGTGACGGAAGTCTTGGTGTGATCACAGGACTTGCGTCAGCGACGCGTCACCCTGTCATTGCGCGTGGCACGGTTCGGTCTATCGATGATGTGGCGCGGTTGAAATATGTGCCGAATATCGCCGGTGCAATTGTCGGTCGCGCGCTGTTTGCCAAGCACGTCGACCTGGCCGAGGCGATTGCCACAGGCGCTTCGGAACACGAACCGGTGGCGTCCTTTCAGTAAGTCCTTCCCGCAGTGTGAACTGGCCCGATGCCCGGCGGTGTTTCGCGCGAGGTGGGTGCTGGGCGCACTTGCCCCTTTGGCCCAAGACGCGGTAAAGGGGCGCGCAAGGTGAAGGAAGGGCTGTGAGATGCGTCGTGTCGTTGTTACGGGTCTGGGATTGGTTACGCCGCTGGCGGATGGGGTGGAGGCCAGCTGGCGCCGCCTTTTGGCAGGCGAGTCGGGTGCCGGGCTGATACAAAGGTTTGATACGCACAGGGTCACGACAAAATATGCCTGTGAGGTGCCCCACGGGGATGGCAGCAACGACACGTTCAATGCGGATCTGTACATGGAGCCCAAAGAGCGCCGGAAGGTGGATGATTTCATCCTCTACGGTCTGGCGGCGGCGCAGCAAGCCGTCGAGGACGCAAGCTGGATGCCAGAAGATGAAGAAAGCCGCTTGCGCACGGGCGTGATGATTGGCTCTGGCATCGGTGGCTTGCGATCGATTCAGGATACGTCCGACCTCATTCGGGAAAAGGGTGCGCGGCGGGTCTCGCCCTTCTTTATTCCCGGCGCGCTGATCAATCTGGTGAGCGGGCAGGTTGGTATCCGTTTCGGGTTCAAAGGCCCGAACCATTCGGTGGTGACGGCCTGTTCGACGGGGGCCCATGCGATTGGCGATGCGTCCCGTCTCATTCAGTTCGGCGATGCGGATGTGATGATCGCGGGCGGGACGGAATCCGCCATCTGCGAAATTGGGATTGCCGGGTTTAACGCGTGCAAAGCGCTGTCGACGAAGCGCGAAGATGATCCCAAAGCGGCCAGCCGCCCCTATGACGAGGATCGAGACGGGTTCGTGATGGGCGAAGGTGCGGGCATCGTGGTTCTGGAAGAGCTGGAACATGCGCGCGCGCGCGGCGCAAAGATTTACGCCGAGGTTCTGGGATATGGGCTGTCGGGGGATGCCTACCACATCACGGCTCCCAGTGAGGATGGCGATGGCGGCTATCGCGCCATGCAGGCGGCATTGAAGAATGCCGGCATTGAGGCGTCCGAGGTGGACTACATCAACGCCCACGGCACATCCACCATGGCCGATACGATTGAACTGCAAGCGGTCGAGCGGTTGTTGGGAGATGCTGCATCCAAGGCGACTATGAGCTCCACCAAATCCTCTACCGGGCATCTCTTGGGTGCGGCGGGCGCGATTGAGGCGATTTTTTCGATCCTTGCCGTGCGCGATCAGGTCGTGCCGCCGACGATCAACCTTGATAACCCCGCGGTGGAAACGCCCCTTGATCTGGCGCCCAATGCCAAGCGAGAACGGGCGGTGAAGGTGGCCATGTCCAACAGCTTTGGTTTTGGTGGCACCAATGCCTGCGTGTTGGTGGGGGCTGTGAGGTAATGTGGCGCAACATTGCTTCTAGTTTCCTGACGTTTCTGGTTGTGATCGTGTTTTTGATGGGCGGCGCGATCCTTTGGGGTCAGTCGCAATACACCAATGCGGGCCCGTTGCAGAACAGCATTTGTCTGCAGGTGGAGCGGGGATCAAACATGTCGCGCGTGTCGCGGACGCTTGAGGAAAAGGGCGCCGTCAGCAATGGCGCGGTTTTCCGGATGGGTGCGGATTATTCGGGCAAGGCGGGGCTTTTGAAGGCGGGCAGTTGGCTGATCCCGGAAGAGGCAAGCATGAGCGAGGTGACAGACATCATCACGCGCGGCGGGGCCAGCACATGCGGCACGCAGGTGATCTATCGGATCGGGGTGACGCAGGTCACGGCTGAGGTGCAGGAATTGAACCCGGCCACTGAAGCCTTTGACGAGCTGGTGGATTTTGAAGTGCAGGCCGACGGGTCGCGCCCTGCCGAATACACAGATGCGATCGGCGGGTCCGATACGCGGTTTCGAATTGACGTGGCCGAAGGTGTGACCAGCTGGCAGATTGTGACCGCGCTCAATGCGATTGAGGTAATGGAAGATGCGATTGAGGGGGTGCCGCCGGAAGGCAGCCTTGCTCCTTTCAGCTATGAGATTGAACCTGGTGATAGCCGACTTGGCCTGCTGGAGCAGATGCGCGATGTGCAGCGCACGCGGCTTGCGGTGGCCTGGGAGTCGCGCGACGGTGATGTGCCCCTGGCCGATCCTGCGGAGGTTCTGATCCTTGCGTCGATCATTGAAAAAGAGACCGCTCAAGCCGACGAGCGGCCGCAGGTGGCCAGTGTGTTTGTGAACCGCATCCGCCGAGGCATGCGGCTTCAGACCGACCCGACGGTGATCTATGGAATCACCAATGGCGAAGGCGTGCTGGGTCGTGGGTTGCGCCAGAGTGAGCTGCGTCGGGCGACACCTTACAACACCTATGTGATCGATGGTTTGCCGCCGACGCCCATTGCCAATCCCGGCGAGGCAAGCCTGATGGCAGCGGTCAATCCGGACAACACCGATTACTTGTTCTTTGTGGCTGACGGGACGGGCGGGCATGCGTTTGCGGAAACGCTGGATGAGCATAATCGCAACGTGGCGCGGTGGCGTGAGATTGAGGCGGAGCGCAACGCGCAATGACCGGAGTTGCGCCGCTCTTCGCTCCCTTTCGGGCGCGTCTCGCTTGGGCTGGTGCTCCTAATTCCTAACAGTTCGTTTGACCAGGGCGCGCGGCGCGACGTGCAACATGTTGACTGGCGAATGATACATCTCTAGGTTGATTTTCGCCGGAGGGCATGCGCCTCTTCCGGAGGGGTGATCGCGTAACGCATTGGGTATGGACGACATGATCCTGATCACTCCGGATGACAGGCCTGACGGCTTGGCTGACACGATCACGTCAGTGCAGCAGCAGCTGTCTGATATGCGCGTGGAGTTGGATCACCTTTACAATCGCATACAGGCCGGTGAGCTGGATCAGATCAGCAATGCCGCCAAGACGGTTGTTGAAATCCGCCAATGGTTGAAGCTTGCAATCGAAGCGGAGGTGCAACTTGACAAACGTCATAAGGAAAAAGAAGGCATCGTCCACGACTTTGCCGTCAACCTCGACGAAGCCCGATCTGCGATCTGGGGCAAACTTGATAGCCTCCGGCGGGCCGGACCGGATTGAAAGGTTCCTCGACAGCCTTGCAGAAGATGAAGGTGAGCTGCTGTCCTTGCCGTATCTTTTCGAATTCTGGGCGCTGGAGCATCAACTGCCGCCCGAGGGGGATTGGCATTGCTGGATGGTCATGGGCGGGCGCGGCGCGGGCAAGACGCGGGCCGGGTCCGAATGGGTGAGAGCGCAGGTTGAGGGCGCATTGCCGCTGGACCCCGGCGTCGCACGGCGCGTGGCCTTGATTGGCGAGACGGTTGAACAGGTGCGCGATGTCATGATTTTCGGGGAAAGCGGGATTTTGGCCTGTTCCCCGCCAGACAGGCGGCCGGAATGGCTGGCCTCCAAGAAGCGTCTGCTTTGGCACAATGGGGCCACCGCGCAGATTTATTCGGCCCAGGAGCCGGAAGCATTGCGGGGGCCGCAATTCGATTGCGCCTGGGTGGATGAGTTGGCGAAGTTCAAGAAGGCGCAGGATACCTGGGATATGCTGCAATTCGCGCTGCGGCTGGGGGAGCATCCGCAGATTTGCGTGACGACGACGCCGCGGAATACGGCGCTGATCAAGCAATTGCTGGCGCGGGAGAGCACGGTGGTGACACATGCGCCGACGGAGGCCAACAAGGCCAATCTGGCGCAGTCGTTTCTGGAAGAGGTGCGGGTGCGTTATGCGGGCACGCGGCTGGGCCGGCAGGAGCTCGACGGCATTCTGGTGGATCATGCGGAAGGGGCGCTTTGGACGGGTGAAATCCTGGAAGCGGCGCGGGTGGATGACGTCCCCGACCTGGATCGCATCGTCGTGGCGCTTGATCCGCCTGTCACGGGGAAGTCCACCTCTGACGAATGCGGGATCATTGTGGCCGGGGCGCAGACCAAAGGGCCGGTGCAGAATTGGCGCGCCTATGTGTTGGCCGATTGTTCGGTCCATGCTGCGCGCCCAGCGGGTTGGGCGGCGAAGGCGATTGCGGCGATGGAGCAGTATGGGGCTGACCGGCTGGTCGCCGAGGTCAATCAGGGCGGCGATATGGTCACCGAAGTGATGCGCCAGATTGATCCGATGGTTCCCGTCAAAGCCGTTCATGCCACGCGGGGCAAGGCCGCGCGGGCGGAACCTGTGGCCGCACTTTATGAACAGGGTCGGGTGTTCCACGCGCGCCACCTGGAGACGCTCGAGGATCAGATGTGTGCCATGACGGCGCGCGGGTACGAGGCGAGCGGCAGCCCGGATCGGCTCGACGCCATGGTGTGGGCTCTGACCGAGTTGATGATCGAACCGGCTGCGAAATGGCGGCGGCCGCGCATGCGTGCGGTGGAATAAAGCTTTCGTAAACCTCTGTGCGGATGATGCGCTCAAGTTGCGGACTGGCCGCGCGTTTTCAGTCAAACGAAGGAGATCACAAGCGATGATCCTCGATTATTTTCGGCAGGGTGCTGAGCAGAAGACCCCTGAGAAGAAAGCAAGTGCGGCTGGTCGCGTGGCGAGCTGGGGCAGTGTCGGGCGCGTGGCGTGGAGCCCGCGGGATGCGGCGAGCCTGACGCGCACCGGATTTGCAGCGAACCCGGTTGGGTTTCGGTGTGTGAAGATGATTGCGGAGGCGGCGGCGTCTCTTCCATTGGTGCTTCAGGATGCAGATCAGCGCTACACCGCGCATCCGGTCCTCGATCTGGTGCACGCCCCCAATCCGATGCAGGGCAAGGCGGAGCTCTTTGAGGCGCTTTACGGGCAGCTTTTGCTGACGGGCAACGCCTATGTGGAAGCGGTTGGCGGGGCGGAGGCGGTGCAGCCGGTGGAGCTGCATATCCTGCGCTCGGATCGGATGAGTGTAGTGCCTGGCGCAGATGGCTGGCCCGTTGCCTATGAATACGCAGTTTCCGGGCGCAAGCATCGTTTTGCGATTGGAGAAGGGCCGTCGCCGGTCTGTCACCTCAAGTCGTTTCATCCGCAGGACGATCATTATGGGTTTTCGCCGTTGCAGGCGGCTGCGCAGGCGGTGGATGTGCACAATGCTGCCTCGCGGTGGTCGAAAGCTTTGCTGGACAATGCCGCTCGGCCGTCGGGGGCGATTGTCTATTCGGGGGCGGATGGTCAAGGGAGCCTGAGCAACGATCAGTATGACCGTTTGCTGATGGAGATGGAGAGCATGCATCAGGGCGCGCGCAATGCGGGGCGGCCGATGCTGTTGGAGGGGGGGCTGGACTGGAAACCGATGGGTTTCTCGCCCTCTGACATGGAATTTCAGAAGACCAAGGAGAGTGCGGCGCGGGAGATTGCGTTGGCCTTTGGGGTGCCGCCGATGTTGCTGGGGATACCTGGAGACGCGACCTATTCGAATTATCAGGAAGCCAACCGGGCGTTTTACCGCCTGACGGTGTTGCCGCTGGCGATGCGCGTATCGGCAAGCCTTGCGGATTGGTTGCAGGGGTTCAATGGCGAGGCGCTGGATCTCAAGCCCGATCTCGATCAGGTGCCCGCGCTGTCGGCGGAGCGCGAGGCGCAGTGGAAGCGCGTGTCGGGCGCCGATTTCCTGACGCAAGATGAAAAGCGCGCGCTGCTTGGGTTGCCGCCGCTGGGTGATGCATGAGCCTTAACGGTGCCAATATCGCGGAGCGGTCTGTCGCCCCGCATGAGGCAACGCTGCAGCTGTTCCGGCAGCAGGAGCGGCGGCTGAATTCGCTGGAGCTGAGCGTTGCAGCGATTGAGACGGACCGTGCGGTGAGTGAGGAAAAACTCAAGTTTATGAATGCAAGGTTCGACCAACTGGATCGTCGGCTTGAAAAGATCGACGGGCATATCTCAAGGCTCGTCTGGTTGATCATTGCGGCGATGGTGGGCGGGTTGATGTCGTTCGTTCTGAGTGGCGGCACGGTCAGCATGTACTGAGCCGATCTGGCCCGATCTTAAGTGACGCGAAGGAGCGTGAGATGGATGTAAACGAAGGCCTGGAGCAGAAGTTCTGCCGCTTTGATCAGGAGCTGTCCGTGAAGGACGGCGCGGTGATTGAAGGGTATGCGAGCCTCTTTGGCGATCAGGACCGGGGTGGGGATGTGGTCGAACCGGGTGCCTATGCGGCCTGCCTTGCGCGCTTGAAGGCGGAAGGGCGTCAAGTGAAGATGCTGTGGCAGCATGACCCCACGGAGCCCATCGGCGTTTGGGATGAGGTGCGTGAGGATGCGCGCGGTCTATATGTGAAGGGCCGTCTGCTGGACGGCGTGGCGCGCGCGCGGGAAGCCGCCGAGCTGATTGCGGCAGGCGCCATTGATGGGCTGTCCATCGGGTATCGTACCGTGAAGGCGGCGAAGAACACCAAGGGCAACAGGCTCTTGCAGGAACTGGAGCTGTGGGAGGTGTCGCTTGTGACCTTCCCGATGCTGCCCAGTGCGCGAGTGGGCGCGAAGGGGGAAACCCTGGAAGCAGACACTTTGCGTGAATTGGCGCAGGCCTTTGAGGACGCGCGCCAGGAGATGGCGCGAATGTAGACGCGTCGCAGGACCACCTCAAGCAACAGGAAAAAGCGATGAGCAGAACCGAGGCAAATTCTCGGGCCGGGGAAGATGTGTCTTCAGATCCATCT
>JBCCCZ010000025.1:0-26399 GCA_039033255.1 Pseudomonadota bacterium
GGAGCTGCGCGATTTTCTGATCCGCGCAGGGGATTACACGCTGACGCCATTGCCTGCGATGCTGCGGCTGGCGACGCGGGCGCCAGGCCTGTCGGATCCGCCCTCGATGCGGAAGGTCTATCGGCTGGGTGCGGCAGAACCGGACCGGATGACGGATGCGCGCCGCCGAGTGCGAGAGGTGTTGAAGGACTTTGGCGGGCTGTCCTTTACGCTCAAGGAACTGGCTGAGCAGGCGGGGGTGACGTCCTCTGTTGTAAAGGGGCTGGTAAAACAAGGCGCGGTAGAGGAGGTCGAAGCGCCCCGCGACACAGCTTTCCCGCCGCTTGATCCGGGCCGCAGCGGTGTTGATCTGACCGAGGATCAGACGCAGGCGGCGCATCATTTGCGCGGGGCCGTGCGGTCGGGTGATTATGGCACCACGCTTCTGCGTGGGGTGACCGGATCGGGCAAGACAGAGGTCTATCTGGAGGCCGTGGCTGAAACCTTGCGAGCAGGCCGTCAGGCGCTGATCCTTCTGCCCGAGATTGCGCTGACGGCGGAATTCATCACCCGGATGGAGGCCCGTTTCGGCGCGCGCCCGGCGGAATGGCATTCGGGTGCCACCATGACCGAACGTCGCCGCATCTGGAAAATGGCCGCGTCCGGGGATTGCCCGGTCGTTGTGGGCGCGCGATCTTCGCTTTTTTTGCCGTTTCAGGACCTTGGGCTGATCGTCGTCGATGAAGAACATGACACCTCCTACAAGCAGGAAGACGGCGTGCTCTACAACGCGCGCGACATGGCCGTGTTGCGGGCGAGCCTGTGTGGCGCGCAGGTGGTGCTCGCTTCCGCCACGCCAAGTCTGGAAAGCTGGACCAATGCGGAAGCAGGAAAGTACACACGCCTTGATCTGACCGCCCGGTTTGGTGCGGCGGTGATGCCCGATATGCGGGCCATTGATATGCGCCTTGAGAAATTGCCATCCCATCGCTGGATCTCGCCCACGCTGGAACAGGCGGTGAAAGCGCGCTTGCAGGCAGGGGAGCAATCGCTTCTGTTCCTCAACCGGCGCGGCTATGCCCCTGTCACGATCTGTCGCGCCTGCGGGCACCAGATCGGATGCGAACACTGCGATGCGCGCATGGTGGAGCATCGGTTTCTGAAGCGCCTCATGTGCCACCAATGCGGGGAAACGACGCCCATGCCGACGGTTTGTCCGTCGTGCAAGGTGGAGGGAAAACTCGCCGCCGTCGGGCCGGGTGTCGAGCGTATGGAAGAAGAGGCCCGCGCAGTGTTCCCGGACGCGCGCATCGCGACGCTCAGTTCTGATCTTTTCACCTCGGCGCGCGCGCTCAAGGAGCAGATTGCGGAGATCGCGGATGGCGGGGCAGATATGATCATCGGCACGCAGTTGGTGGCGAAAGGGCATAATTTTCCGAACCTCACGCTGGTGGGCGTGATCGATGCCGATCTGGGTCTGCAAGGTTCTGACCTTCGCGCCGCCGAACGCACCTTTCAACTGATGCGGCAAGTGGCGGGCCGGGCCGGGCGCGCAGACAAACCCGGCACGGCGCTGCTGCAAAGCTGTCAGCCTGACCACCCGGTGATCCGTGCCATCCTCGCAGGTGACGAAGAAGCCTTCTGGATGGCGGAGGCGCGCGAACGCGAAGCCGCCGGCGTGCCGCCCTTTGGCCGTATGGCAGGCATCATTCTGTCCTCCACCGATCTGCAAGAGGTGTTCGATATCGGTAACCTTCTGGCCCGCAACGACGGCGCGCTGCGCGAGGCTGGCGCGCAGGTCTTCGGCCCAGCCCCGGCGCCCATCGCCCGCATCCGGGGCCGCCACCGCGTGCGCCTTTTGGTCAAAGCGCCCAAAGGCGTGGCCCTGCAACCTGCGCTCGCCCGCTGGATCCACCCTGTGCGCGGCTCTGCGCAGTTTCGCCTAGCCGTGGACATTGATCCCCAAAGCTTCTTCTGAGCGCGTTGAACGTCCCGGGTTGGAGTATTTCTGGCCAGAAAGAAGCCCAGGGACGCATACCCCTTGTTTCACGTTTCCAAAAATACTCCGAAGAGGCGTCGAAGCCTTGTGCTTTGACGGTGGGGCAGCGCCGCCTCGGCCATCGCTAGGCACAGACCGGATGTCGTTCGACGCGCTACCAGCGTTGGCGAAAATTTTTTGTAAAAATTTTGTCTCCTCCAGAAATGCACAGATCGGTCTTCGCCATCGCACTCGCCAAGCTCGGGCAAAAGGCGTAGACCGATCTCATGCAAACCGTTGCCCTTCATGATGCGCGCCACTTGCCCGTCTGGCGCAGGCCCGTGACGCTGCTTTTCCTGATGGCGGCGGCGATGCCGATTGCGTTTTCGACCTGGTCGGCGCTCTTGAACAACTTCGTGATTGATGTGGCGGATTTCGATGGCTCGGACATTGGCTGGCTGCACACGGTGCGGGAAATTCCCGGCTTTCTGGCCGTGGGTGTGATCGCCATCATCATCTTCATGCGGGAACAGGTGTTGGGGATTGTCTCGCTCATCATGTTAGGGGCGGCCACGGCCGTGACCGCGTGGTATCCGTCGATGGCGGGCATTCTGACGATCACGATGCTCAGTTCCATCGGGTTTCACTATTACGAGACGGTCAATCAATCGCTGCAGTTGCAATGGCTGCCAAAAAACCGCGCGCCGCAAATATTGGGATGGATGGTGGCCGCTGGATCGGCGGCGGCGCTTTTGTCCTATGGGCTCATTGTGTTGACATGGGACACCCTCGGGCTGACCTACAACACCGTCTACATGATCGCGGGCGGGGTCTGCGTGGCGATCGCCGCCTTCTGTTTTGTGGCCTACCCGCAGTTTGAGGCGCCCACGCCGCAGGTCAAGAAGATGATCCTGCGAAAGCGGTACTGGCTCTATTACCTGCTGCAATTCATGGCGGGCGCCCGGCGGCAGATCTTTGTGGTCTTCGCGGGCTTCATGATGGTCGAGAAATTCGGCTTCGAAGTGCATGAGATCACGGCGCTTTACCTGATCAACCTCGTGGCCAACATGGTTTGCGGGCCGTTCATGGGGCGCGCCGTGCACCACTTCGGAGAACGCGCGACGCTCTTGTTTGAATATGCGGGGCTGGCGATTGTTTTCGGGCTTTACGGCGGACTTTACTTTTTTGGCTGGGGCGTGCTGCTGGCCGCCGTGCTTTATGTGGTCGACCATCTGCTCTTCGCACTGGCCTTGGCCTTGAAAACGTATTTCCAAAAGATCGCCGATCCGGCCGATATCGCGCCCACTGCCGCAGTGGCCTTCACGATCAACCATGTCGCTGCCGTCTTCCTGCCGGCTGGGCTGGGATACCTCTGGCTGATTTCACCCGGTGCCGTGTTCATTCTGGCCGCTGGCATGGCGTCGGTGTCTTTTCTTCTGGCGCTTTTGATCCCGCGCCATCCTGAACCGGGCCATGAGACGATTCTGTCACGTCTCGCCCCGGCCCCCGCGGAGTAACTCATGACGACCTTCACCGCGCTGACCACGCTGACCACGCGCGAGGCCGCTGAGGCGCTCGCCAATGATCTCGAGCGCATGGATCCCGAACCCACCGGTATCGGCACATTTGAGATTGAGGACGGCACAGGCACGTGGGAAGTGGGCGCGTATTTCGAAGCTGCGCCGGATGCGGCGGGGCTGGCCTTGCTCGCGGCGATGCATGGGGCGAAAGCCTTCGTGGTCTCGGAACTGCCCGAGGAGGATTGGGTCGCCAAGGTACGGCGTGAGTTGACGCCGGTCGAGGCCGGGCGGTTCTTTGTCTATGGCAGCCATGATGCGGACAAACTGCCTGTAGGTAGGATCGGGCTTTTGATCGAGGCCTCAATGGCCTTTGGCACCGGACATCACGGCACGACGCAAGGGTGTCTGTTAGCGCTGGACCGGTTGCTGCATGACGGTGTGGCGGAGGGCCCGGTGTTGGACCTTGGTTGCGGCACAGCCGTGCTGGCCATGGCAGCGGCGCATCAGATGAACACGACCGTGCTGGCCAGTGACATTGATGAGGTGGCCGTTGAGGTGGCGCGGGCCAATCTGGCCGCCAATGGCATGGTGGGACGGGTCGCGTGTTTTGAGGCGGCAGGGCTTGATCATGAGGGCATTGCAGAGGTCGCGCCTTACGGTCTGATCTTCGCGAATATCCTCAAGGCGCCGCTGATTGCGCTGTCGCCTGGGATCACGGCCTCGCTTCGCCCCGGGGGAATCGCGATTTTGTCGGGCATCCTGAATGAGCAGGCGGATGAGGTCGTGCAGGTTTATTGCGCGAATGGAAACACTGAGATTTCGAGGCGCGAGATTGGCGAGTGGACCACGACAATCCTGCAAAAAATTGCCTAAAACAAAGGGAAAAATGCCGAAATTGCGGCGGGTGCCCAAGTTTTGCCACAATTCAAAACTAGTCATTTTCATGACGCCATGGGGGCGACGAAGATTTCTGGTGCTGCAATGACGAAGCCAAATAAATCGCAGATACGCGCAAAGAAAATGCGCCGTGCTGATGATCGTCATCCGCGATCCCTCCACGCCTTCTCTCAGGCGAAAATGGATGACGATATCATCCTCGTTCCGACCCGTCAGGCCGCACCGACCATCTCTCTCTCCGGTTTCATGGTCCTTGTCGCCTCCTTCTTCCTGTTCAAAGCGGTGAGCATCGCTTGGATCGGGGCGGAAGACTATCTGGCATCGATCAAATATCTGAAGTCCGCGTCGGTCTTCGAACAGGCAGCAGCCTTCGTTATGGCACCAGATGTCTTCTCTCAGTTTTTGGCCGGCCAGATGAAGGTTGTGCTTCCCTAACTCTCTCTATCCCTCCAAGACCCTCCAAAGAAAAAACCCCCGCCCGTGCGTCTCACACCGGCGGGGGTTTTTCTTCCCGTTATGGGAGGCGACCGATCTTAGGAACCGATCCGGTCAATGTCGCCACGCACGAGGCCGATGTCTTCCAGCTCCCGATCGGAGAGCTGGGCAAGGGCTTTGCGTGTGATGCGTGCATCATTCCATGCGTTGAATGCGCCGATGATGTTCGACAAGATACCCGCGCCGTGACCCGAAGAGGCGGCGGAGCCTGTCGAACGGGTTTGGTCGAGAAGTGCCATTGTTTTCATTCCTGATGTTATCGCGGCGTGAGCCGCTTGTGTCCGTTCGTGCCAGTGAAATAGGAGGCGCGGTTGTTTGCAGCAAGATTGGTTTTTGCATAGTTATTATGCACTGGATGCATGGCTGAATTTGAGAATAAGCTTTTAATTTAATTCAATTTTTTTGCCTCTCATGTTTCAAATGCTGCAGCGCGGCAGGCTGGAACGCTCGGGTCTGTTTTCCGCGTGCCCTATGCACGTCTCCCGGCTTAAATTCCTCAGGAGCAGTTTAGATGCTTGGCGTTTGTTCCCGTTTCGTGCTACTTCTGTTTAACACCGGGAAACGGGCAGTGTGGCATGCGTATTTTGGGAATTGATCCTGGGCTCAGGAACCTCGGCTGGGGGGTGATCGACATGGATGGCAGCCGGCTGCGTCATGTGGCCAATGGCGTGTGTCAGTCTCAGGGGGATGATCTGGCGCAGCGGCTTTTGTCGCTGCATGGGCAGCTCTCCGAGGTGGTCACGCGGTTCGCTCCGGACGCGGCGGCGGTGGAACAGACATTCGTGAACAAGGATGGTGTGGCCACGCTGAAGCTGGGGCAGGCGCGGGGGATCGCGCTTTTGGTGCCGGCGCAGTTCGGGCTGAGCGTCGGTGAATACGCGCCCAATAAAGTGAAGAAGACGGTTGTGGGCGTGGGCCATGCCGACAAGACGCAGGTCGCGCATATGGTGAAGGTGCAATTGCCGGGCGTTGATCTGGCGGGGCCGGATGCGGCCGATGCCTTGGCCATCGCGATCTGCCACGCCCATCACGGGCGGTTGGCGGCGACCCTTGGACGGATGCGCGCATGATCGGGCGGCTGGCGGGGCGGATTGATTACCGTGCGGGCGATCACGTGCTGATTGATGTGCGTGGGGTGGGCTATCTCGTTTATTGCTCCGATCGGACCCTGCAAGCCTTGCCACGGGCAGGCGAACATGTGGCGCTTTATACCGACCTTTTGGTGCGCGATGACCTGATGCAGCTTTTCGGCTTCACGACGCTGCAGGAAAAGGAGTGGCACCGGTTGCTGATGAGTGTGCAGGGCGTGGGCGCGAAGGCATCTCTGGCCATTCTGGGCGCTTTGGGACCTGATGGTGTGGGCCGGGCGATTGCGCTGGGGGACTGGAATTCGGTGAAAGCAGCCAAGGGAATTGGGCCCAAAACGGCGCAGCGGGTGGTCAATGAGCTCAAAGACAAGGCCCCGCAGGTGATGGCGATGAGCGGCAGCTCGTCGCTCCCTGACGGGCGCGCCTCGCCGGGTCCGGATGATGACGTTATCGAACCTCTTGAGCCCGTTGCGCCGGTGCCCGAGGCTGGCCCGGGCGCGCAGGCAGAGGCGCTATCGGCCCTGACCAATCTTGGCTACGCGCCGGGTGAGGCGGCGGGCGCAGTGGCGCAGGCCTCGGACGATGCGCCTAAGGCGGACACGGGCGATCTTATTCGCCGTGCCTTGCGACTCTTGGCACCCTCGGGATAGGGCAGGGCCATGAGTGAGCCAGATCCCACCCTGCGACCTGAGCCTTTGCCCGAAGATCATGAGCGGTCTTTGCGACCGCAGGCGCTTGATGCCTTTATCGGGCAATCGGAGGCCAAAGCCAATCTGCGCGTGTTCATCGCGTCGGCCCGGCAGCGGGGCGAGGCGATGGATCACACGCTGTTTCATGGGCCCCCCGGTTTGGGCAAGACGACGTTGGCCCAGATTATGTCGAAGGAACTGGGCGTCGGGTTTCGCATGACCTCCGGCCCCGTGCTGGCCAAGGCGGGCGATCTGGCGGCGATCCTGACCAATCTGGAGGCCAGTGACGTGCTTTTCATCGACGAGATCCATCGCCTCAATCCGGCGGTGGAGGAGGTGCTTTACCCCGCGATGGAGGATTTCGAGCTGGATCTGGTGATTGGCGAAGGACCTGCCGCGCGGACGGTGCGGATCGAATTGCAGCCTTTCACTCTGGTGGGGGCGACGACGCGGTTGGGGCTGTTGACGACGCCTTTGCGGGACCGGTTCGGCATCCCCACGCGGTTGCAGTTCTACACCGAGGACGAGTTGCACGAGATTGTCACCCGGAATGCCGCGCTTTTGAATGTGCCTGCGGACACCGATGGCGCGCGGGAGATTGCCCGGCGGTCGCGGGGCACACCGAGGATTGCAGGGCGGCTCTTGCGCCGTGTTGTGGATTTCGCGGTGGTGGAAGGCGACGGGCAGATCACCCGGGCGCTGGCCGATGATGCGCTGACGCGGCTGGGCGTCGATGGCTTGGGCCTTGATGGGGCGGATCGGCGGTATTTGCGGCTGATTGCGGAGGCCTATCAGGGTGGTCCGGTGGGGATTGAGACCCTGGCGGCGGCGTTGAGTGAAGCCCGGGATGCGCTGGAGGAGGTGATTGAGCCTTATCTGCTGCAACAGGGGCTGATCCAGCGTACGCCGAGGGGCCGCATGTTGGCCGCGCGGGCCTGGGCGCATTTGGGTCTGGCCGCGCCCAAGAGCCCGGGGCAGAGCGATTTGTTCGGGTCTTGATGCCTCCGGCGGGAGTATTTCTGGCCAAAAAGAAGCCTGTGCCGGGCTCTTGTTTCTCAGGCTGGGCGTGATAACTGCCGGCCCATGAGCGAGAGTGTGGCAGCAGAACAGATTGAGGCGCTTTTTACGCGCGAGAGCGGCGAATACCTGTTTGCACGTTGGGGGCGACCCATCGTGCCAGTGGTGTTTGGCGTTGATGACAAGACACTGTCGGTGATCAAGGGCGCGGTTGAGGCGGTCGCGGATCTGGCAGGCCATCAGATGGCGGAGACGGATCCCGAACTTGGCGTGAACCTGATGTTCTTTTTCTTCAGGGATTGGGATGAGTTGCTGGCGGTGCCTGATCTCGACCGGTTGGTGCCGGATTTGCTGGGGTTGTTGCCACGATTGAAAGAGGTTGGGGCCAATCAGTACCGGTTTTTCCGCTTTGATGAGGCAGATGCGATCAAAGCTGCGTTTGTGTTTCTGCGGATGGATGAGGAGCTTTCCAAGATCCCGGCGGAAACCCTGGCGCTGAGCCAGGTGGTGCAGACCATCGTGCTTTGGTCGGATGTGGCGTTCAATCACACGTCGGCGCTCGCGCAGGTGCCGGGTGGGGATCGGATCATATTGCGGCCCGATATCGCCGCTGTCATTCGGGCGGGGTATGATCCGGTGATGCCCGCGGTGGCGCGCGATCCGTCGCATGCGATGAGACTGGCGGCGCGGATCATGCCCAATTGAAGAGGGCCCCACGTGGGGGCCCTTATCCGTGTTACTTCTTCAGCGCGTCGCGGATTTCCATCAGAAGTTCGATCTCGGTGGGGCCGGGATCTTCTGCGGGGGCCTCTTCTTCCTCTTCCGCAGGTTTCATCCGGTTCACGGCCTTGACCAGCATGAACACCACCCATGCGATGATCAGGAAGTTGATCACGGCCATGATGAAGCGGCCATAGGCGAAGACGGCCGCACCGGCTTCTTCAGCGCCTTCGATAGTGGCGTGTTCACCATCACCCAAAAGCACGAAAAGTCCGGAAAAATCGAGCCCGCCCATGAAGAGACTGATGATCGGGTTGACGAGGTCAGCCACCAGCGAGCTGACGATCGCCGTGAAGGCCGCGCCGATGATGATACCCACGGCCATGTCCATGACATTGCCGCGCGCAATGAAGTCTTTGAATTCTGAAAGCATTTTTGCGTGTCCCTTGTTTCGCGCGCCCATTGGAGGGCGGTGCGTGCGTTGGTTAACACAGCTTTGGGCGTCGCGCACCAATCCGCGTTGCCGCATGGCAGATTTGCGCAGGTTTCAGGCGGATGTGCTTCCCCCTTGGGCACGCAATCGGTAGACAAAGTGTCATGGATCACCGATTTTCAGTGCGCGTTTACTATGAAGACACCGATATGGGTGGCATCGTCTATCACGCCAATTTCCTCAAATTCATCGAACGCGCGCGCAGTGACTGGGTGGCGCAGATGGGTATTGATCAACTGGCGATGCGCGATGACAGCGGCATTGTCTTTGCTGTGCGGCGGGTTGAAGCGGAGTTCATCAAGCCTGCCCTCTATGGCGAAGATCTCGAGATACTCACGAGGCTTGCGTCCGTATCCGGGGCTCGGATGGTGATGGAACAGGTGGTTCTACGCGGGGACGAGCGGTTGTTTGCAGCGGAGGTGACAGCCGTTTGCATGACGCTGGAGGGGCGGCCGACGCGGTTGCCCGATGTGATCCGGCAATTGGCGCAATAGACCTCTAGTGGCCTGCGCGCTGCCTGTTTCACACGCGAAAATCTGCCAACGCGTTCACATTTTGCAGTGTAGATGCGGTTCTGATGGTCTTCGTGCGCAAACTGGGTTAATACACCCGTCAAGAGGTCGGACACACGGCCCAAGGTGGTAACAAGGCAGAGCAGGCTCATGGAAGCAGAAGCATTGGCCCTGGCAAACGGGGCGCATGGGGGTGATTATTCGCTATGGGGGCTTTACGCCCGCGCGACGATCACCGTCAAAATTGTCATGTGGATGCTGATTGTTGCGTCGTTTTGGGCGTGGTCGATCATTATTCAGAAGATCATCATTTACCGTCGGGCGCGTGTTGAATCCGAGGTGTTTGACGAACGGTTCTGGTCGGGGGAACCCCTTGATGAGCTCTTTGAGGTCATTGGCCCTGATCCGGGCGGACAGTCAGAACGGGTCTTTGCCGCCGGGATGACGGAATGGCGCAGGTCGCATCGCAATGATGGCGGGCTGATTGCCGGGGCTACGGCACGGATTGATCGGTCGATGGACGTGGCGATCGTAAAGGAGGCCGAAGGGTTGCAACGGGGCCTCAATGTGCTGGCGACCATAGGCTCAACGGCACCGTTTATCGGGCTTTTTGGCACCGTGTGGGGCATTATGAACAGCTTTATTGAGATTGCAGAGCAGCAGAATACCTCGATCGCGGTGGTGGCGCCTGGGATTGCGGAGGCGTTGTTGGCCACCGCTTTGGGCCTTCTGGCGGCTATTCCGGCGGTGATTTTCTACAACAAGTTGAGCGCGGATAGTGACAGGATTGTTGCAGGCTATGAGGCGTTTGCGGATGAGTTTTCGACGATCCTGAGCCGCCAGTTGGACGGTTGAGTCATGCGTCGCAATATTGAATCTCCCGCCAAGTCGAACGCCTGTGCAAAGCAAACGCTACCTCGTCTTGTGGGCTCGATGCTCTTTTATTTGCTGAGCGAGGCGTGACTTAAATGGGTGCGGGTGTGGTTCAGAAAGAAGGCGGGCGCAGGCGGCGGGGCCGTGGGCGGTCGCGGCCCATGTCTGAGATCAACGTGACACCATTCGTGGATGTCATGATGGTGCTCTTGATCATCTTCATGGTGGCCGCCCCCCTGATGACCGTCGGTGTGGAAGTCGAACTGCCGCAGACGGCTGCCAATTCGCTGTCGGGCGATGATGAAGAGCCGCTGACGGTGACTGTGACAGCTGCGGGTGACCTGTCCATTCAGGAAACCCCTGTGGCGCGGGATGAGTTGGTGAACCGGCTTCTGGCCATTGCATCGGAGCGTGACAGCAACCGCATCTTCCTGCGGGCGGATGGGGCCGTGCCTTACTCTCAGGTGATGGAAGTGATGGGTGCGCTCAACCGTGGGGGCTTTCCCAATATCGGGCTCGTGACGGAACCGGGTGGACCCCGTTTGGATGGTGGCTGACGACCATGTGGGCGCGGCTTGATACCGGGCAAAAGATCTCGGCCGTGGGGCATGTGGGGCTGTTGTCGGTCGCCATTTTTGGCGGCACGTTCAATGCCGACCCCTTGCCGTTTCAGGTGACCGAGGTGACGGCGATTTCGTCTGAGGAATATGCAGCGCTCTTTGAGGCGGAGCCATCGCCCGATGCTGTGGCCAATGTCGACACGCCTGAGCCGCCAGAGGCCGGTCAAGCGCCTGATGTGAACGCGGCAGTGGACACTGAAGTGGTGCAGGAGACGCCCGAGGTGACCGAGCCAGCAGAGCCCGATGTGACACCCGACGTGCCTGACCCCGCGCCACCTGAGGCAGAGGTGAGTGATGAGGCGCCTGTGTTGCAGCCGCCAGAGGAAGATGTGGCCGTTTTGGTGCCGGAGATTGCAGAGGAAAGCCGCCCTGAGGCAGCACCCCGTGTGGCGCCAGAAACTATCGCGCAGCCCGACCCGGATGTGCAGATTGATGATGTGGATCAACAGGCAACATCCGAGGATCAGACCGTGGAGCAGGTTGACGAGGCGCAACAAGAGACCGCGCGTGAAGCAGCCGCCGAGCGGCTTTTGACAGAGGCGTTGGAGGATGCCGCCCCGACGCGTAGCCCACGGCCCAAGTCGCGCCCTCAGACACGTCCAGAACCAGCCGAGACCGAGACGGCGGAGACCGAGACCGTGGAAACCGAGACGGCGGAGACGGCAGAACCTACCGAGCCTGAGCGGGATGCGGTGGAAGACGCTATCGCGGCAGCCTTGGGCGGCACGGATGAAGAGAGCGATGCAGCGCCCTCCGGCCCACCGCTGACAGCAGGCGAAAAGGATGCGCTGCGTGTGGCGGTGCAGCAATGCTGGAACGTGGGCAGTCTGTCGACAGATGCGCTCAACACCACTGTGGTCGTGGCCTTTGACATGGCGCAGGACGGCAAGCCCAATGTGGGCACGATCAACATGGTCAGCGCGTCAGGCGGCGGCGGAACGGCGGCCTCACAAGCTTTTGAAGCCGCAAGGCGGGCAATCATCCGCTGTGGCGCAAATGGCTTCCCATTACCGGTTGAGAAGTATGACCAGTGGCGGAATATAGAGATTACATTCAATCCTGAAAACATGAGGATCAGATGATACGGTTTTTGCTTTGCCTTTTGGCGTCCATTGCGGTGCTGACCTTCACGGTGCGCGCGCAGGATGGGCCGCTCAGGATTGAAATCACCGAAGGCGTGATTGAACCGCTGCCTTATGCCGTGCCCGCCTTTGTGCCGGGCAATGCGGCGGCAGAGGGGCTGTCGGCGAATATCGCGTCTGTGATTGCGTCTGATCTGAATGGGACGGGGCTTTTCCGGCAGATCCCGGACGCCGCCCATATCAGCCGCATCACCAGTTTCGCGAGCCCCGTGCAGTTTTCCGACTGGAAGGCGATCAACGCGCAGGCTCTGATCACTGGTGCGGTGGATGTAGATGGATCAGGCCGGGTGACAGTTCGGTTCAGGCTCTATGACGTGTTTGCCGGTCAGGAATTGGGGCAGGGGTTGCAGCTTGTCGGCACCGCGGATGGCTGGCGGCGCATTGCCCACAAGGTGGCCGATCAGGTCTACAGCCGGTTGACGGGTGAAGCGGGGTATTTTGATAGCCGCGTGGTCTTCGTGTCGGAGACTGGCCCCAAAGATGCGCGGCAGAAACGGCTGGCCATCATGGATTATGATGGGGCCAATGTGACCTTTCTGACGGATGCCAGCTCCATCGTTCTCGCCCCGCGCTTTTCGCCTGCTGGCGACCGGGTGCTTTACACCAGCTATGAGACAGGTCAGCCGCGCATCTATGAGATCGAGGTGGGCAGCGCGCGTCGCAGGGCGCTCGACACGCAAGCCGGGACCATGAGCTTCGCGCCAAGGTTCGCGCCGGATGGGCGGACTGTGGTCTATTCCCTTGCGCAGGGCGGCAATACCGATCTTTACGCGATGGATCTGGGATCAGGCCGCAGCCAGCGTCTAACCACGACACCGACGATTGAAACAGCCCCCAGTTTCAGCCCTGATGGCCGTCAGATCGTGTTCGAAAGCGACCGGTCCGGCACGCCGCAGATTTATGTGATGCCCGCAGGCGGGGGTGAGGCGCAGCGGATCAGTTTCGGGCAGGGCCGCTATGGCACGCCTGTCTGGTCGCCGCGGGGCGATTTGATTGCGTTTACCAAGCAGTCGAAGGGCCGGTTCCATATCGGCGTGATGCGCACGGATGGCAGTGAGGAGCGGCTTTTGACGGCGTCTTTCCTGGATGAAGGGCCCACGTGGTCGCCCAATGGCCGGGTGATAATGTTCACGCGCGAGACGCAGGGCGCGCAGGGTATTTCCAGCCTGTACTCAGTAGATATCACGGGTCGGAATTTGCGGCAGGTGCCGACATCGACAGGCGCGTCCGACCCGGCGTGGTCGCCTTTGCAGGAGTAGGGCAACGGAGCGCCTTCGCTTGGCCCCGGTCTGGCGATCCAGACATTGGAACAGCGGCACTTTATCGTTGCGTTCCCGGACTCCATTCGAGCGAGAGACTGCAGTTGCCATTTCGCCAGGCCCTGGGTGGGGCCCTCCTCTCAGCGATTGCAGGCAATCGCCTGCCGGGCAACGGGCGAAGGCGCGGCGGGCTAAAGCCCTTGATTCCGCGCCGTTGGGTCGCACCACAAATGCCAAGTAAAATCCGCGCGAATTTACCCCAGCCATGACCGTTCGCGATTCACAAACCAAGCCGGATGTGTTAAGAAAATGCCAAGACCAAGGAAAACATTGGCCGAACACAACGCTTAATGAGGCAAGCATATGACAATCCTGAATAAAATCATCATGATCTGCGCGGTCGTGGGCCTTGCGGCCTGTTCCTCCAGCCCGGATCGATTTGGCAGTGGAACCGATGGCGCGAACGCAGGTACGCTTAACGGTCCGGCATCCGATCCGCGATCTGCCGCCTATTTCCAGCAGACTGTGGGCGATCGCGTCCTCTTTGCCGTGGATCAATCGACCATCTCGCCCGAGGCGCGGGTCGTTCTGGATGCCCAGGCGCAGTGGCTGAACACCAACACTGATTATAACGCCCTGATCGAGGGGCATGCGGATGAACAGGGCACGCGGGAATACAACCTCGCGCTCGGCAGCCGCCGCGCCAATGCGGTGCAGGAATACCTGGTCAGCCAGGGCGTGGCGCAAACGCGGCTCAGCATCGTGACCTTCGGCAAAGAACGCCCGCTGGAGATTTGTTCTGAAGAGGCCTGTTATGCCAAGAACCGCCGGTCGGTGACGGTGGTTTCTGCGGGTCCGATTAGCTAAGGAAGTCAAGATGGTGCGATGTCTGAGTGTCGTTTTCGCGGTTGTGCTTTCCACGGGTGTGCAGGCACAGGATCGGACGCAAACGCTGGCTGACATCCGGCAGGATCTGTCGGTGCTTTACGTTGAAATTCAGAAACTGAAGCGGGAGCTCAGCACCACGGGCGGGGTGTCGACCCAATCCGTAGGTGGCTCTACCATCGACCGGGTAAACACCATTGAGGCGGAGATGACCCGCCTCACTGCGCTGACCGAACAATTGCAGTTCCGCATCGACAGTGTCGTGCGGGACGGCAGCAATCAGATCGGCGATCTGGAATTTCGTCTGTGCGAGATGGAGGCCGATTGCGACATCGCCTCCCTCGGGCAAGGCACGACCCTTGGCGGGGTGGAACCCACGACGGGCAACACCGGCCAGACGATCCAGCCTGAAACCACCACCCCCGATGTGCAACTGGCTGTAGGAGAGCAGGCTGATTTCGATGCGGCTGTGGCGTCCATGGACGCGGGCGATCACGCGGCCGCGGCCGGGCAGTTTGAGGCGTTCCTCAATTCCTATCCCGGCAGCCCGCTGGCAACCGATGCCCGCCTGATGCGCGGTGCGGCACTGGAGGCGTCGGGTCAGAATACACAGGCAGCACGGGCCTTTCTGGATGCGTTCAGCGTTGATCCCGACGGGTCCAAGGCGCCGGAGGCACTGTTCCTTTTGGGTCGGTCGCTGGGACGGATCGGGCAGGTGGATGAGGCCTGCGTGACTTTGGCGGAAGTGGGCGTTCGTTTCCCGGGCGGGCAGGCGGCCAACGATGCCAATGCCGAACGCGCGCGGCTTGCCTGCCAGTCGTGACGGGCGGCGATCCGGCTTCTGCCCTGCGCGGGTTCTTTTCTTCTGAAATACCGGATCAGATCGCGGTTGCCCTGTCGGGCGGCAGCGACTCCCTGGCGCTTTTGTCCTTGCTGCACGCGTGGCGAGAGAATGGCGGGCCCGAGGTGTCTGCGGTCACCGTTAATCACGGGTTGCGACCTGAGGCAGCAGGAGAGGCGGCGGAGATGGCGCAGCTCTGCGAAGATTGGAACGTGCCGCATGCGACATTGGACTGGGCGCGCGAAAGCAGTTCCGGCAACCTCCATGATCAGGCGCGACGGGCGCGCTATACCCTCATGGCGGAGTGGGCGCTGTCGCAGGGGATCGGTGTCATCGCTCTGGGCCACACCCAGGATGATCAGGCGGAGACTTTTCTAATGCGGCTCGCCCGTGGGGCAGGAGTGGACGGCTTGTCGGCCATGCGGGACAGGTGGGATCAGAAGGGTGTCACCTTCGTGCGTCCGCTTTTGGCCTGTGGCCGTGAGGCGCTGCGTGATTACTTGCGCGAAAAGGGCATAAGTTGGGTGGAGGATGCAGCCAATCGTGATCCGATCTATGAACGCAGTCGCGTTCGCGCGGCTTTGCCGGAGATTGGGATCTCGACGCAAACACTCTCTGAGGTCGCAGGCCATCTGGCACAGGCGCGAGACGCGCTGCATGGTGTGACGCTCGAGGTCGCGCGCAAGATCGCGCGGGTGGAGATGGGGGATGTGGTGATCGACCACGCAGGGTTTTCGAATCTGTCCCCTGATCTGGCGCGGCGGCTCTTGCTGACTGCGATGCGGTGGATCAACGGGGCGGAGTATCCGCCGCGTGGGGGCGCCCTCACGGCGCTCTATGAAGATGTTTTAGCTAAAACCAATGCAACCTTGCAAGGCTGTGACGTCAGCCATTCTAAGGGTGCCATCCGACTGACACGCGAGGCCGGCGCGCTGCGCGGGGTGAAGGCGTTGCCCGGTGAACCCTGGGATGGTCGGTGGCGGGTCACGGGGCCCAACCTGCTTAATGCGCGGATTGCGGCGCTGGGGGAGGACGCGCTCAGGCATTGCCCGGACCGCGCCGAGAGCCCGCTTCCCGCACGGTCCCTGATCGCGACGCCAGCGGTCTGGCAAGGCAATAAATTGATTGCCGCACCCCTGGCGGGATTGGAAAATGGGTGGTCTGCAGAGTTGCTTCCACGGGGGTCATTGAAGGGGGTGCGCGGTTTTGCCGATGAGATCGCGCATTGAACCCGCATTAATCCTCGCTATTTATAAAGCCAAGAGCCTGTGATAGCTCAGGCTATTCCCATTCAAATAGGAGATGTCCTTTGGGTAACGCGCGCAACATCGCATTCTGGCTGGTCCTGTTCCTGCTGATCCTGGCGCTGTTCAATCTGTTCAGCGGTTCGGGAAATAACCTGCAAAATGAACGGGTTGCTTATTCTGATTTCATGTCCTCCGTGCAGGATGGGGCAGTGGCCTCTGTCACGCTCGATGGGGAAAACGTCCGCTTCCGGGGCACCGATGGGCGTGACTATGTCACGATCAAGCCCGAAGATGCGGAACTGACGCCCGCGCTGATCTCGGAAGGTATTCCGGTGACGGCGCAGCCGCAGGAACAATCCGGCTTCCAGACTTTCTTGCTGTCGCTTCTTCCCTTCATCTTGCTGATCGGCGTGTGGATTTACTTCATGAATCGCATGCAGGGCGGCCGTGGTGGCGGGGCGATGGGTTTTGGCAAGTCCAAGGCGAAGATGCTGACGGAAAAGCATGGCCGAGTGACGTTTGATGACGTTGCAGGGATTGATGAGGCCAAGGACGAGCTTGACGAGATTGTCGAGTTCCTGCGCAACCCGCAGAAGTTCTCTCGCCTTGGCGGCAAGATCCCCAAGGGTGCCCTGCTTGTGGGTCCTCCCGGTACTGGTAAGACGCTTCTGGCCCGCGCTGTGGCCGGTGAAGCGGGTGTGCCGTTCTTCACCATCTCTGGTTCCGACTTTGTTGAGATGTTCGTGGGCGTGGGCGCGTCTCGTGTCCGCGACATGTTTGAGCAGGCAAAAAAGAACGCTCCTTGCATCGTGTTCATCGACGAAATTGACGCCGTGGGTCGCCATCGTGGCGCAGGTTACGGCGGCGGCAATGACGAACGTGAACAGACGCTCAACCAGTTGCTGGTGGAGATGGACGGGTTTGAGGCCAATGAAGGCGTGATCATCATCGCGGCCACCAACCGTAAGGATGTTCTGGACCCCGCGCTGCTGCGTCCGGGCCGGTTTGACCGTCAGGTGACGGTGCCGAACCCGGATATCAAAGGGCGTGAGAAAATCCTGGGCGTGCATGCGCGCAAGACGCCGCTGGGCCCGGATGTGGATCTGCGCATCATTGCACGTGGTACACCCGGCTTCTCCGGTGCCGATCTGGCGAACCTGGTGAACGAGGCGGCTTTGATGGCCGCGCGCGTTGGGCGGCGGTTTGTCACCATGCCCGATTTTGAAAATGCCAAGGACAAGGTCATGATGGGCGCCGAGCGCCGGTCGATGGTTCTGACCGATGAGCAAAAGGAAAAGACAGCTTACCACGAGGCGGGACACGCTATTGTGGGTCTGGCGCTGCCGCAGTGTGATCCGGTCTACAAGGCCACGATCATTCCTCGCGGTGGCGCGCTGGGCATGGTTGTCAGCCTGCCGGAGATTGACCGGCTGAACTGGCACCGGTCCGAGTGTGAAGAGAAGCTGGCGATGACAATGGCGGGTAAGGCCGCCGAGATCATCAAATATGGCGAAGACAACGTGTCGAACGGCCCGGCGGGTGATATTCAGCAGGCCAGTGGTCTGGCGCGCGCGATGGTGCTGCGTTGGGGCATGTCCGACAAGGTGGGCAATATCGATTATGAGCAGGCGCATGAAGGCTATATGGGCAATGCTGCTGGTGGCCTGTCTGTCTCGGCCAGCACCAAAGAGCTGATCGAGGAAGAGGTGAAACGCCTGGTCGACACTGCCTATGACCGCGCCTTCAAGATCTTGTCCGAGAAAAAGGATGATTGGGAGCGTTTGGCGCAAGGTTTGCTCGAATATGAGACCTTGACCGGCGAAGAGATTGAGCGCGTGATCCGCGGTGAGCCGCCAGAGGATGAGGATGATACCCCATCTACCAACGTCGATAAGGATGACGGCGGAAAACCATCTCTTACGGCAATACCGAAGACCAAACCGCGCCGTGACACCGGTGACGGTGGGATGGAGCCTGAACCCTCCGCCTGAGGCGCAAACAAAAGACCAACCAAGTGACTGAAGCCATCCGAACCACCGATTGGAACCCGGGCGCCTATGCCCGGTTCCATGATTTGCGGCTTCGGCCCGGTCTTGATCTGCTCAATGTCGTGTCGCAGATGGGCAGCGGTGACATTTACGATCTGGGTTGCGGCAATGGCGCGATGGCCGATGCATTGCGCGCGCGGGCCGCAGGGCGCGGGGTTGTTGGCGTCGATGCCTCCCCCGCGATGCTGGAAAAGGCGCGCGGGGCACAGTCCTATTCCAAGTTGCAGCAGGTGGATATCCGCGATTGGCATCCCGGCTCCGCGCCGGGATTGATCATTTCCAACGCAGCACTGCATTGGGTGGGCGACCACGAGGTTTTGATGCCGCGTCTGGCGGGGATGTTGGGCAAGGGCGCAACTTTGGCCGTGCAAATGCCGCATCAGAACAAGGCGCCGTCGCACCGTGTCTGGCGTACGCTGGCCGATGAGATGTTTCCGGGCCGCGTGGAACTGGCGGGCACACCGGGTGTGATGGCCCCGGTGAAATACGAGGAATTGCTGGCCCCGCGCGGTCGTTTCCGGCTGTGGGAGACGGAATATTACCAGCGTCTGGTCGCCGAAGCAGGCAGCCACCCGGTGCGCCGCTTTACCGAGAGCACTTATGCCCGGCCCATCCTGTCTGCGCTGCAGCCTGATGAAAAGGCCGAACTGATCCGCCGTTATGAAGAGGTGATGTCTGCCGCCTATCCGGTGCGCGCGGATGGATCCGTGTTGTTCCCGTTCCGGCGGATGTTCTTCACGCTGACAGTGTAAAGGGCGGTGGCGTGAACCCAACCCTACGCTTGACCGATCCGATGCGTCAGATGATGTTGGGGTCAGTGTTTGAAAGGATATCGCGATGCCGAACCCGCTATACCCCACCGATATCACTGCTCGGATCTCCTGGCTGGGACAGGTGACCGAGCAGACTGGAGATATTCGCTCGGCCGCGCAAGACGTGATCCAGGCCACCTATGCCGGTCAGGAAGGGGCACGCCACGCCGGGCTGACGCGGGCTGCCTGCGTGCGAGTGAAGGAGATGCATGCAAATGGCACGGAAATTCGCAATGTACGGCAGTTCTCGGTGGTGTCGGCTGAGGAATTGGCGCTGATTGCTGCCGATTTGGGTCTCGAGGCGATCAAGCCCGAATGGTTGGGGGCCTCAATTGTCGTGGAAGGGATTGAGGATTTCAGCCATGTCCCTCCATCCAGCCGTTTACAGAATAACGCTGGTACGGCGCTTGTGATCGACATGCAGAATTTCCCCTGCGGCTACCCTGGGCGCGAGATTGAGAAAGATCATCCCGGGCAGGGCCGCCGCTTTGCCAAGGTTGCGCAGGGGCGCCGCGGGGTGACGGCCTGGGTAGAACGGGAAGGCCCGCTGCGCGTGGGCGATGCGCTGCGCTTGCATGTGCCCTCACAACGGGCCTGGCAGCCGTTTGGGTCTGTCGTGAAGGCTGCTGAGTGACCACAAACGACCTTGTTCTGACGCCAAGGGGCCTGCGGTTCCGAGGGGTTTTGTACCCTTGTGTGATTGGCAGGGGTGGCCTGTCTGAAGACAAATGCGAAGGCGACGGGGCGACACCGGTCGGTGTGCACAGGATTGTTGAAGTACATTACAGGCCTGACCGCCTGGCCCGGCCAAACCTGAGTGCCGTGCCGATCAGCCCCGGTGATTTGTGGTCCGATGACGCGGGTCGTGATGATTACAATATGCCGGTTCGTGCCCCCTATGCGGGGTCGCATGAGGTGATGCGGCGGGCCGATCCAATGTATGATCTGGTGCTGGTGACGGATTGGAACTACCCAGATGCGCAGGCGGGCCGTGGGTCCTGCATCTTCATGCATCAGTGGCGCAGACCGGGATTTCCCACAGCAGGCTGCGTCGCGTTGCGCCGGGATCATCTGCGCCAGATCGCTGCCCGGATATTGCCCGGCCACCGGCTGATCGTGCCCTGTCTGGCGGCTGGCCCGCGCCATCATCCGCGCTAAATCCTCGCCATGCACAAAGCCCACTTTTCCCATGTCGACACCTGGGTCTTTGACCTCGACAATACGCTGTATCCTCCGCGTATCCGGCTTTTTGATCAGATTGAGAAGCGCATGACACAATTTGTTATGGACGCATTGGGCGTTGATCGCGCAGAGGCCGACCACCTGCGCAATCACTACTGGAAGACCCATGGCACGACGCTGGCTGGCTTGATGTCAGAGCATGGCGTAGACCCCGATCCTTTCCTGATGGCGGTGCACGACATCGACTTTGCCGTGCTGCCGCCTGACCCCGATCTTGCCGCGCGGCTGGCGGGGCTGCCAGGGCGGCGCGTGGTCTATACCAATGGCAGTGCACCATACGCAGAACGGGTGATCGAAGCGCGCGGGTTGAGCGGGCTTTTTGATGCGATCTACGGTGTGGAACATGCAAGCTATCGGCCGAAGCCGGAGAGGGCAGCGTTCGATTCGATTTTTGCCCGCGACGGGCTTGTGCCTAAGCGTGCGGCGATGTTTGAGGATGAGCCGCGCAATCTTGAGGTGCCCCATGCGATGGGCATGCGTACGGTTCTTATTGCGCCGGAGCGGGCTAAGGGCGCGCATATTGAGTTTCACGCCGATGACCTTGGGGCATTTCTGAACCTCTTATAGGCGCATGCGGCAATCTGCGCGTGGTTTGCATGGCAGCTTCGACCAACCTATGTGACAGGCAATCGAGTGGAGAGATATGAGCCCCAGCACCTATGACATCGTGATTTCCGGCGCCGGTGTCGCCGGTTTGTCGGCCGCTTGCGTTTTAGGAGAGGCAGGGTTTGACGTGCTTTGCGTCGATCCCTCGGCCCCGGTGACGGAGCAGGACTCCGCAGGCGCAGATTTGCGCACGACGGCAATACTGCAACCGGGGCGGCGCGTGCTGGAAGAGGCCGGTGTCTGGGAACGCCTTGGCGGCGCCCCGAGCGCGTTGCAAGTGATGCGGATCATTGATGCAGGTGGCGTGGAGCCCGTGCCGCGCGTCGTGAGGGAATTTGACGCCGCCGACATCTCGGATCAGCCATTTGGATGGAACGTGCCGAATTGGCTGCTGCGCCGGGAAATGCTGGCACGGGCTTTGCAATTTACCAATGTGGAGCTGCGCATGGGGGTGGCCGTGAGCGGGCTTTTGACGCGGGAAAGTGAGGCGCGGGTGCGGTTGAGCGATGGCAGCACTGCGCGGTGCAGGCTGGTCGTTGCGGCGGACGGGCGCGCCTCGCCGGTGCGGGAGGCGGTGGGCATTCCAGTGCGCACAACGCGGTATGGGCAAAAGGCGCTGGCCTGTGTGGTGACCCATGCGGAACCCCATCACAATGTGTCCACTGAAATCCACCGCTCCGGCGGGCCGTTCACGCTTGTTCCCCTGCCAGATCGTAACGGGCTGCCCTGTTCGGCCGTGGTTTGGATGGAACGGGGCGCAGAGGCGCAGCGGCTGGCCAGTTTATCGCAGACCGCGTTTGAGGCGGAGATGACCACGCGAAGTTGCGGGATCATGGGGCCGCTGCGGTTGGCCTCAAAGCGATCCCTCTGGCCGCTTATCAGTCAGTTGGCGGCCCGCATGTCAGCGCAACGGGTGGCTCTGGTTGCAGAGGCCGCCCATGCAGTGCCGCCCATCGGTGCGCAAGGGTTGAATATGTCGCTGGCCGATATTTCCGCCCTGCTGGATCTGGCCCGGGCGGATGTGGATGGGGTGGGGAATGCCGCAATGCTGCAGGACTATCACACTGCACGACACAGCGAGGTCGCTTTGCGGGTTGCCGGCATTGACATGCTCAATCGCGCGTCCATGGCCGATGATCAGCTCTTGCGCGATGCACGGGCGCGCGGTTTAGATGCGTTTTACGGGTTGGCACCGGTCCGGAAGATGTTGATGCAGCTTGGGGCTGGGCGTGCGCAGCAGCACGGCTTGAGGTCCATAGTGCTGCCCATCAGGCTGCGTCGAATTGATAATGGTCCGCGGCGGTTTGATCGGTTCGGAAAAAAGACACTTGTGACAGCATGTGATGGGTGCTTTGGGTCAGATCCGTAGCCGTGGTGCGGTTTTTAGCGGCGATCTGAGCGTTGGTTCTGGCCGTTTCATTCAGGGTTTCAAACCGGGTCGCGACCGAGGCTGCTGCGGCTGATTGCTCCTGGCAGATGGCCGCGATGGTCTGCACGGCATCAACAACGCTGGTGATTTCATCTTTGATCGTGCGCAGTTTCGTGTTGGTTGCCCTCACGGATCCTGCAGCATCACGCACCTGCTCGACGCTGGCTGTGATCAACCCGCCGATTTCCATCGCCGCCTGAGATACGCGGTGGGCCAGCGCGCGCACCTCTTGGGCGACAACGGCGAAACCGGTGCCAGAGGTGCCGGCGCGCGCTGCCTCCACAGAGGCGTTCAGAGCCAGGATGTTGGTTTGAAAAGCAATTTCTTCGATCATGTTGACGATGTCGGAGATGTCTTTGGAGCTTTGTTCCACCCGAGCCATGCTTTGGGCCGTGTGATCAATCATATCCACGCTGGCTGCAGTTTGATCCACGACGGTTTGTCCGGCAGCGGCTGCGTCCTGCGCGGCTTTGGAACTGAGCGTCACACTTTCTGACAATTCACCCAGCGTCGCGCGGCTCTCCTCAATGAGATCAGCTTGTTGGGCGGCGCGCGATGATCCTTCTGTCGCGCGCAGTGAAATATCTTCCACCGCGAGATTGATGTTCCCGGCCGCGATTTGCACATCGCTCACGATGTCGCCCATGCGCGTCATGGAGCGTGACACCCCATTTGTCACATCGCCAAAAAGACCTTCATAGGAGCGATCCGACCGGTAGGTAAGGTTACCCTCGCTGAGCGCCCCGACCGCGTCATCTACGTCCTGTGCAAAGCCTGAAACGATGTTGCAAAGTCGCGTGACACCCTTGACCAACGCATCCGTGCCTTCGTCAATGTCCCCGTCTGGCTGGGGAATGGAGCGAGTGAAGTCGCCCAGTGCGGCGGCCGATACCACTTCATCCACGGACGCGATCAGTTCTTCATTGATGCGCATGCGCGTGGCGCGGGTTTCGCGGGCCTCTCGTTCTGCATCGCGCAGTGCTTGTATAGCATGGGTCAAAGCGCCCAGCTCGTGGCGCCGGGGATAGCCGGCAAGGGAAAATTCCACGCTGCCATCGGCCAGTTTCTTCACCATGCTGACCGATTTGCGAAGCGGCCGCACGACCATGAAAATGACGGTTGCATAGGCACCGAGACTGCCAATGACGGCCATGCCGATCACCAAGGCGGAAACGGTGAAGTTTCGGCTGTCCTGTTCCATCTGTGCCTGTTCAAAATCCTGAATGAAAGACAGCGCTGCTTTGCGGAACGCGCCGATCACGGAAAAGGCCTGATTGGTTTGGTCGAGCCATGCATCCAAGCTTGCCATTTCGGGAAAATCCCCGCCTGCGATGCCGATGCGCAGGATCTCTTCCCTAGGCGTGATGTAGATTTGATCGAGCGCGGTGCGCATTTCCAAGGCAGGCGTATCAAGTTCCGGCAGAGCCGTTTGTGTCAGGCGGGATATCTCAGACAGAGCGGCAGTGTATCGGGTTTCATGCCGCGTCAGATTGGCCACGCTGGAGACGTTGAACACGGCGCGAGAGGCCAACACCCTGGAAAATTCTAGCGCGTCATCGGCCAGAGAGCGTTCAAGCTGCATCAATTCTTCCACCAGTCTGGATATGGCGGCGTTGCTTTTGGCCTTTTTCAAAGCCGCAATCTGAAACAGTGCGTCAAAGCGTCTGGCGGCTTCCAGCCACGTCGCCGCAGAAGATGGTTCACGGAGAAAAGCAGATGTTTGAGCAGCCTCAAGCGCGGTGGCGCGTGCGATCCTATAGGTCTCAAACATGGTCATGGCCTCGCTTTTTAGGCTGGCATCCTGACGGATCAACGCGTTCTCAATGACGTCATCGGTGATCGCAAACGAAGACTTTATATCGCCTAAGCCCGCGTCGGTGACCTGTTGCGAAGATGATAAAAGCGCGTAGACATAAAGCCGTTCGGCCGCCAGCGCATCGGCGATGGTTTTGATGTCGCGCAGTTGTGGCACTGCGTTGAGGTTTCGCTCTGCCTGTGTGCGATGTTCCCATGTGTCAATCAACCGAAAGCCCGACAGTGTCACCACCGCCGCGCATAGGCCGAGCACCAGAAATGTGAGTGTGGTTTTAAAAGACATAGTCAATCCATTGTTGTTCGAATGTGGCCCTTTGGGTGCATCTGGGTGCATCTGGATTTATCTGGACGCATCCGTCTCACAGCTGGCTGTACATCGACACCGCTTTGTTCATTTCCCGCAAAAGCAGGTTATTGTCGCGCGCGATCCGGACGATCTGGACTGCACTCGGCGTTTCACCCGCGACAGTGGCATCGAACACGGCTTTGAGCGGCTCCCATAAGTCGGCGACCTTTTGAAGTTGGTTCTGGATTTCATCGGTGGGTGCGGGCGGCAGACCCATGTCATTATTGCCATGTTTCAGAGCCATCAGAGAGGTTTCAAACAGCTGGACCGTTTCTGCCAGTGCTGCGCGGTTTGCTGCGGGCTTCACACCCGCGAGGATCATACAGAACTCCTTGGCGGCTTTTTGCGACAGCATGCGCTGACGGCCTGAGACATTGATAGCAAAGGCCAGAACCGGGTGAATTTCCCCCGTTCCGCTATAGTGGCGTTCAAATTCGCCCACGGTTTTGTTCATTTGCCGCAGCACTGGCAGGTTCAGATTAGCGATCTGTGGCAGGGCTATTTGCGCGGTTTCTGCACTTCTGGCGGTTGCGATGAAGGCGCCATAGGAAACCCAAAGCTCTTCCACCGCGGTCATCTCTTCGAGAATTCGGGGGGTCCTTTCCACGTTCATTCCCTGTTCGGCATCTCCGTGGCGCAGACCGTACAGCGTTTTGTCAAACAACGCGTGCGCCTCTCGGGCCTGGGCCAGATTCGCGGTGGTGTCCACGTGGATCGCGGCAAAGCAAGTGGCTTTGGCCATGCGCTGTGACAACATGCGTTGCCGTCCTGATAGGTTGATCTTGCGTTTGCCATCCTCAATGGATGATACATCGGCGACCTGGGCGTGGCTGGGGATGATTGGCACAAGGAACGCGAAGGCCGCAATAGGAGCAAGGAGTGTAAAGCGCCGCACGTGGGACCTCCAAGTTCTTCGTGACACCAAAAATATCACGCCATCCTAGACCCAATTCCTTAAAGACCGTGAAAGTCACCCAACCGCTTTGATTTGGATTTGCTGAAAATTGTCTGGTTCGGAAGCAGCGTTTTGAACTGGGAGTTTGGCGTAAAAAATCAATTTAGCGGCCAATTTAGTCCGGTTACTGGACGGTAAGCTCTGCAAAATGTGACTGTGACTCGCACATAGTTTGGTGCAGCCAACCTTGCCTTCAGGAGGTCAGCCATGTCGACCATGCCCCCCAAAGCCGCCTTCGACCGGGTCAAAACCGGGTATTCCGCAAACTCCGCGCGCTCCATGTCGTTGCACGCTGATGCCTATACCAAAGCAGAGTGGTATAGCGCCGATTTGAAGGCGATCATCGCTCGGACATGGCAATGGGTGTGCCATGTGGAGAAATTGCGTAAGCCCGGGTCATATGTGACGGTGGAAATTGCGGGCATGCCGGTGGTGGTGGTGCGCGACCGGGATCAAAGCCTGCGGGCGTTCTACAACGTCTGCAAGCACCGCGCCCATGAGCTGCTCAGCGGTGAGGGGCGCACGACGCGGATCATGTGCCCCTATCACGCCTGGGTCTACAAGCTGAACGGGGAGCTGATGATGGCGCCGGAGACGGACCATCTGGAGGCGTTTACCCCGTCGGATATCTGCCTCGATCAGGTGCAGGTGGAAGAGTTTTGCGGGTTCATCTATGTGAACCTTGACCCTGAGGCTGCCCCGCTGCGGGAGGTTTCGGGCAATCTGGAGACCGAAATCCGCCATTGGGCACCGGACATTGATCAGCTGACCTTTGGCCACCGCCTGACCTATGACATCAAGTCGAACTGGAAGAATGTGGTCGATAATTTCCTGGAATGCTACCACTGCCCGACGGCGCATAAGGATTTCTGTGATCTGGTGGATATGGAC
>JBCCCZ010000026.1:0-26156 GCA_039033255.1 Pseudomonadota bacterium
CTCAAAGATGGCCGCCACGACGATATGAAGGCCTTCATGTACGGCATGAACGATGTCTTCTCCCGCCTGCTGCTGGCCCCTTTCCCGGTGATCGCGGCCATCAATGGGCATGCGTTTGGCAACGGTGCCATGCTCGCCTGCGCCTGCGATTTCCGCTTCATGCGCTCAGATCGCGGCTATTTCTGTTTCCCCGAGGTGGATATCTCCATCCCCTTCATGCCCGGCATGATCGCGTTTGTGAAAACGGCGGTGCCCTATCACCTCTTCAACGACATGAAACTGACGGGCCGCCGCGTCACCGCAGACGAGCTGGAAAAGCACTACGTCATTGAAAAAGCCTGCGCAGACCCGGGCGAGACCTTCGACAAAGCCATGGAATTTGCCACCACCTTCAACAAGGCGCGCGGCATCTTCGGCGAACACAAACGTCGCCTTCACGGGCACGTCTTGGACGTGATGGAAAACGAAGACAAACCGCTCATTGAAGCCATGAAACTGATGGCCTGAAAAGGAACCCCAAATGACCATGACATTCGACTTCTCCGGCCGATCCGTATTCGTCGTCGGCGGCACCAGCGGCATCAATTACGGCATCGCGCAGGGGTTCGCCCGCTGGGGCGCGCGGGTCTTCGTCGCGTCCCGCAAACAGGACAAGGTCGATGAGGCTGTCGCAGGCCTCAAAGCCCTCGGCGCCGAAGCCTCCGGCACCACCTTCGACGTCCGCGATTACGCCGCCGTCGAGGCCGGGTTCGAAGAGGCCGCCAAATTCTTCGGCGCGCCCATCGAACACCTTATCTCAGGTGCTGCGGGCAACGTGCCGGGCCGCCTGACAGACCTGTCACCAAACGCCGTCAAAGCGATGGTCGAGATTGACCTCATGGGCACCTTCCACGTCATGCGCGCCTGCTACCCGCATCTCAAGAAACCAGGGGCATCCGTCGTTAACATCTCCGCCCCCCAGGCCTTCAACGCCATGAGCCACCAATCCCCCGTCTGCGCCGCCAAAGCGGGCGTCGACATGGTCACCCAATCGCTGGCCCTGGAATGGGGCGCCGACGGCATCCGCGTCAACTCAATCTCTCCGGGTCCCATCGACGGCACCGAAGGCATGGCCCGCCTCGCCCCCACCGACCAAATCCGCGAAGCCGTCACCAAATCCGTGCCTATGAAGCGCATGGGATCCACGGATGACATCGCCAAGGCCGCGGGCTTTCTCTGCTCAGATGCAGGTGATTATGTCTCTGGCGTGGTCCTACCCGTCGACGGCGGCTGGGGCGTCTCCGGCGCCTCCGTCGTGATGACCCATGCGGCCAACTTCATGGACAAACTAAAGGGCGGATAAACCGCCGCTCTGCTTCTTTTGGCTGAAAGTATCCCGGGGGGAGCGTCGAAACCCAGGGGTTTCGACGTGGGGGGCTGGCCCCCAATCCATCAGTACACGTCGCGCTGATACCGCTTTTCGTCGCGCAGCTTCTGCACATAGGCCTCGGCGGCCTCTTCGCTGACACCACCATGGGTCTGCACCACCTCAACCAGCGCCGAGTGCACATCCTTGGCCATCCGCGCCTGATCCCCGCAGACATAGAAATGCGCGCCCTCCTCCAGCCACTGCCACAGCGCCTCACCCTGTTCGCGGATGCGGTCCTGCACATAGATCTTCTCCGCCTGATCCCGGCTGAAGGCCACATCCAGACGGCTCAGCAAACCTGATTTCAGATAGCCCTGCAGCTCCACCTGATAGAGAAAATCCTGCGTAAAATGTGGGTTACCAAAGAAGAGCCAGTTGTCACCTTCCGCTTCTTGCGCATCCCGCTCCTGCAAGAACGCGCGGAACGGCGCGATCCCCGTGCCCGGCCCCACCATAATCACCTTCGTGTCGGGGCTCGCAGGCAGGCGAAAACCGTCATTGCTTTCAACGAAAACGCGCAGCGCGTCGCCCTCTCCGGCACGCCGCCCCAGATGGCCCGAAGCACCGCCCAAATGGTCGCGCTCAAAGGCCTCCCACTCTACAACACCCACCGTCAAATGTACCTCGTCCTCCACCTCTGTCTGGCTGGAGGCGATGGAGTAAAGCCGCGGCTGCATCTTGCGCAGGGTATCCACCAGCGCTTGCGGCGCGATGGGCGCGGTATGCTCTGCAATGATGTCATAGATCTGCCGTGGCTCGATATAGTCGCGCAATGCCGCCTTATCCTCGGCCAGCTTGATCAACGCCTCATTGCCCGTCGATTTGCCGAAATTCTCCACGAAAGACGGGTAAGACTGCGTCAGTTCCAGATCCTCGATCAGCGCCTGCCGCAACCCGCGCGTGGTATCGCCCAGTTTCACCTCAGCCGCACCATCCAGCTCCAACGCCTTGAGAACGCCATCCACAGCGTCGGCATCATTCTGGAAATACACACCCAGACTGTCCCCCGGCTGATACGTCAGGCCCGACCCTTCCAGCGAAATCTCCACATGCCGCACATCCTTGGTGCTGTCCCGTCCGGTGATCTTCTGGACCAGCGACATCTCCGCCTCGAACGGGTTCTTCTTCGTCCATTGCGACACAGGCGCGGCCACCGCCAGACCCGGCATCTGCACCACATTCGCAGGCGCGCCGCCTTTCTTCAGCTCCGGTTCAAACACATCCAGCGCGCCGTCGATCCAGCCGCCCGTGTGGTCATCATAATCCACATCCAAAAGCCCCGTGCCCACGACGACCTTCGCCCCCAGCGCCTCGAAAGCTGAGGCAAAATCCGTCGCTGTCTTGTTGAAAAACTCATAGCTCGAGTCCCCAAGACCAAGCACCGCCACCTGAACGCCATCCATCTTCGGCGCCTTCTTGGAATGCACGAACTCGTAAAACCGCTCCGCCCCTTCCGGCGGCTCACCTTCACCATAGGTGGCCGTGACGATGGTGATGAACTTCTCATTCTTCAGCTTGGCAGGCTTGTAATCCGCCATATTCACCAGCTTTACGTCCAGCCCCCGGCCCTTCGCCGCCTCGGCCAGATCAGAGGCAACATGCTTGGCATTCCCGGTCTGCGATCCATAGAGAATGGTCAAAGGCGCCGCCTCCGCCACGGGTGCCGCCGCAGGCTGCACATCGCCCGCCTGTGCCGTCGCCGCGAGATACCCACTGACCCAAGCCTGCTGCACCGGCGTCAGCGTCCCCGCCAATTGCGCAAAGGCCTGAGACTGCTCTGTCGACAAAGGCCCCAGCCCTGTGGGTAGTTGGCTCATCAAAGTCATGTTCTTCCCTCGCTCAAATGCAGCCCGCATTCGCGGCCAAAGCCTGCAAACCGTGTGTCCTCTTCGCGCATGCCATCCTCCAGCTTGCGCGTTGTGTGGGTGTCGCCCACGCTGACATATCCCTGCGCCCACAGCGGGTGATACGGCAGGTCGTGGTCCTTCAGATACCGATGCACATCACGGTTCGACCAATCGACGATGGGGTGGAATTTCACCCGCCCGCCCTGAAATTCCAGAATGCGACGCGCAGCACGGCTTTCCGACTGACTGCGCCGCAGGCCCGAATACCAAGTCCCCGCCCCCACAGAGGTCATCGCCTTCTGCATCGGCTCCACCTTGTTGATCGCGTTGTAGCGCTTCAGCCCGTCCTCACCCTGCTCCCACAACTGACCAAACCGCGCCTCCTGCCACGCGGGCGTCATGTCGGCGCGGAAAACATGGAGGTTGAGCGACAACCGCTCCACCATCTCATCGACAAATCGATAGGTCTCGGGAAAGAGATACCCGGTGTCAAACAGCAGCACCGGAATGTCCGGCACCGCGCGGGTCATCATGTGCAACATCACCGCCGACTGAATGCCAAAGCTCGACGACAGCACATGGCCCTTAGGCAGGTTCTCCAAAGCCCAAGCCACGCGGGTTTCGGCGGGCTGTTCCTCCAACCATACATTAGCAGTGTTGAAGACCTTGGGGCCTTGGCTCGCGGCCGATATATGTGGCTGGGCCGACATCACTCAGCCGCAATCGGGTCTGCGTAGAAATCCGTCTTGGAGACTTTGACCTCCGCAACCACGCCTTTTCGGATGACGAAATCGCCGAAGCATTCATCCTCCTCGCGCTCCGCCACCCAATCCCCGATCAACGGATCCAACTCCGCAATCACCTGATCCGGGCTGATGTTTTCGCGGTAGAGCTTCGGCACCCGCGTGCCGACGCGATTGCCGCCCAGGTGCAGGTTGTACTTGCCCGGGCCTTTACCGACCAAACCCACTTCCGCCAGCATCGCCCGCCCGCAGCCATTGGGGCAGCCCACCACGCGCAGGATCATATGGTCCTGCGGCACGCCGTGTTTGTCCAGCAAGCCTTCCACCTGATGCACCAGATCAGGCAGGAACCGCTCGGCCTCCGCCATCGCCAGCGGACAGGTCGGCAACGCCACACAGGCCATGGAGTTCTTCAACTGCGGCGTCTGGAAATCATCAATCAGGCCATGGTCGCGCGCGATCTTCTCAATCTCCGCCCGCTGCTCCGCAGGCACGCCCGCAATCACCAGATTCTGGTTCGCCGTCATCCGGAAATCGCCCTGATGGATCTCCGCAATCTTGCGAAGCCCTGTCTTCAACGGCCGGTTCGGGTAGTCCAGAATGCGCCCGTTCAGCAGGTAGAGCGTCAGGTGATGCTTGCCATCAATCCCCTCGACCCAGCCAAACCTGTCGCCACGTGACGTGAATTCATACGGCCGTGACGGCTGAAAATTCACGCCAGCCCGGCGCTCCACCTCAGCGCGGAACACATCCACGCCCACGCGATCGAGCGTGTATTTCGTCTTGGCGTTCTTCCGGTTCACCCGGTTGCCCCAGTCGCGCTGCACCGTCACCACATGCTCAGCCACGGCCAGCGTGTGTTCCAGCGGGATGAACCCGAAATCATCAGCCTTCCTCGGATAGGTGGAAGTATCCCCATGGGTCATGGCCAGTCCACCGCCCACCAGCACATTCCACCCCACCAGCTTGCCGTTCTCGGCAATGGCCACAAAGTTCAGATCATTGGCATGGACATCCACCTCATTGTTGGGCGGGATGCTGACCGTGGTTTTGAATTTGCGCGGCAGATAGGTCTCGCCAAGGATCGGCTCCTCGGTGGTCTTGGCCTTCTCACCATCCAGCCAAATCTCTGCATAGGCCTTGGTGTTGGGCAGCAGATGTTCAGATATACGCTTAGACCATTCATAAGCCTCCGCATGCAGCGCGCTTTCCACCGGATTGGTCGTGCAAAGCACATTGCGGTTCACATCCCCCGCCGTCGCGATGCTGTCGATGCCCGCAGAATTGATGACCTTGTGCATGTCCTTGATATGCGGCTTCAGCACGCCGTGGAACTGAAACGTCTGCCGCGTCGTCAGCCGGACAGAGCCATACATAGTGTTCTCTTCGGCGAATTTCTCAATCACCAACCACTGCTGCGGCGTGATGATCCCACCGGGCATGCGGGCGCGCAGCATGACGTTGTGCAGCGGCTCCAGCTTCTGCTTGGTGCGTTCGGGGCGGATGTCGCGGTCATCCTGCTGATACATGCCGTGAAAGCGAATGAGCTGGAAGTTATCCGCCGAAAACCCGCCCGTGATCGGATCGGCCAGATCCTCCTCAATCGTGCCGTGCAGGAAATTGCTGTCTTTTTTCAGCCGCTCATTGTCGGCCTTCTTGCCCTCGACAATCAAAGGGCCTGTGGGGTCTTGATCCAACATATCGCGTGCCTCTCGCTGGCATAGGGGGACCTGCCCCGGGCGATGCACACCGCCCGGGTCATTCGTGTTTGTCGTCAGTTGGCTTTAGGCCGGTTCTTTGACCTTACGCAGGTACGGCAGCACCGCGTCAAATTCGCCAAATTTCGCTTTCGCGTCTTCGTTGTTCACCGAGGGCGGGATGATCACATCCTCACCGGGCACCCAGTTGGCGGGCGTCGCAACGCCCTTGCCGATAGAGGTCTGCAGCCCGTCCAGCGCGCGCACGATCTCGGCAAAATTCCGACCCACCGTCATGGGATAGGTCATCGACAGCTTCAACTGCTTATCCGGCCCAATGATAAAGACCGACCGCACCGTCGCACTGTCCGCAGGCGTGCGCCCGTCGGGCAGATACGCCTCGGCAGGCAACATGTCGAACGCCTTGGACACGGCCAGACCATCATCGGCGATGATGGGGAACCCAGCCTTGGCGCCGCCATAGGCCTCAATATCGCCCTTCCATTTCTTGTGATCTTCCACACCGTCCACGGACACACCAATCACCTTGGTGCCGCGCTTTTCCCATTCATCGGCCAGTTGCGCGACCACGGAGAATTCAGTGGTGCAGACAGGCGTAAAATCCTTGGGATGTGAAAACAGAATGGCCCAGCTGTCACCGATCCAGTCGTGCAAAGAAATCGTGCCCTGGTCGGTTTCGACCGTCAGATCGGGGATGGTGTCGTTGATGCGAAGCCCCATGAGGTATGTCCTTTCGTCGCTTTCCAGCGATAGAGTTGTGTATTGAGCCCACCACAATGGGCAGGCGTTGGCGGCTGAATTAAACCGCTCGTTCCGTTCTAACAATTACCGCGCGGCTATTTAAGAACATTGTCCACTCTTGCGCGCAAAATGGGTCAAGTCGTTCCAAGACCTGGCAATTCCCCGGACCGAAATTTGCGTCGATCTTTCCAGGGGTTGCGCCAAAAAGAACTTTAGGGCGCGGAAGCAAGGGCTTTAGCCCGCCGCGCCTTCGTCCGATGCCCGGCAGGCGATTGCGAGCAATCGCCGAGAGGAGGGTCCCACCCAGGGCCGGGCGAATTGACAATTGCAGGCTGCTGCTCGGATAGAGTCCAGGACCCCAACAACAAAGCATTGCTGCCGCAAAACTTGGATCGCCAGACCGGGGCCAGCCAAAGCTGCTCCGCCCGTCTCCAACACCCCGTTTTACAACATATTTCCGCAGTCTCCCGGCCACTACATTTTTCCGTTCCAAAACTCATTTGCAGCAATCACCGCAATTCACGCTAAACTCCTCCTCCAAGACCAAGGAGAGGCACATGCTCAGAAGACTACTCGTACCCGTGCGCGGTGATGGCATGGGCGAAAGCCAGATCAACCACGCGGCACGACTGGCCCACCTGCACAAAAGCCATATCGTCGTGGCTCATTCCCGCACCGCCCCCGAAAACCTGAGCCCCTATGGCCGCACCATGACCAATTTCGCACGCCAGACCATGCTGGATCAGGCCAAAGAACTGGCCGACCAGGAAGAGAAAGCCCTGCGCGAGGACCTTCACCGACTGGCCGAAGCGCTGGACCTTCAGGAAACGGACACCCCAGATGGCACCCGCGCCACCGTCAGTTTCGTTGAAGAATTCGGGCACATGGCCGATGTGATCAAACACAATGGCCGCCTTGCTGACCTGATCGTCGTCTCCAAACCCCGCCGCGATCGCAATCTTGGCGTCAATTCGCTCAAATCAGGACTGTTTGAAACCGGCCGTCCCGTTCTGATGTGTCCCAAAGATCAAGCCCCGCCCGACGATCTGGGCACGCGCGTCGCTGTGGCGTGGAACGGATCGCTAGAGGCGGCGCGCACCGTCGGCCTCACGCTGCCTATCGTCGAGGCCGCCCAGTCTGTCACCATCTTGTCAGGCGGCAAAGAGCGCGTCCACGGCGCCACAACGGAGGAACTGCTGGACTACTACGCCTTGCGCGGGATCACCGCTGAATTACACCGTTTTGACGCCCAACGCCCCCATGAGGCGCTTCTGGCCAAAACCATGGAAGTCGGTGCGCATCTGCTTATCATGGGGGCCTATGGCCAAGGTCACGGGCGCGAGGCGCTCTTCGGTGGAAACACCCAAGCCATTGTCGACACTGCCAAAATCCCCGTGATGATGGCACACTAAAGCATACCGAACAGAAATGTCGGCGTGGCAATATTATTTCACTTGAAATGCCCCCTCTGAAAGATAGTTACCCCAACATCGCGCGGACCTGTCAAACCAGGCCGCCCGGAACTTTGGACGGAGGAAACTTTATGTCGATCACCAAACGAGCCCTTCTCGGCCTTTCCGCTGCTGCCCTGATGGCAACCAGCCCAATCGCAGCCCTCGCCGACGGGTGGAAACCGCGCAAACCCATCGATTTCGTGATCATGGCCGGTGCCGGTGGTGGCGCGGACCAGATCGCCCGCTTCATTCAGTCTGTCGCTGAAAAAGCAAACATGACACCCCGTCCGCTCGTGCCCAACAACAAGGGCGGCGGCTCCGGTGCCGAAGCACTGATCCACGTCTCCAACGCGTCCGACCCCGATCACACGATCCTCGTGACGCTGAATTCTTTCTTCACGACGCCCATTCGTCAGGACAACCTCGGCATCGACATTCAGACCTTCACGCCGGTGGCAATGATGGGCGTCGATCCGTTCGTTCTGTGGGTTCACAAGGACAGCGGGATCACGACCTTTGAAGAATACGTGGCCAAGGTCAAAGAGATGGACGGCGAGTTCGTCATGGGCGGCACCGGTGCCGGTCAGGAAGACAGCATCGTCATCGCCTATATGTCCGGCGCTTACGGCCTCGACATCAAGTACATCCCCTATGACGGCGGCGGCGCCGTGGCCAAGGATCTCGCGGGTAAGCAGATCATGGCGACCGTGAACAACCCCGCAGAGGCGAAAGGCTTCTACGAGGCCGGCGATTTCGTCCCCCTCGTCGCGTTTTCCGATGAACGTTTGCCGGCCTACCCGGACGTGCCGACGATGATCGAAAAAGGCAATGATTTCTCCTATTACAACCAGCGGGCCGTGGTCGGCGCGCCCGGCATGTCGGATGAGGCCGCCGCCTATTACCAGGACCTCTTCACTCAGATCTACGAGACCGAAGAGTGGCAGGGCTACCTGACGTCTGAAAGCCTTTCCCCACTCTGGATGGATGCGGGCGCGCAGAAGGACTACTGGCAGGTTCAGGTGGAAAACCACAAGAAACTGCTGGCTGATCTGGGCAGCTGATCCATTTACGCTAGGTAAAGTTTTGGGCAGGCCCCGCGGGGCCTGTTCCTATCTTGAAGACCAAAAGACTAGGTGAGGGCAACATGCGACTTGGTGAGATCATCACCGCCGGTATCCTCGCCCTGCTTTCCATCTACTTCATGTGGAAAAGCTCTGATCTCCCTATAGGCTACATTTCCGGCACAGGCCCCGGCGGCGGCGCATGGCCGTTCTGGCTTTCGGCCATTATGCTGCTCTGCTGCGGAATGATCGCCCTTAATTGGTGGCGCGGCACCTCGCCTCCGTCTCAATCGGAAGAACCGATGCTCGATGAATACGGCTGGCGCATGTTGGCCCTGGTGGGCGGCGGGATCGTGGTCTTCGTGGGGCTGGTGAACGTTATCTCGATGTACGGGGCCATCGCGGTCTTCCTGCTCTACTACACCCGAGCCTTGGGGCGTCATGGTTGGGGCCTCGTTCTGCCCCTGTCGCTCATCACACCAATCGCGCTGTTTTTCTTCTTCGAAGGCGCGATGCGCATCACCATGCCCACTGGACTGCCCTTCATGGATCCGATTTTCGATATCGGCTACGAGATAATTTATTAGATGGAAGTTCTCGCCCTCCTCGGCAGCGGCATGCTGCTCGCGCTTGAGCCACTCAATTTGATGCTCATTCTGATCGGCGTGTCGGTGGGCCTCTTCATCGGGGCTATGCCGGGGCTGGGTTCCGTGAACGGCGTAGCGATCCTGCTGCCAGTGACTTTCCTGGTGCCTCCCTCAGGTGCGATCATCTTCCTGGCCGCGATCTATTACGGCGCGATGTATGGCGGTGCGGTGTCGTCCGTCACCTTGGGCATTCCCGGTGCCTCTACCGCCGTGGCCACTACCTTTGATGGCAGGCCCCTTGCCCGGCAAGGCCGCGCCAGCCTTGCGCTTGTGACGGCTGCCTTGGCCTCGTTCGTCGGCGGCACCATCGCCAACGTCCTCTTTACCGGATTCGCCCCTTTGCTCGCCAATGTCGCATTGTCTTTCGGCCCGCCTGAGGTTTTCGCCCTGATGCTTTTGGCCTTCGCCACCTTCGTGGGCCTCGGCGGTGATGACATCCCCAAAACCATCTTCTCTATCTGTTTCGGCCTCGTCCTCGGCGCCATCGGCTTTGACCAAATCTCCGGCGCGCCGCGTTTGGTCCTGTTCGACATCAACGGATTCCTGCAAGGCATAGGCTTTCTGGTTCTGGCCATCGGCGTCTACGGCATCGGTGAAATGCTCTGGACCATCGAACAAAGCCGGGGCGAAGTCAGCAAAATGACACCCAAAATGACCGTCAAAGGCATGGCCTCGGACGCGCGCGAGGCGACCAGGCGCGGCTGGAAAGGCACCACCATCGGCTCTTTCCTGGGTTTCTTCGTGGGCATCCTGCCCGCCGCAGGTGCCACACCCGGATCGCTCATGTCCTACGGGGTGGCCAAAATGATCTCCCGGACGCCCGAGGAATTCGGCAAAGGCAGCCCTGACGGCGTCGCCGCGCCCGAGGCCGCCAACAACTCCGCCTCCACCGGCTCCATGCTGCCCATGCTCACCTTGGGCATCCCCGGCTCGCCCACCACCGCGATCCTGTTGGGTGGCATGGTGATCTGGGGCCTCACCCCCGGCCCGCGCCTTTTCGTCGATGAACAAGAATTCGTCTGGGGCCTCATCGGCTCCTTCTACATTTCCAACGCGGCCGCCCTGCTGATCAACCTCGCCTTCATCCCGCTTTTCATCTGGATGCTGCGGATGCCCTTCACGATCCTCGCGCCCATGATTTTCGTGCTCTCGATCGCCGGAGGCTACGCCGCCACCCGCGACATGTTCGATGTCTGGCTGATGGTGATCTTCGGGCTCGGCGCGTTCTTCCTGCGCAAGTTCGACTACCCGCTCGCGCCAGCCGTTCTGGCTATCGTTCTGGGCCCCATCGCAGAGCCCACGTTGCGCCAATCCTTGCTGCTCAGCTCGGGTGATCCGGCAATTTTCTTCACCCGCCCCATCGCAGGACCGATCACAATCGTTGCGCTAATCCTGATCTTCCTGCCGCTCTTTAAGCTGCTACGCCGAAAAAAATCACAACAAGCGTAATGGGGGGCCAGCCCCCCACGGCGAAACCAAGGTTTCACCGCTCCCCCCGGGATACTTCCAGCCAGAAGAAACACAGAGGCTACCCCCCAACGCTTCTTCTGGCCGAAAATATCCCCGCCGGAGGCATAAAGTCTTAAGAGTAAAGCCCAGCTATCTTGCCGCGCAGTTGGATGAGGCCGAGCACTGTATCAATCACAGGCGTCGGCGTCTCGGTCACGCGGCCCAGTTCCTGCACTGAGCCCACCAGCGCGTCGATCTCCATCGGGCGGCCCTGATCGAGGTCTTGCAACATGGACGTCCGATGCGCCCCCACGGCCGCGCCACCATCGATGCGACGATCCACATCGATGGGGAATTTCACGCCAAGCTTCTCAGCAATTTCCTGCGCCTCGACCATCATGGCGCGGGCCACAGGCCGCGTGCCCTCATCGGTGCAAAGCACATCCAGCGTCGCATGAGTCAGCGCTGAGATCGGATTAAACGACAGGTTTCCCCACAGCTTTACCCAAATCTCATCGCGCAGTTTGGGCCGCACGGGGGCCTTCAAACCAGCAGCAGACAAGGCTTTGGACAGTGCCAAGGCGCGCTCCGATTTAGTCCCATCCGGTTCACCCAGAGAAAAGCGGTTCCCTTCGATATGCGTCACAACGCCGGGCCTTTTAACCTCGGCCGCAGGATAGACCACACATCCCAAAACTCGGTCCGGCCCGAACCCATTCCATTGCGCATCGTCTGGATCCACCGTGGCCAACCGCGTGCCCTCCAAAGGCCCGCCAATCTTGTGAAAATACCACCACGGAACACCGTTCACGCCCGACACAATGGTCGTATTGGGGCCTATCAGCGGCTGCATCTTCTCCACCACCGGCGGCACCGAATGCGCTTTCAGTGTAACAATCACGTAATCCTGTGGGCCAAGGGCGGCGGGGTCTTCCGACACCGTCACCGGCACGTTCGCCGTCTTACCCTCTTCGATCAGGGTCAGGCCGTTGGCTTCCATCGCCGCCCGATGGGGCCCGCGCGCAACAAGGCTAACATCCGCGCCCACCTGCGCCAGTTTCGCGCCCATATAGCCGCCGATGGCGCCCGCACCAAAAATACAGATCTTCATGGCTTCAAGCGCCTTCCACCAAACCCAGCTTTTCCGCCAGACCAATGCGCTGCAGCTTGCCCGTCGCGCCCTTTGGGATCTCATCGAGGATGATCACCTTGCGCGGCACTTTGAAATCCGCCAGCCGCTGGGACGCAAAATCACGAATGTCGCGCTCCCCGGCCTCGGCCCCTTCGCGCAGTACGATGGCCGCCGCCACCTCTTCCCCCAGTTTGGGATGTGGCAACGCAAAAGTCAGCGCCTGTGCCACCGCCGGGTGGTCGGACAAGATGCCGTCCACCTCTAGCGGGCTCACTTTTTCGCCGCCGCGGTTGATGATCTCTTTCAAACGGCCCGTCAGCGTCAGATAACGATCCCCGTCAAACGCCCCCTGATCGCCCGTGCGGAACCACCGCTTGCCCCCGGCCTTAAAGAAATTCTTCTCATTGGCCTCCGGATTGCTTTCATAACCCGGCGTCACATTGGGCCCGGAAATCACCACCTCGCCAACCTTGTCATCATCAAGCAGCAGAGGCTCCGCCTCATGGGCAATCCGCACCTCTGGCCCGGCTTGTACACCCACTGCGCCGGGTTTCTGCGCGCCCGCACCCAGCGGGTTGGAACACATCTGATGTGCGGCTTCCGTCATACCGTAGCCTTCAATGACCGGCGCGCCGAAGGTTTCATTGAGCTGCGTCATCACCGGCCCCGGCAAGGACGCAGACGACGACCGCAGGAAGCGCAACCGCGCGCCCGCGATGATCTCTGCATTGCGGCCCGCGCGCGCCAGAATGGTCTGATGCATGGTCGGCACGGCGGTGTACCATGTGGGATCGGAATCCTTCAGCCAGCCGAAGAAGCGCAGCGCGTCAAAACCCGGTGCGCACCAGACCTGACCGCCGGACCCAAGCGTCGACAGCACTGCCGCAATCAGCCCGTGAATATGGAAAAGCGGCATCACATTCATGCAGCGATCCTGATCCGTCAGATCCAGCGAGGCCGCGATATGGCCCGCCGAGGCCGCGATATTGGATTGCAGAAGCGGCACGATCTTGGGCCGCGATGTGGTTCCGGAGGTGTGCAGGATGAGCGCCACGTCATCGGCCTCTGGCGCGCTGGCATCCGCTGCCCCCGACCCCGGCGCGCTCAAGGTGAATGTTCCGGCCGGTGCAGTTTCATCGACTTGAACCGAGATGACAGATAACCCCAACTTGGCCGCGGCCTGCGCGGCAGGGCCATCATCGCCCGCCATCAAAAGGATTGCCTTCGCGCCCAAATCCTCAAGGTAGAACTCAAATTCTTCCCGGCGGTAGGCCGGGTTCAAAGGGGCCGTCACCGCCACCTGCGCCACCGTCACAAAGGCCGCCGCCATCTCCGGCCCGTTGGGCAGAACAATAGCCACCCGGTCACCACGACCGATGCCAGCCCGGTGAAGGGACGCAGCAACAGCCTCCGATAATCCGCGCAGGCCATCATAGGTCAACCACGCCCGGCCCGGCGCGCCAACGGCGGCGGCATCGTTTGGATGGCTCGCGAGCAGCTCTCTAACGGTTCGTGACATGGGGTCCCCTTTGCATTCGTCTTCTATGGCAGGGCATTTAGCGCGATCTGGGTGCGACACAATGACAAAAGGGTCTGGCGAAAAATCCAGGGTGAGCAACCCGGAATGTCAGCCCGAACGCGCGCGTTTGCACCGTTCAGAGCAATAGCGCACCTCATCCCAGACCTTCGCCCATTTCTTGCGCCAGGTGAACGGTTTGCCGCAGGTCGCACAGGTCTTGCTGGGCAGATCGGATTTTTTACGCATCTTGGCCATGATCAGTCCCCGAGCGGCAGGTCCAGCTGCGCGGTCTTTCGCTTCGGCCGCTGCCCCCGGTTGGGAATACCGCTCTTGCGGCTGCCATGTTTGTCCTGAATGGCCCCGGCTTCTTTGCGAAACCCCTTACCGCCGCGCACCGCCCAGATCTTCTGGCGCGCCTCCTTTGCGGCTTCCAGATGATCTACAATCCGGTCTGGATAGGCCCGGCCCAGCACATCACCCGCATTCTCTGCCTTCCAGGGTTCCTGCAAATGCTTGTCCGCAATCTCTGCCAATTCCGGCACCCAACGGCGTGTGAATTCCCCGGTCGGATCCTGATCCGCGCCTTGCTTGACCGGATTGTAAATGCGCACCGTGTTGATCCCGGTTGTGCCCGATTGCATCTGCGCCTGGCTCCAGTGGATGCCCGGTTCATAGTCAGTGAAATACCGCGCCAACACCTCGCCCGGCGCGCGCCAATCGAGCCAGAGGTGATAGCTCGCCGTCGCCATCACCATCGCGCGCATGCGGAAATTGAGCCAACCCGTGGCGCGCAACGACCGCATGCAAGCATCCAGAAACGGCAGGCCCGTCTCCCCCTTCGCCCAAGCCTCCAACCGCATGTGATCAGGCTCCTTGGGACGCACGCCATCATAGGCGCGGTGGAAATTCTCAAATTCGATGCGCGGGTCGTCCTCCAGCTTCTGCATGAAATGACAATGCCAATGCAGCCGCCCTTCGAAAGATCTGATTGACCCGGCCCAGCCTTTCTGGCCCTTCACCTCGGCCTTGCGCGCCCAGGTCGCCTGCGCAACCTCCCGCATGCTCAGAGCCCCCCAAGCGAGATACGGCGACACCCGCGAACACGCCGTCGCACCCGACACCGGCGAAGACATCGCCGAACGATAGGTCTCCCCCCGGCTCAGCAGAAAACTGTCAATCGCCTCAAGCCCGGCCTGCCGCCCGCCCTTCTGCCGTTCCTCGCATGGGTCCGGCGCAAGACGCAAATCCTTCGCGTCCGGGATCGTCCCTAAATCCGCATCCAAGGGCTTCAAACACGGTGCGGCCACCTGAGGCTCCGCCATCAACCGATCCCAGGATCCCGCCCAGCCGTTGCGCGAGGTCAACCGCCGCTGCACGCCATGGTTCTGCACCTCGGTCCACGCCACGCCGTTCGCCCGACACCACGCGCCCACGCGTTTGTCCCGCTCAAACGTCCAAGCGTTACCCGTTTCCTCATGGGACCAAAGCGCGGTGAGCAAGCCCTTAACCTGCAACTCCGCCAGCACCTCACGAACATCTCCCACCCGCACAACCAGCGCCTGACCGCTCGCGGCACACGCGTCTCGCAGGTCCTGCAAACATTCCTCGACAAACGCCCATTGCCGCTTGGACATATCGGCCTGCGCCCACAATTCAGGCTCCACCACGTAAAGCGGCAGCACATCGCCACGCTCGGCGGCAAAGGCCAAGGCGCGGTGATCGTGCACCCGCAAATCCCGTTTGAACCAGACAACCTGCATCGTCTCTCCCGTCTGGATGCAATGTAGTGCCATGGACGCCTCCGTCATGCGACATGTCGCAACAGACATGGACGCCGGGATCGCGCTCCTCTAAGCGGACGGCATGAACGAACAAGACACCCCGCTCAGCGATCTGCTTCCCGTGCTCGACCAACTGGCTGAGGAGGCATTGGACCTGTGGGACGTGCCCGCAGGCGCCCGCACCACCCGGATCAACGTCTCGGAAAATGTGACCTATCTGGTGGAGGGGCCGGGTTTCAAATCCATCCTCCGCATCCACCGTCATGGCTACAATTCCCCCCACGGCATCGCAAGTGAGCTTGACTGGCTGACCGCCCTTGGCCGCGACACGGATGTCACCACACCGGGCATCATAGCAGGCCGCAACGGCGCGCGCATCCAGCAGGCCACGACACCGGGCCTGATCGCCCCGCGCTTCATGGTGATGTTCGCCTTTCTGGACGGCCACGCGCCCGATGAAACCTCCTACCTCGCGCCGGGGTTCGAAGACCTGGGCGCCATCGCCGCGCGCTGCCATGATCACGTCCTGACATGGCCCAAGCCGGAAGGCTTCGAGCGCCTCACCTGGGATGAAAACACCGTCTTCGGCCCACGCGCCACATGGGGCAACTGGCGCGACGCACCGGGCGTGACCGCAGACATGCGCCCCCTTCTCGAACGTCTGGAGACCACCGTCACCACCCGCCTCAACGCCTTCGGCAAATCACCCGATCGCTTCAACCTGATCCACGCCGATATGCGCCTTGCGAACCTGATCATCGGCCCGGATGGCACACGCCTGATCGACTTCGACGACTGCGGCTTCAGCTGGTTCCTCTACGATTTCGCCGCCGCGATCAGCTTCATCGAAACCGACCCGCGCATCCCCGATCTCAAGGCCGCATGGCTGCGCGGCTACCGCTCCGTTCGTGCGCTCTCACCCGAAGATGAGGCCGAAATCGACACCTTCATCATGCTCCGCCGCATGGCCCTGCTGGCGTGGATCGGCAGCCATATCGAGGCCCCCGAACCCCAGGCCCTCGCCCCGCATTTCGCGGAAGGGACGGCGCAGTTGGCCAAAAGCTACTTGTCCCGGTAGCGCCAAAGAGCGGCATCGACAGGCCCTGGGAGGAGCCCTCCTCTCGGCGATTGCTCGCAATCGAATGGCCGGGCAGCAGACGAAGGCGCGGCGGGCTTACGCCCTTGATTCCGCGCCCGCACACATCCCCGGCACGACCTCCTCAGCCACCTTCAAAAACGCATCCACCCGCGCCACCCTTCGCGCGCCGGGCCGGAAAGTCATGTAAATCGGTCGCACCACAGACGCAAACCTAGGCAAAACCCGGATCAACCGACCATCTCCAAGCGCATCCTGCACCATAAAATCAGGCAGAAACGCAAACCCCTGCCCTGCGATGGCCAACTGTTTCAGCGTCGTGAAACTGAGCACAGAAACCCCGCCCGTCACGTCCACATCCACCGCGCCACCCGCACCCTCAAACCGCCACGTGGCCCCCGGTCTGCGCCCTTGAAACGTCAGGCACGGCAACCCGGTCAAATCCTGCGGCCCCGCCAACATATGCGCCTGCGCAACCACGGGGCTTGCCACCAGCACACGCCGGAACACCCCCAACTCTCGCACCACCAACCGATCATCGGCAACACTTCCTACGCGAAACGCCACATCGGTGCCCGGATCCTGCATATCCTCGTAGCCATAGCTGGGCCGCATCGCCATCGACAGATCCGGATAAAGCGCCTGCACCTTCGGAAACAAATGCACCGCCAGCAGCCCGCCAAATTCCGGCGTCGCGGCAATCGACACATTGCCCGAAATCCCCACGCTCTCTTCCCGCGCCAGATCCCCCAGCAAATCCACCTCCGCCAGGATCGACGCGATCCGCACATCCAGCTGCGCCCCAATGGGCGTCAGGCTCACCGACCTCGCCCCCCGTTCCAACAACCGCACCCCAAAATGCGCCTCCAACTGCGCCACATGACGGCTGATGCCCGATTTGGCCTGCCCCAAATGCTCCGCCGCCGCGCTGATCCCACCAAGGCGCGCAACCGTGTGAAAGCTCATCAGAGCAGGCAGGCTTATCGTTCTCAAATCTTGAACCATAGGTTCAAATTTATCCATCTGTTGCGAAAAATTGGCAAGGCCTATCTCTCCCAAACGCTCACAAGGAGAGACCAAAATGAATATTCTGATCACAGCCGCCAATAGCGGGTTCGGAGCGCTCATCGTCTCCGATCTCATCAAAGCCGGTCACACCGTTGCCGGATCCGTCCGCGACCCTCAAGGCCGCAACGCGGAGGCCGCCGCCCAACTGCGGGACATGGGCGCCCATGTTGTGGAAATCGACGTCACCGATGAGGCTTCCGTTCTTTCCGGCGTTGCCGCGGCAGAGGCCGCGCTTGGCCAGATCGACGTTCTCATCAACAACGCAGGCGTCGGCGCCCATGGCATTCAGGAAAACTTCAACACAGATGATTTCCAACGCCTCTTTGACATCAACCTCTTCGGCGTCCAGCGCATGATCCGCGCCACGGCGCCGGCCATGCGCACCCGCGGCAACGGGCTGATCCTCAATGTCTCCAGCCTTCTGGGCCGCGTCGTGATGCCCTTCTACGGCCCCTACAACGCCAGTAAATGGGCGCTTGAGGCGATGACGGAAAACTACCGCATTGAGCTCAGCGGCTTCGGCGTCGACGTGGCGATTGTGGAGCCGGGTGGCTTTCCAACCACCTTCTTTGACAATCTGATCCACCCCTCTTTGCCTGACCGCAATGAAAGTTACGGCCCGATGGCAGAAGCGCCAGATGCCGCGCTGCAAGGGTTTGACGATTTCCTGAAAGCCAATCCCCAGCAGAACCCGCAACTGGTGTCCGACGCGGTGCTGTCGGTGGTGAACACCCCCGCCGGATCCCGCCGCTTCCGCACCACGGTCGACACGATCGGCATGGGCGCGCTGGTCGATCCAATGAACGGTCAGCTCTCGGATGCCATCCGCGCGCTCTTCACCAATATGGGCATTGATGGGATGCTGACGCTCAACACCGCCTCACGCTGATGCGCAACGGACTGTGGGGGTGGCTTGGTAAAGTGTGCCACCCCATTCCACCCTTTGACAAATTCCCTGCGACCCTAGACACTTAAGGTCTGCGCTACGGTCGACAAAATGGCCGGGCGGCCGAGGGAACGGAATGGTCAACGCCATCATTGCAAGGCTGGAACGGGTGCGCCTTATCGGGGCGACACTTGTGTTCACGCTGATGATGGCCCCCGCCCATGCTGGCGGCGAAGTCCCCACGCTCGCCGCCGATATCGGCGCGGCCCTTCTGGGCGCAGGCCTCCTTGCCGTGCTCTTCGCCCGCATCGGCATCCCCTCCATCGCGGCCTTCATCCTTGCCGGTGTGGTCCTTGGCCCCCTGGGGCTGGAGGCAATCATCGACCCCGGCAATATCGACGCCATCGCCCAGATCGGCTTCATCCTACTGCTCTTCGTCATCGGATTGGAAATCGACATCCCGCGCATCCTCGCCTCGGGCCGCACATTGCTTTACGCAGGCGCATTGCAATTCCCGATGACAATGCTCTTCGGCATTGGCGTCACCAAACTGATGGTCTGGATGGGCGTGGGCGGCGTGCTGACCGAGGCACCTCTGGCACCGCTCTATATCGGCGTGGCTGTGTCACTGTCGTCCTCCCTGCTCGTCGTCAAACTCTTCCAGGAACATTTCCAGCTTGACACCCGCCCCGGCCAAATCTCCCTCATCGTGCTGATTTTTCAGGATATTTGGGCGATCATCTTCACCCTGATCCAGCCCAGCATGGACAACCCTGACATCATGAAGATCCTCGCCTCCTTCGCAGGCATCGGCATCCTGATCGTCATCGCCGTGATCCTATCCCGCGTTGTGGCCAACCGCGCCTTCGCCTGGATCGCCAAAAAACCCGAACTGGTGCTGCTGGCCGCGATGTCATGGTGCTTTGCCATCATGGCGGTGGGGGCCAGTTTCGACATGGTGACCAAGGCCCTCGGCCTTGAGGTCTCCCTCGCCGTGGGTTCGGGCATGGCCGCCCTCATCGCCGGGGCCACCATCGCCAGCTCACCCTACTCAGTCGAGATCGTCACCAAAGTGGGCCTGGTGAAAGACTTCTTCGTCACCCTCTTCTTCGTGGGTCTGGGCATGTCGATCCCCGCCCTCACCAGCTGGGACGTGCCGATTATGGCGGTCGTCCTTGCCGCCCTCGCCCTCCTGGCCCGTCAATTGGTTTTCTTCCCGGTCTTCTACTTTATCGGCATCGACCAACGAAACGCGCAGGTCAGTTCCACCCAACTGGCGCAAATGTCCGAATTCACCCTGGTCATCGTCTTCATCGGGCTGGAACTGGGCCATGTCAGCCAAGAATTCGCCGCCGTGGTGATCCTCGCCTTCGTGCTTACGGCGATCCTCACCACACCGGTTTTTGAAAACGCCTACGGTATTTATGAGCGGATGAAATCCACCCTCACCCGGCTGGGCTTCAAGGAACCGGGGACCGAGGACGCCAAAGACGACCACGAGGTCGTGCTCGGAATTTTGGGCGTGCACCGCGATGCCTCCTCCTTTTTGGCCGAAATTCATCGCCATCAACCCGAACTTCTCAAACACACGACCATCGTGGATTTCAATGTCGCCCTGCACCCGGCTATGCGGGAACTCGGCGTGCATGTGGTCTATGGCGATATCTCCAACGAAGAAGCGCTGCTGCACGCAGGCATCGACCGCGCCAAGGTCGTGCTCTGCACCATCTCGGATGATCTTTTGCGCGGGCTGGACAGCGCAGCGTTGGTGCGCCTCGTGCGCAAAGTGAACCCCAACGCCAAAATCATCTCCAACGCGCTCCATGTCTCCGCCGTTGACAAGCTGAAGGCGGCGGGCGCCGATGTGGTCTACATGCCCCGGATGGAGACGGCAAAGGCCATCCTGGAAGCGTTTGAGCATGTCCATGATGGCCAGGACATCGATTATTTCGACACCGTGCAGCATGAAAAATTCGGCACGCTGAGCGAACGGCGCGAGGTCATGGATTGATCACAATCCGGGCAGGCACCTTGATCCGGCCACACTCCACGCTTTAGTCTTTTGCATATCCACCCGGAGGTGGCCCATGTTGAAACCTACCTTAATCACCTTGCTTTTGCTGGCCTTGGCCACGCCCATTGGTGCCGCATCGGTGACGCTTGGCCCCGGCGCTGTGATCGCTGGCGGGGAATACACCACCGGTGGCGGCCTCACCGTGGCGGTGGAGCCGCGCCCGATTAACGGCAAGCTTGGCCTCTGCGGGATTTGGGCACAAAGCGACCCGATGCCGGTCTACACCCGCCGCGCCGCATCCACAGTCCTGGCCAAAGGCGTGGTGCAAATCGACGGCCAAACCGTCACGCGCAATCTCAACTTTCTCAACCGCGTGCGGCCCGCTGAAAGCTACGCTGGCGCGCCGACCGGTTGCATGGTCGTGAACCGCGCCTGGACAGGGGACCCGACCGCGCGCATGACCGTGCGCATCCCCCGCCAGAAGATCATCGCGACCTCTGCGTCCCGCCTCGAAAACGGCCCCCGCGTCTTCTTCACCCGCAGTGATCTGGTCAATCCCGCGCTGGCAAAAGGGTCACTGGTGCCATCCTACATCACCAGCCGGTCGTCCTCAGGGACACAGTATTGAGAGGCCACCACCCCGCACGGGTTTGGGAATTGAAAAATTCTACGCGATCGGGCAAAAGATGCGGAACCTCCAAGAGGCAAGAGTGTGAAAACACACCACCAAGTGTCACGGACCATGACCACGGGCAATCAAGGGCGACGCAGGCGATGATGATGAAACATGTTGGGCTTTGTATTTGTATTCTGGCGCTTTCGGCCTGCGGTGGCGGGCGCGATGATCGCCCCGACCGTCGGGCCGTTGCCGCACCCATTGCCTTCGGGCCGATCAGCAAGGCCTGCCTGCAATCGGACCGCAAGAAGAAGTCACGCCAGCTATGCACCTGCATTCAGGCCGCCGCCGACGAGACACTCAGCCGCTCGGACCAGCGCCGCTCGGTTGCGTTCTACGACAACCCGCATCTGGCGCAGCAAGTGCGCACGTCAGACCGCAACGTGGATGAGACATTCTGGGACGCCTATGCTGAGTACGGCAAGACGGCAGAACGGATGTGCGGGTAGGCAAGCGAAATCTTTAAAAGATTTCGACCGCATTCTTTTAAAGAATGCTCCGTTCAGGTCAGCGCATCAAAGCACCGTTTACACAGGCCCGGCAAGTCATGCTGCCCCACATCCGGCGTGATCTTCCAGCAGCGCAGGCATTTCTCACCTTCCGCCTTTTCAAAGACCACCGCGACACCCTCCACTTCGGGCATCGCAAACGCCCCCTCCGGTGCGGCCTGCGCCGTCAACGTGATATCCGACGTGATGCACACATCCTCGAAATCCACTGATGACAGCAGATCCAGAAGTGCCGGGTCCGCCACGTGGACAACCGGCGCGGCTTCAAGCGAGGCCCCGATCACCTTGTCCACCCGCTGCACCTCCAACGCCGCCGTCACAACCCGCCGCGCGCGGCGCACATGCGACCACTTGACCGCCAACGCCTCATTGCGCCAAGCCTCGGGTGTCTCGGGGAAGTCCCGCAAATGCACCGATGCATCATCGCCGGGGAACCGTTCCAACCACACCTCTTCCATGGTGAAGACCAGCACAGGCGCCAGCCACGTAGTCAGCCTGTGGAACAGAATATCCAGCACCGTCCGCGCAGCCCGGCGTCGCGGCGTGTCGCCATCGCAGTAAAGCACATCCTTGCGAATATCGAAGTAAAACGCCGACAGCTCCACCGTGGCAAAGTTGAAGAGCGCCTGGAACACGCCCTGGAAATCATAGGCCGCATAGCCGTCGCGCACGCGCCCATCCAGCTCCGCCAACCGGTGCAACACCCAGCGTTCCAGCTCCGGCATCTCGGCGGCATCCACACGGTCAGCTTCCGTAAAGTGGCCCAAACCACCCAGCATGAACCGCATCGTATTGCGCAACCGGCGATAACTGTCGGCTGTCCCTTTCAGGATCTCCGGCCCGATGCGCAGATCACCGGTGTAATCCGACTGCGCCACCCAAAGCCGCAGAATATCCGCGCCGTATTGCTTCACCACTTCCTCAGGCGCGACCGTGTTGCCCAAGGATTTGGACATCTTGTTGCCCTTCTCATCCAGCGTGAACCCGTGGGTCAGAACGCCCCGGTAAGGCGCGCGCCCGATGGTCCCGCAGGCCTGCAACATCGACGAATGAAACCATCCGCGATGCTGATCGGTGCCTTCGAGATAGAGATCAGCCAGCCCATCCTCGCTGCCATCCTCCCGGTCGCGCAGCACGAACGCATGGGTCGACCCGCTGTCGAACCACACATCCAGAATGTCATCGACCTTCTCCCACTCATCAGGGTGATGGTCATTGCCCAGAAACCGCTCCTTCGCGCCGGGCTTGTACCAGGCATCCGCGCCCTCTTCCTCAAAGGCCTGCGCAATCCGCGCATTCACGGCCTCATCGCGCAGCAGGTAATCGGGATCATCCGGTTTCGCGCCCGCCTTCTTGAAACAAGTGAGCGGAACACCCCACGCGCGCTGGCGGGAAAGCACCCAATCAGGCCGCGCCTCGATCATCGAATAAAGCCGGTTGCGCCCGGTCTGCGGCGTCCACTGCACCAATTCATCAATAGAGGTCAGCGCCCGTTCCCGGATCGTCTTGCCATAGGTATCCTGCCCATCGCCCACTTCGCGATCCACGGCGGCAAACCATTGCGGACGGTTCAGACGAATGACCGGCGCCTTGGACCGCCACGAATGCGCGTCCGAAATGGTCAGCCGCTTGCGCGCAAGCAGCCCACCGACCTCGACCAACTTCTCAATCACGGTCCGGTTCGCCTTGCCCGGCTTACCGTTGGTCTCAACAATCTTGCGCCCGCCAAAGAACGGCAGATCCGTGCGATAGGCGCTGTCATCCAGGATATTGAACGTCATCGGCAGGCCATGCTTCAGCCCGATCTGATAGTCATCATCCCCGTGGCTCGGCGCTGTATGCACGAAACCGGTGCCCGCGTCATCCGTCACATGATCGCCCGGCAGCAGCGGCACGTCAAAGTCCCACTCCCCCTCGCCATCCGCCGCACCTCGCAACGGATGCGCGCAGAACATGCCATCGAACACCCAATCTAGAAGCCTCGAAACACTTCTATATTCGGTAATTCGCGCTGACGCTGCCATACTTTCGATTAGAGAAGACGCACAAATCAACAACTCACCAGGTTTTGCCCACGCCTCCTCCTCGGTGCTAACGACTTCATAAAGGTGATACTGCACACCCACGTTCCGGCAGATCGCTTTGTTCTGGGGAATTGTCCAAGGAGTAGTCGTCCAGATGACAACAGAAGCTTGAGGCAAAATATTTGCCAATTCTTCGTAAGGAAGATCACTCGCTCTCCTATGCTCGTCTTCAGCCCATTCCCTTTTTTCTTCAAAGCTCTCTGTGTTTGTGGTGTCCCAGCCCACCACAGGAAAACGAACCCAAATCGCATCCGTATCCCGGTCGTGATACTCCACCTCCGCCTCGGCCAGCGCGGTCTTTTCAACCGGCGACCACATCACTGGCTTTGACCCCTGATAAAGCGTGCCATTCATCAGAAAGGTCATGAACTCTTCCGCGATGATCCGTTCCGACCGGTAATCCATCGTCAGATACGGCTTCGACCACCGCCCTGTGACACCCAGCCGTTTGAACTCATCGCGCTGCACATCAATCCAGCCTTCCGCAAACCGCCGACATTCCTGCCGGAAATCGACCACGTCGATATCATCCTTGTTGCGACCCTTCTTGCGGTACGCTTCCTCAATCTTCCACTCAATCGGCAGCCCGTGACAATCCCAGCCAGGGATATACCGCGCATCGCGCCCCATCATCTGCTGCGACCGCACCACCATGTCCTTCAGGATCTTGTTCAGCGCGTGCCCGATATGCAGATGCCCGTTGGCGTAGGGCGGCCCATCATGCAGCGTAAACGGCTCCCGCCCCTCGGCCTTTTCCCGCAGTTGGGTGTAGATCTTCATGTCATTCCACCGCGCAAGCCATTCTGGCTCCCGTTTCGGCAGCCCCGCCCGCATCGGAAAATCGGTCTTCGGCAGGTTCAACGTATCTTTGTAGTCAGGGGTCTCGGCAGCCAGGTGCGGCGTCCTTTTTATTCGTGATTTTCGGGTGTCAGGGTCGGCGCAGGTGGTCAAACGCCTTGTCCCGGCGGCTCGATGGTCTCAGAGCGCCGGGCATATAATTCGAATAATGATCATCTGACGTGTCATTTCGGGCTTGTTATAGGCTTCTGTCAGAACGACGTCCATCGTGATTTTACGTGCAACCGCCCTGACATTTGTTACGCTGAGAGCAGTGATATTGCCCGCCAACCCCCTTTCCCGAACAGGAGATCGCCTTGCGCCTGACCTGCCTTGTGCTGATGTTGCTGCCAACCATGACCGTGGCCGAACCTGTGCGCATCCCGGGGCCTCAAGGGCCGCTGGAGGCCGAGCAGATCAGCGTCGACGGCGCAGAGCATGCGGTCGTGATTATCCCGGGTTCCGGCCCCACCAACCGCGATGGAAACGCACCGCAGATGGGCATGGCCAGCGATGTCCTGAAACAGCTGGCCGAGGGGCTGGCCGACCACGGCATTGCCTCACTTCGGATCGACAAACGCGGCTTTTTCGGAAGTGCCGCCGCCATAGCCGACCCCAACGACGTGACGATTGAGGCCTACGCCGAAGATGCCCGCGCATGGGTGGAAAAGGCCGCGACCCTCGCACCCTGCATATGGATCGCCGGGCATTCCGAAGGCGGCATGGTGGCCTTGGTGGCTGCTCAAAATCCCCCCGACAACCTCTGCGGCCTCATCCTTCTGGCCACGCCGGGCCGTCCCGTCGGGCAACTGATGATCGAACAACTTGCTGCCAACCCGGCCAACGCCCCGCTGATGCCTGATCTCACGGCCATCGTGACCGATCTGGAACAGGGCCAAACGCGGGACCCCGCCACCGTACCTCAGGTCCTGCAACCGCTTTTCTCCGAAGGGCTGCAACGCTTCATGGTGGATCTGTTCTCCTACGATCCACAGGCCCTCGCCCAAGACTGGCAGGGGCCCGTGCTCATCGTGCAGGGAGATGCCGATTTTCAGGTCAAACCAATAGATGCCGACTTGCTGGAAAAGGCCATGCCTCAGGCTGACCGTTTGACCCTGGCAGGTGGCACGCATCTGTTGAAAATGGACGTCCCCGGCGCGCCTTTGGCCACCTACACGAACCCCAGCTTGCCCCTCTTTGACGGCCTCACCGCAGACATCGCGGGCTTTCTACAGAACCACCGCGCACCGGAATGATCCTCGGTGGGTAAGCAACGCGTACCTATCCCCTACGCCCCCCTCAGCGCACCAGAGCCGCGCCTTCGTCAGGCCGCGGTCTGGCGATCCTGACCTGCAATCAGCAGAACTATATTGTTCACGCCCGCCGTATCTCCGAGCAAGGCACCTACCTCACCCTGGGTGGGGCCTGACGAAGGCGCGGCGGCCCCATGGGGCCTTGATTCCGCGCCCAGTCTAAAAAAAAGCCC
>JBCCCZ010000027.1:0-26072 GCA_039033255.1 Pseudomonadota bacterium
CCGCGATAATGGCCAAATCGAACTTAATCTGCAGCTCCGAGAAGATGCCTATGGTCAGCACCACGTCATGAACAAGGGCGGCCACCGCGCCCACGGCAAATTGCCATTCGAACCTGAGCCAGATGTATATGAGGACGGCCCCGATCGCTAAAAGCACCGCGATCGTGGCGGCTGTGATCAACTCGCCCGAGACCTTGGGTCCGACGCTTTCGGTGGCCTCGAACACAATATCGGGGACGACTTCTTGCAAGGCTGCCTCAATCGCTGCGACAGTTGCGACAGAGACGCTCTCTTGCCCTTCCTGGGCCTGAATGCGGATCATGGCCTTGTTTTCATCGGGGCCAAAGGTCGGATCAAAAATCTGGGTGATCGACACGTCACCCAGTTCCAACTGCTGGATCGCGTCGCGGTAGACGCCGATGTCAATCTCCTGCGCGCTTTGGGTCCGCACCGTGGTGCCGCCCTTGAAGTCGATGCCGAAATTCAGGCCCTGCAGCGCGAAGGAAATCGCGGCCACCACGATAAACACGCCCGAAAGGCCAAGCGACATCTTCCAGCGCTTGAAGAAATCGAACTTGGTGTCCCGTTTCACCAGCCTGAGCGCCCTGCCCTGCAGCACGGTTTTGGGGCGTTTGCGTTCGAACCACATGACGACCATGAGGCGGGTGACGAAGATCGCCGTGAAGACGGATGTGATGATGCCAAGGCCCAGCGTGATGGCGAAGCCGCGGACGGGGCCGGAGCCCATGGCAAACAGGATAAGCGCCGTGATGAAGGTGGTGATATTGGCGTCGATGATGGCGGAGAGCGCCTTTTCATAGCCCAACTGGATCGCGCGGGAGGCCCCCTTTGCAGATCGCATTTCTTCGCGTATGCGCTCAAAGACCAGCACATTGGCATCGACCGCCATCCCGATGGTCAACACGATGCCCGCGATGCCGGGAAGGGTCAGTGTGGCCCCGATGGCGCTCAGCAATCCAAAGATCAGAGCCACGTTTATGATCAGCGCGATATTGGCGAAAATGCCGAAGAGCCCGTAGCTGAGGAACATGTAGACCAGCACCAAAGCGAAGGCGACGATACAGGCGATCTGACCGGCTGCAATGCTGTCGGCGCCCAGTTCCGGGCCGATGGTGCGTTCTTCGAGAAAGACGAGTTCGGCAGGCAGCGCACCGGCGCGGAGAAGCACGGCCAGATTGGTGCTTTCCTCGACGGAAAAGTTGCCGGTGATGATGCCCGAACCGCCCGGGATGTGTGATTGGATCACGGGCGCGCTGACCACCTCATCATCCAGCACGATGGCGAAAGGATTGCCGATGTTTTCAAGCGTGTAATCCCCGAAGGCCCGCGCGCCTGAGGGGTTGAAGCGGAAGGACACAGCGGGGCGGCCGTTCTGGTCGAAATCGGGTTGCGCGTCGACCAGATCCTCGCCGGTCACGACAGGCGCGCTTTCGACGATGTAGAAGACGCCCGCTTCATCGAGCGAGGGCAGGATTTCATTGCCCGCGCCGGTGCGATCACCCGCATCGGTGGTGCGGCCCACGACCGGGTTGAAGGTCAGCTGCGCGGTGGTGCCGATGATGGCTTTGAGTTCGGCAGCAGAGCCGATGCCGGGGACCTGAATGAGGATACGATCAGCGCCCTGGCGCTGGATGGTGGGTTCGCGTGTACCCACTTCGTCGATGCGGCGGCGGACGATTTCGAGGGATTGGCGCACGGTGCGTTCGTCCGTGGCGCGGCGTTCAGCCTCGCTCAGGCGCACAAGGATGTCGGAGCCCTGGGTGGTGACTTCGATGTCGGTTGCCGCCACCTCGGTGAGGCTGGCTACGGGGCGCGCGAGACCCCGAACAAGACCGGCTGCGTAGTTGATTTCATTGGGATTTTCGACCAGGCGGACGCGCAGTTCGGAGGGGTCGGACGGCTGCAAACGGATGGGGCCAACGCGGGCGCGTTCGTCGCGCAGAAGGTCACGGATTTCGGGCCACATGCCTTCAATGCGGGAGGCATAGACATCCTCCACCTGCACTTCGGCCAGCAAATGCGCGCCACCGCGCAAATCCAGCCCGAGATTGACGAGGCTGGAGGGCATCCAACCGGGCCATTGTTCTACCAGTGCGCGGTTTTCAGGCGTGTCATTGCCCAGCTCGATGGCCTGGGCTGCGTCGTTGTGTTGCTCAACCGTGGTGTATAACCCGTTGGGAGAGGCCAGCAACAGGCCCAGCACCACAAGGCCCCAGATCATGACGCGTTTCCACAGGGGGATCTGAAGCATTTATCTGTTCCCGTTCAAAGGGTTATGGGCGTTTACTTGGCATCCGCCGGTTCGGTCTTGGACAGCACCTGCGCAATCGTGCCCCGCACCACGCGGACCTTGACGCCTGAGGCAATCTCCACCTCGATCTCATCGTCATCCTTGACCTTGGAGACCTTCCCGATGAGCCCGCCTTGGGTCACGACCTGATCCCCGCGCCGCAGCGCCTCGACCATCGCACGGTGCTCTTTGAGCTTCTTTTGCTGCGGCCGGATGAGGAGAAACCACATGATGGCAAAGATCAGAATGAGAGGGATGAACTGGCCAATGGCTTCCATATCGGGGTCCTTGATTGGGGCGCCTTGAGAGCGCTCTGAATTGGGCGGAACCTAGGGTCTGCCGGGGGGTTTTGCAAGGCGGGAAAGGGGGGTCAGTTTAACGTCGGTATCACGTCGGTATTGCGTCGGTGTCTGGGATATCGGTTCGGTATGTGAATTCAGGCGCGCTCACCCAAAGCAGAGGGCCGGGTTTTGGAAAGTCAGGCCGTGAGGACCCACGCCTAAATCTCGTAGGAACAGATCGGTTTGTTGTTTTTCACGTGGCGTTCAACCAGTCGGTTGATCTGTCGGCCCGGCGGAACCAGTCGGGCCATGACCGCGGGCTCTGAGATCTCTTCGCCGAAGATGGCATGGAGTTCGTCCAGCGCTTCGGGCGACATCACCTCAAGGGCCTGTGGTCCGAGATAGAGGGTTTCAGCCAAGGCACCGGAGGCGTCCACAACTTCGTGCTCTGCGCATTTGAAGTGATAGTACCAAACCGTATGCAGATCCATCGCGATCTCAACGCCCTCAAGCGGCAACAGCTTCTTGGCGGGCACCAGCACTTCTGCTGCGTCAAACATGCGGATCGCGATTTTTGACCGCACCAGGATCCGATGCTGGGGAGACACCATGAGATCATCCCTTGGCATGAGAGGACCCAAAGCACCAGCCTTGATGCGGATGGGCCGCAGATTGGGTTTGATGTGCAGGTCATGGTTTTGCAATTCACGCCCCTTGATCCAGAGGATCGGCTGGGGCCCGTTGTCGAGTGTCTTGACCATGTCCCCGACCTTGAGATCCTCAACAGCGCGGTCCCCTTTCGGCGTGGCAATCAGGGTTCCCTTGGCAAAGCAGACCACGCTTTCGATTTCAGAAAAGGTGGTGGTTGAGATAACATTGCCGTCGTCATCGAGAAAGCTGATCGTGCCACTTTCGGTGGTCGGGTCATCATTCGTGTAATCGACGCGGAAGGGCGTCTGGACGCGGATCACGTCAATGTCGGATCCGTCCGCGTCTTCGCCGCCGGTGATGATATCGCCGCCTTCGGCATCGGTGATCAGAAACTCATCACTTCCCGCGTCCCCGCTGAGCGTGTCGCTGCCCGTGCCGCCGGTGATCTGGTCGTCGCCTGCGCCCCCGTCGATAATGTCGTCACCGGCCCCGCCAGTCAGAACATCGTCACCGGGTATCACATCCGGCGAGGAGCTGACTGCATCGAAAAAGATATCCGTTACGCGGACACCGCCTGGGTTTTCATCGCTGCCGGTGAACGTAATCTCCAATCGGGCAACCGGACCCGCGATGTTGACAAGAAGAGAGTTACCAACCGTCGTGCCTGTACCTGCTGAACCTGCGGTCTGCGTCGCGGTGTCGTCGCCGGGGGCGCCGCCGGTATCGCTCAGCGTCAGGTTGCCGCCGGGGATGAGGGAAACGACAACTTCTTCTCCCGCCGCGTCGAAGGCGCGGACGGTGACACTGTCTTCGGCATTGCCCCCTCCGTTGGCGTCAATGTCATTGATACGGAAAGACAGGTTTTGCACCTCGTCTTCGATACCCGGCGTGTTGGCTGAAAACGCGAAAGTGGCCACACCGGTGGAGGGATCATCATCATCTGCCACGAGTTGGCCGCTGCTGTCAGTCGAGACGGTTTCGCCGCCACTGTCGATGCCAGCGGTGAAGGCCGTGAAGGTGTCAAACGCGAATTCGACATCGCCACCCAGGCTGTCGAAACTGACCGTGACATTAATGAGCCCTGTATCTTGCACAGTGCCATCGTCCAACTCGTCACCATCGTCGATCGTCCCGCCATTGTCGGGATCGGGGATGGCATCCCAGTTGAACGACTGCCGCGTCAGCGTCTCACCGCCATTGTCGCCATCGCCCTGAATGACGTCGTTGCCGTCGCCACCGTCGACCGTGTCATCGCCGCCACCGCCTTGAATGGTGTCGGCCCCGTCGCCACCGTCGACAAGATCATTGCCCGCCCCGGACAGGATGGAATCATCCCCGTCGCCACCGTCTATGGTGTCATCGCCATCCCCGCTGGCCACGCTGTCATCGCCGACATTGGCCTGCACATTGGCCGCAGCGAGGTCAATCGGCACACCCCCGGTGTCGGGCCCGGAAATCGTGGCCTGAAGTTCTTGCGCGCCAGCGCGTTCGAAGAAAATGATGACAATCTCGTGCTGTCCAGGCCCGAGCGTGACGCTGCCGTCTTCGAAGGTGAGCGGTTGGAGACCGTCATTGTCGATGACCTCCACGCCATCAACATAGAGGCGCGATCCGTCATCGGAGCCCAGATTGAACGTGTATGTGCCGCCCGTGTCGACAGTGAGCGTGGTCGACAGTCGCACCGCAAAATCGCTTCCATCGTCCCCGAATGTGCCAAAGGCCGATGGCACGTTCACAGCATCAAAACCGCCCGCATTGTAGATGGTCTGGCCCGGTCCGAGGTCGCCATTGGTGATGTCGAAGCCAGCTTCGCTGAGCGTGGCCGTCGTTGTCCCATCCAGTTCGATCCATTCGAACCAGAACAGGGAGTCGTCAAAATTGTTCGAGGCGGATTGATTTGCGCCACCGATATCGTCGCTGCCAGATACGTTGGCCATGTGTATCTTCCTCTCTGATAGAGGTGAACTTGAGGCACTTGGGACAACCGTTCCGGGAGAATGCGACTTTTGTTTGTCGCAATTCGGATCAATGGAGTTGTGGTAGCTCGCTTGGCGAAACACCGCCGAGACGACCGTGCAAATGGCGAAATCCCGCTTCAAATGGTTAACAAAAACAGGTCGTGCGCGCGGACTACGCCTGTTTTTTAATCGTGTTCAATGGAAGCCTGGCCCGCCGCTGATGTAACAGCGCGCTGTCTTGATCCCGAAACAGCCCGTGCCGCGGGAGTAGACGGGATTGCCATGCATGTCCTTGCGCGGCGCCACTCTGCCTTTTCCGCTGCAAAACAGATTACATTGGGCATACCTAGCGTCTTCGGGAAAAGAAGCGGGCCATTGGATTGCTGTGCCGGCCGGGCGCATCTCTTTCGAACCGAAATGGGCGGGCGCGCGAGAGGGCACGTGTTAGACGCCCTGCGCTGCATTCGCGGCGCGGACCGTTCCCAAACTGACCTTGTTTTTGGCGCCACCTGCGCCCGGATCATCCGGGATGTCTTAGAAAACGCGTGTCATCTGCGGGAGCTGTCTGCCGCGCGCATTTGTTCTGTCTTCCAGACGCGCGGGGACAGGCCAAAATGTTGCCGAAAGGCGCGCGTGAAGTAAGACGTATTCGCAAAGCCCACATCCTGAGCGACGGTTGTCACATCAATCCCTTCGCTTTGTTCCAGCAAAGCGGCCGCGTAATCCAGTTTCCGTCTTATGAAAAACTGCAGCGGGGAATGCCCCGTTGCTGCTTTGAACCTGCGGGAGAAATGATGGCGGCTGATGCCAGCCGTTTCTGCCATTTCGGAGACCGACACATGGCGATCAATATTGGCGTCGAGCAGCGCGTTTATCCGGTCGAGCGTGGCCGCACTCAGCGGGATCACGCCCCTGTCCGCGTCCGATTTTTCCATCGGATGGTCGAGCAGTTGATGCACAATCATCAGGGCCGCATAGTGCAGTCCGACATCCGAGATACTGCCCGCACGGGTGTAGCCCACATCCAGCATCGTCGCTTCCACTAAAGGATCGCGGAAAATCTGTGACATCAGTTTGGATTTCAGCTTGCCGGCCCATGCCTCCCCAAAACTCTCGATCACCACGTCCACGGATATGGCGATGGTGATCGCGGTCATTTGCGGCCAGTGACCTTCGCCTTTTGACCCAGGGGGGATAACGCCGATGGCACCGGCTGAGATGTCTTCTTCAATGTGAACGAAGGTGCTTGAATGGCGAAGCGGGCCGCCGCCGGTGACGCACATATGGACCAAAAGCATGGGCAGAGGAACCACCGCGTCAGAAAATGCCCCCTTGGTGGTGCGGGCAATGACGATCTTACGATCCTTTGTCACATGCACAAAATGCACATCATTCCCAGCACTTTCCAGGGCAGATCTGACGGTGTCTGGATCCGGAAACTTCATGCAAGCTACAATACCTGATCATTTTACTAAAATAAAAGCGCGATTGGTGTGACACATCGCACAAACCGAGTAGCGAAGGTTTAGCCAGTTTGCTGAACTCCCCTCAAACAGGAGATTTCAGGCATGACAACTGGTTTTAAAGCGCTGTCCTTGGCAGCTTTGTTGAGTTCGGCGTCGACACTGGCGGTGGCCCAAGAGGATCAGCCATTTGATCTTGGCACGCTTGTGATCCGAGGCGAAAAGATCAATCGCACATCCAGTGACGCGCCGACGTCGATCTCGGTTATCCGGGCTGAAGAGCTTGAGGACGGGTCGATCACGGATCTGGACGACGCGCTCAGCAATCAGGCCAACGTGCTGGCGGATGAAGGGATACAAACGCCGGCCATTCGGGGTTTGGACGGCACAGGTGGCCCCGGTGCTGCGCTGACGGCCGGATCACAGCCACGTATTCCCATTCTGGTGGACGGTGTTCCCCTGCCGTCGGGCGATTCAACCAATATTTCAAGAACCACCGTCTGGGACCTCGACACAGTGGAAATCGCCCGTGGCCCGCAAGCCGTCAGCACCGGGCGAAACGCGTTGGGCGGGGCCATTCGCGTGTTTACCAAGGACCCTGTGTTTGCCTCTGAAACAGCGCTGCGGTTTCGGGTGAACAGCGACGGCGATGGTGGCGTTGACTTTTTGCTCAACAGATCGCTCATCCCGGGTCAGTTGGCGCTTCGATTGACGGGGGAGTTCACCAATGGTCAGTCCTATATCGACAATTTCCCCAACCCCGTCCCCACTGGTCTTAATCCCAATGAGGAGGAGATCGCACGCCTGCGCGCCAAACTGCTGTATGAGCCTGATGCAGCCCCCGGCCTCAGCATTCTGTTTCTGGCGGAACGCAATCGAAGCGACGGTCCTGGCGAGGGGTTCTTCACTGGCAATATCGATGATCTGACCGTCAACACCCCGGCGGGGTTTTCATCGACCAACAGCATTGAAAAAGTGGATCACGATGTGTTTTCGGTGCAGGTCACTTATGATTTCAACGACCGGCTCACCGGCGTTGCACGGCTTTCCAGGACAGATAACACTCTGGTGTTGCGCGACACGGGCGAGCTGTTTTCCGTGGGTGAAAATCGTTTCCAAAAAGAGCTGACAGAGGCCGAAGCCTATCTGCAATTCCAGGATGTGGGACTGATCTCGACCGGTGTGGTGGGCGTTATTCATTCCGAGGAGACAGAGGATGCCGGTAACAACGGATTGATTGGCTTCATCGCAGACGCAAAGATTGAAAACACCGCGCTTTATGGCGAGGTTGAGCTTGACGCGAGTGGTCTGGTGCCCGGCCTGGCCGTGATCATCGGTGGACGCGCAGAGCAAAACAAGCTGCGGCGCAATGTTGTATCGACCATGGGCGTGCCGATTGGCAGCACCAATATTGATGAGACTGTGTTTTTGCCGAAATTCGGCCTGCGCTATGACATCAGTGACACCAGTGCAATCGGCTATGGCTACTCTGAGGGGTATCGCATTGGAGGCATCGATTCCGATCTGCTGGCGCCTTTTTTCTTCGCGCCGTTTTCTATCAGTCCTTTTGGGTCTGAACGGCTGCACAACCATGAGATATATGGCCGGACAACGGTGGCTGGCGGTGCGCTTGATCTGCAGGCGTCGGCGTTTTTCTATATTTTGGACAACGCCCAGGTGGTTGGCGCGGGGACGTTTCCGGGAAGCGGGCTGTCATCGTTGAGCAATGTGCCCGAAGCGCAAGGCTACGGCGCGGAGTTTTCCGCCAATTACCGCGCGACGGACCGTTGGACATTCAACGCCAATCTGGGTCTCACACGTACGGAGATCACTGAAGTGGGCGCAGGCCAAGCCGCGTTTCTGGGGCTCGATCTGCCCCGTGCGCCGGAAACGACGGCCTCTGTGGGGATCGACTATGACAACGGGTCAGGGTTTACGGCCTCCGCGCAGGCGCGTTTTGTGTCCAGCCGGGAGACGGCTTTGTTGCAGCCCTCGCTCGACAGTCACACCGTCGTGGATTTGGGCATTGGCTATGAGACTGATGTGAACGGCACGACCGTTCAGTTTGATGCCTATGTCGATAATCTTTTCGATGAACGCTACCGGACCTACGACCTCAACAACCTGCGCTCTGCCGGGGCACCGCGCACAGTTGGGGCGTCGATGACGGTGCGGTTCTGATCAGGACCAAGATGCCCTGTGGCGGGTTGGTTCTGCAGTTATCAGCGATTGAATAGCTGCGATCCGGAAATGCGGACAGATCAAAGGAAAAGGACGAGGCCCATGTCCAAGACAAAACAAAAGCGGCGAGGTCTTTTGGGGTGGTTTGTGCTCTTTGCTTTGCTTGGCACACTTGCATGGAACCACGCGTCTTTGACTTGGCCGGAGGTGGTCTGGCTCGCTTTTCCTATTGCCATAATGCTGATCCGCCTGCCCTTCACTGTGAAAACGAAGGACAATGAAATCACCGTTGATGAAAATTCCGGTCAGGAGAAGGTTTTGATGTTTCTGCTGTTCCTGACCATGGCGCCCATTCCCCTCATCTACTTGGCCGTCAAATCGCTGGGCTGGGACGTCTTGGGCCTTGCCGATTACGCACTGCCGGAGGCGCTCAGCGTCGTCGGCGCATGCCTTATCTTGCCCTTCGCCATTCTGTTCTGGCGGTCCCATTACGATCTCGGCAAAAACTGGAGCCCCCGGCTCGAGATGCGCCAAGACCATCAGTTGGTGACAAGCGGCGTCTATCGATATGTCCGTCATCCGATGTATTCTGCCATTTGGATCTCTGTCATCGCCCAGCCACTTTTGATCCAAAATATGGTCGCGGGGGGGCTGGTCGTGCCGGTCTTTTTCGCCATGCATATGCTGCGCATTCCAAAAGAGGAACAGATGATGCTGGAGACCTTTGGGGAGCCCTACAAAGACATGATGGACAGAACAGGGCGCATATTTCCGAAACTCTATTGATCTGAGGAAACGGCATCTCGGCGTGAGGCCGTCAGACTTTTTGGGTCAATGTATGTTGTCGCGAAATACCCATCGTGGCTCAGAAACCAATCATTCTGGCCATGCTGATGGTACGCGGCTGGCCAAGGATGTCGGTAAATGTAGGGTCGACACTGACGCGCACCAATTCATCAAAGACGTTGGTGACACGTCCCGTCAGCTCAAAGTCCTGCCCGCATTTCAGAGGCATCAGATGTGTCGCTTGCAGATCGACCAAAATACAGGACGCCCCCCCGTTCCCCGAATACGGGTTTGCGCTCACTGACGTAACTGGCATGGGTGGACAGGCTGGGCCGGTCATTGACTTGATAATCCACTCCAATGCCAAGGTCGACATTGGCCGTTTCCGGCAACGGATCTTTAAGCAACCCGGCGACGTGCGGATCAAACGGCATCGCGAACATGCCCAAGGTGAGGTCGTTGTCATCTTTCTGAAAGGGTCCGCCAAGTTGGAGGAAAAAACCTGCCTGACAGGGCAAACTGGGTTTTTTGCGACCACGCTTTGCGTGATCAACTTGCCGACGCCGTTGACATTGAAGAGAGAGGGCTTGTTGACAATCATCTCATCGGTTTCGTCGTTATTGACCCCGAATGTAAGGCGTCGCAGAAATCCACCGCCCTCGTAATTTGCCCGAAGCTCTGCCCGCACCGTTTCGAAATCCTGTGTCAGATCCAGACATCCAACCGGGTTCAGAAAGATCACATGTTTCCCAACGGCATGGGACACGGACCCGTCAATCGTCCAATTGGGCGAAATCTGATCGCTGGCATTCAGGATGAAGGTGTTGAGGATCGCCCTGTCCTGAGTATTGGGGGGAAACAACGTGACATTGGTGCTGCCGGAATCGACATAATCAGGCGACAACTGCTCCCGCTCGATGCGTTCATAGGTGAATTTCAGCGCCAGACCCGGGACCACGGCGGGTGTCGCCAAAACCTGCAGGCGGGAAGCGGGACATGTTCTCTGACAGACAAAAAGAGCAGACGCGGTCGCGTTTTGCTGAGATCGTAGGGGCATGGAACCGGCGCGGGCATCTGCTAGGGTCTGGCGATATATCGGCGGCGGGAATCGACTGACTATGGAACTGGGCGATATCGAATTTGATGCGGCCTGGGGTGACGGCACCGCCTATGCCTATTCTCACAAGAGGATCCGGTTCGGAGTTTTGAAGGGCTCAGGCACGCCAGTGGCGGTGAAGCAGGTGTCCAGCTTGCGGGCCGCGCGGGAAAAGACCAGTCAGTTCGCGGCGGAACGACTGGCCCATGAAGCGCGCATGTTGGAGTTGGCGGGTGCGCATCCTCATATCGTAACCCATCATGGGCTGAGCCACGAAGACGATTGCATTTCGCTGATCACGGAGGCCTACGGGAAAGGCAGTCTTGAAAGCGCGATTGCGCAGGATGAAGGCCTGCGCTTTCAAGGTACAGAGGCAAAGACAGCCGTTTTGCTGCAAATCGCCCAGGGCCTGCGTCATCTGCACGGGCGCGGCATATGCCACCGCGATATCAAGCCCAGCAATGTCTTGCTGCGAGACGCCGCCAATGGGCAACTGAGCGCGGCCCTCGCCGACTTTGACCGGGCAGCATGCGTGGATCTTTGACGCGCGGGCGCGGTGCCGGGTCACCTGTTGGAACCCGATCCTGTGGGATCTAGGTTTTTCATGGCGCCCGAATTGTTGCGGCGAAAACTGCGCGAGCGAGATGATGGCGTGGCGGCCCGTTCGCCCATGTCGTTTTTTGCGGTTGATGTCTATGCCTTTGCCATGCTGGCCTATTGTCTTCTGGAGGCTAAACAGCCTTTCAGCCAAGACGTGTCACGCCGAAGAGGGATTGCTGACGCGCTCAGCCGGCAAACGGATGAAGCGGTCATGGCGGAGATTTGCGACGTTGGTTTGCGCCCTCAATGGGGTGAAACGGTGGACACGGACCTTCGGGACCTAATGTCGCGCTGCTGGGCAGATGATCCCGGTGCCCGGCCCGGTTTTGCGGATATCTGTGATGCCATGATGCCGAAAAGCGCGCGGCGCGCGGTGCGGGATGCGCCGCAGATAACCCTCTGTTCGGCGACATCGAAGGGGCGTCGCAAAACACAGGAGGATGCAGTCTTTCAATGGCAGATATCGCCTCACGCGGCCGTGCTGGCCGTATTTGACGGGCACAACGGCCATGCGGTGGCGGACTTCGGTGCAGAATGTCTGGAGCGCGAATTCATGACCGGGCGCCTGCAACAGGCGTTGCTGGACGTCAGAGGGGCCAATCCGGCGCGGCATCTGCTGGATGAGCTGTCCCGGCGCATCGGCCGCGCACCCCCAGCCCTGGCAGAGGGAACGGGGGCGGCGGCGACCATCATTGTTGTCTCTCCAACCCATATCCACTGCGCCCATCTTGGCGATTGTGACGCGGTTTTGTACCGAAAGCCCCATGAGGGTGGTGAAGGCGGATCGCTGGTGGCGCGTCAACTGACAGAGCCGCACCGGCCCGGCACCGCGCGCGAGCGTGCGCGCCTCGAGGCCATGCCCGATCACGCGGTCATCGACCGGGAGACGCGCATGCAAGATGACGGCATCGCCTATCCATTTGGCCCCTTTCGGGTGTACCGGGTCACAGAGGATGGCGCGAAGAGAGGGGGATTGGCGGTGTCCCGCGCCTTGGGGAATTTGGGATTGCGCCCTGCGGTGAGCAGCGAACCAGAAGCAATCAGCGTGGCCCGTACTTCGCAGAATGACGTCTGTGTTGTGTTGGGAAGCGACGGCCTCTGGGACGTGGCGGGCGTGGATGAAATTGCCATGTGGCTGACCGAAAGCCCGGGTGATGGCAGATCCCATGCCTTGACTGCGGCGGCAGGTCTTTTGGACATGGCGCTGCAAAAAGGCAGTCAGGATAACGTGTCTGCAGGGGTCATCTGGTTGTGACGTACATCCGCGCCGTCAACCCGCGAGAACGGCGGAATTTTCCTCCAGGTTTTGGATCGACGCGGTGCCTGGGATCACCAGATTGTTGGGCGCACGGGCAAAAAGGCGGCGCAGCGCGTGACCGCGGTCAACGGTGGCGCCCTGTTTCATCGGATTGGCGCCGAGCGGGCCGTGCGGGACAAATGCAATACTGCGCGCATCCAACCAGTCGATCAGGTTTTCCATCGCACCATCGCGCGCATCGGCGGGTGAAAACCGGTTCTGTCCGGCCGCAATTGGCGCTATGGTCAGTGCCTCTTGCACCTGGGCTTGCGTGACATTGGTTGCCCCTGTGGCCCTGGGTCGAAACCGCTCATGGATCCTGTGACGCGGTTTATGGCGGATCATGCCGGCGTTTCAAACGACTGGCGTCTGCGCGATGACGCAATCCGGTTTGCCGAAGAAGGGTGTGATTTTTGGGTGAGAATTGGACCTGTGCCCGAAGGCACGCCTTTGGTGCGCGAACTGGCGCGGGTGGAACGCCTTGTTGTTGCCACGCCGGGGCGCCTGGCCCGGTACGCCACAGGCGCGCCGGAGGCCCTGCCATGGATGACACTCCCATGGCTGACCCTCCCCTGCCTGACTCTGGGCCCGTTTGAAGGCAATCGGATCGTGCTGTTTGACGAAGCGGGCAACGAGCATGGGTTTTCCGTCCGCCCGAAACTGGCCAGTGACACTATACTTGCCATCCATCAGGCGGTGCTGCGCGGCGCAGGCGGTCCGACCTTGCCGAAATGGTCGGTCGGCGCAGAGCTGGAGGCGGGCGTTTTGATCGATGTGTTCGCGCATCTGCGGGCCAGGTCCCTGCCCGTGAACCTTGCCATGTGGCCCGGCACAAAACGCCCTGCCTGCGTGGACGCTTTTTGCCAGGCTTTGGAAAAGTGGTGTCGCGAGGCGTTTGCAGGTTGAAGTGGCTTGGCAGCGCTCAGACGTAACCGGACCCGCCGCAGCTGTGGCATCTGGCGGTTTTGATGCCGAAACAAGCAGTGCATCGGGACAAGACGGGATGGCCTTGGGTGTCCTTGCGCAGCACCACCGTTCCCCGTCCGCCGCAGAACTGACAGGGCACACGCCCCGAAGTGCCGCAGCGATGGCACTGCAGCACGGATCTGGGTTCGGCCTTTGGGGTCTTGCGTGAAATATGCATGGCAGCGTCTCATTTCCCCGGGTCGAACAATAGCCAAAGAATACGGCAGCTTTGTGGCGATCCGGGCCCTACACCTCCGCGGCGAGTTGGGGCATAAGGCGGCCACGACTCGAACCCCAAGCCAAAGAGGACAGGCTCATGCATGATATCCGTGCGATCCGTGAAAACCCCGATCAGTTTGATGCTGCCATGGCACGCCGAGGGGTTTCGGGGGCTTCCTCAGGGATTTTGAAGCTGGACGAGGAGCGGCGCGCGACCATCCTGAAGGCCGAAACAGCGCAAGCCGAGCAGAACAGGGCGTCCAAGGAGGTGGGGGCGGCCAAGGGCCTTGGCGATGAAGCAGAATTTGAGCGCTTGCGCGCCCTGGTGGCGGAGAAGAAAGCCGAAGTTGCGGCGATGCAGGGTGAGGCAAAAGGGCTCGATGAAAAGCTCATCGCGATGCTGTCTGCCCTGCCCAATATCCCGCTTGAGGGCGTGCCAGATGGTCAGGATGAGGCCGACAATGTGGAGGTCCGCAAATGGGGGAGCCCGAGGAATTTCGCCTTCGATCCGGTGGAACATTTTGAGATTGAAGGCGTGAAGCCCTGCATGGATTTTGAGACAGCAGCAAAGTTGAGCGGGTCGCGGTTTGTCGTGCTCTCCGGCGGCGTGGTGCGCATTCACCGGGCGCTGGCGCAGTTCATGATTGATACGCATGTGGAGGAGAACGGCCTGACGGAGACGTGGACGCCTGTGCTGGTGCGGCCGGAGATGATGTATGGCACGGGGCAACTGCCGAAATTTGGCGAGGACAGCTATGAGACCACCAATGGCTGGTGGCTGGTGCCGACGGCAGAGGTGACGCTGACCAATATCGTGAATGGGGAGATTGTGGAAGAAGGCTCCCTGCCCCGGCGGTACGTGGCCCATACGCAGTGTTTCCGGTCCGAGGCAGGAAGCGCAGGCAAGGACACGGCGGGGATGCTGCGACAGCATCAGTTCGAGAAGGTGGAGATGGTTTCGGTGACGCATCCGGACCGGTCCCTTGAGGAACTGGAGCGAATGACGAATTGTGCGCAGGGCATTCTGGAGAAGCTGGGGCTGGCCTATAGAACGGTGGTGCTGTGCGTGGGCGATATGGGGTTCGGCGCGCGGCGGACGCATGATATCGAAGTATGGCTGCCGGGGCAGAATACCTATCGGGAGATTTCTTCGTGCTCGGTGTGCGGGGATTTCCAGGCGCGGCGGATGAATGCAAGGTTCCGGCCCGAGGGTGGTGGGAAGCCCGCGTTTCTGCATACGCTGAACGGGTCGGGTCTCGCGGTGGGGCGGTGCCTGATTGCGGTGCTGGAGAACGGGCAGCAGGAGGATGGATCCGTGGTTTTGCCCGAGGTGCTGCATCCGTATCTGGGCGGCAAGACGCGGTTGGGGGCGGATGGTGTTTTGGCCTGACAAGGGAGTTAAGCCATTCCGCTGTATCCGTCCGCTTTTTTGGCGATGACCTGGAACCGGATGAACTTTCTCATCTGCCTGGAGCTGAGCCAACCGGGTCTGAGCGAAAAGTCGATGCGATCGTCGGGCGTGTCACATCGCAAGAACGCATTGCCCAAACCGGTGGTAGGAGGCTAAGCGCAGAGCGCGGGATATCGGGCCGACTGGACGATCGGATCGCGAAGACACTGGATCAACGGACCGACAATTCGGACGTTTGGAGACTTGACGAACAGGTTCCAAGCAGATGTCGTCTCCGGCTTTTTCATGTCGGAAAGAAATGAAGGCGCAAGTCTGTCGAACGCAACGCGTCAGACTTTGAGAGCGCGAGGGCTAAAATCCGGTTTTTCTATTTATGACCCGCACGACGATTGATCCTTGAGACTTGTGAGCCAAACGCGTCGCTGGATCTTTACTTGGGGACGCAACTCTATCGCGCATGACCGCGCCGAAGTAAGGGCATAGCCCGCCGCGGGTGCGCGTGGACCCACCCAGAGCCCGGCGAACGCGTGACGGTGGTGGTTACCTTGTCGTCTTTGACAGGACCGCGACGGTCCAAGTGGTGGTCCAAGTGGTGGTCCAGCGTCTGGATTTGTATCTTTCATCGGCCATGATTGTTTCTTAATTGGAAAAAATCACTCCTTTTTTGGCGAACTTGAGCACAACCATGGCGAGCACCGGCGCAAACGCGCCCATATGTTCTGCCCAACGCCAACGCAGTGGAAAGCTCTGTTCAACCGTGCGACGTTTCCGCTGTGGGGGGCTGACAGGCGCCCACGAACGCGGCGCGCTGCCGAACTGCGCCGAAAAGTTGCATGAAGTCGAAGGATCACTCCAGCACGAGGAGGCACTCGGGCCATGGCGACAGTGACGTTTACGATCCGGGGGGATCAGGTCGGGCGGTATCAGACCGTTTCTGGCCAAGGCAATAACGAAGATAGGGTGGTGACGGTGACCGGTGTCGAAGCGGAGGGCACCGCGTCGCAGACATTCACCGTGACGGTGGAGCAGGTCGGCGCAGGCGTCACGCAGTTTCAAAACGGGCAATTCATCACCATTCGGGATGAAAGCGGAAATATCGTGGTGCCGCGCACCGTGGTGCAGCCGGATATCGAGCAACGGTTTGGCGCGGGCGATGAGCATCTCATCTTGCAACAATCCCCCTTCCTGATTGACCTCGCAGGGCTGCCGATTGGGCCGGAGGTGGTGACCTACGGGTTTGACGATGAGGTGGCCGATCCAAATCGCGGCGACAATGACGGGGAGCTTGATTTCGCAGATTTTGTCTGCTTTGCGCCGGGCACGATGATCACAACGCCGGGGGGCACGCGGGATGTGGCGGACATCACAGCTGGTGATCTGGTCATGACCCGTGATCACGGCGCGGTGCCAGTCCTATGGGTGGGTCGGCGGCAGGTTGACCTGACACATGACAAGGCACAAAAACCCGTCGTGGTGCGCCAGGGCAGTCTCGGGCCGGACAGGCCCTGTTGCGATACCGTGCTGTCGCCCGATCACAGGGTGCTCCTGCAAGACCCGGAATGCGCGCTGTTTTTTGGTGCCGAAGAGGTGCTGGCCCCGGTGAAAGGCCTTGTGGGCTTGCGGCGCATCCGGGAGATGCGGGGCAAGCGGCAGGTGGAATATGTGACGCTGCTGACCGCGCAGCATGAGGTGATCTTTGCCAACGGCATGGCGGCAGAGACCCTGTATCCCGGACCGGAGGCATTGCAGCGCATCGGCCTTTTTGGTCGCGCGCAGATCTTGGCGATCCTGCCACGCTTGGCGGGTGGAGAGCTGCACGACAGCTACCCCCCTGCGCGGACGTTCCTGACAGTGCAGGAAACCCGCGCCATGGCAGAAGTACTGCGCCTGCGCCAGCGTTTCGCACGGCCCGGCGCGCCGGCTGAGGTGAATTCGACAGGCCGACCGGTCGAGGCGCTGCGCGCTTAGACGGCGGGCAAGACGGAAAATTCGGTGGTCATCACATAGTCTTTGCGCGGGCCGGTGACGGTCCAGATCGTGGTCCAATGGGGCCACTGGGAAAACTCATAGATCACGTCGTAGATATCCGGGGCGCAGAGGTGGCGCTCCCCTGCCCCGCCTGCATTGGGGTCGAAGCGATGAAAGGGGCGATCATCTGAAAAGAGGATGTGAATGAGGCGGCCATCTGCGCGCCACAGGTAGCTGCGGTCCGCCTGAAAGGAGGGGCCATCACCCAAGGTGAGCTGACCTGTCTCGATGTAGTGCAGCCCGTGGGCATCCGGGGTCAAACAGGTGGTGCCCTCGAACCGGCCCGGGGGGCCTAAGCGGTCGTCGATGGTGCGGGTGACCCGCCAAGTCCCTTCGAAGTCCAATAACCCGCGCGGCACGTCATGCTCCTGCCTTGCCCCCCTTTGCGCATCTCTTTAAAGCACGCTCATCTGCCCACAAACGAAAAAGCGAGCCTGCCCATGATCCCCCGTTATTCCCGCCCTGAGATGGTCCAGATCTGGGAGCCGGCGACCAAGTTTCGCATTTGGTATGAGATCGAGGCCCATGCCTGTGACGCGATGGCCGATCTGGGGGTGATCCCGCGGGAGAATGCCGACGCCGTGTGGAAGGCCAAAGACGTGGAATTCGACGTGGCGCGGATTGATGAGATTGAGGCGGTGACCAAGCATGACGTGATCGCGTTTCTCACCCATCTGGCGGAGCATGTGGGCAGCGAAGAGGCGCGGTTTGTGCATCAGGGGATGACCAGCTCAGATGTGCTGGATACCTGCTTCAATGTGCAGTTGACACGGGCGGCAGACCTGTTGCTGGCGGGGCTCGACCGGTTGCTGGCGGCGCTGAAAACCCGCGCGATGGAGCATAAGGACACGCTGCGGGTGGGCCGCTCGCACGGGATCCATGCGGAGCCGACGACGATGGGACTGACCTTCGCGCGATTCTACGCGGAGATGGATCGCAACAAGGCGCGCATGGAGGCGGCACGCGCGGAGATTGCCACAGGTGCCATTTCGGGCGCGGTGGGGACCTTTGCGAATATTGATCCTGCGGTCGAGGAACATGTCTGCAAGGAACTGGGGCTGGAACCGGAGCCGATTTCTACGCAGGTCATTCCGCGCGACCGGCATGCGGCATTTTTTGCCACGCTGGGGGTGGTCGCCAGTTCGATTGAAAACATCGCCATTGAAATCCGCCACATGCAGCGCACCGAGGTGTTGGAAGGGGCAGAGTTCTTCTCGATGGGGCAGAAAGGATCCTCCGCCATGCCACACAAGAAGAACCCGGTTCTGACGGAAAACCTGACAGGGCTCGCGCGCATGGTGCGCTCGGCGGCGTTGCCAGCAATGGAGAATGTGGCGCTGTGGCATGAGCGGGATATTTCGCATTCTTCCGTGGAGCGCATGATCGGGCCCGATGCCACGATCACGCTCGATTTCGCGCTGCACCGGCTGGCGGGCGTGGTGGAGAAGATGCTGATCTTCCCGGAGAACATGCTGGACAACATGAACAAATTCCCCGGGCTCGTGATGAGCCAACGCGTGCTGCTGGCGCTGACGCAAGCCGGGGTGAGCCGCGAAGATGCCTATGCGATGGTGCAGCGCAACGCGCTCAAGGTCTGGGAAGAACGGGTCGATTTCAAAGAACAGCTGCTGGGTGATGCAGATGTGGTAGCCGCATTGGGCGTTGAGGCCATCGAAGAGAAGTTCGACATGGGCTATCACACCAAGCATGTCGACACGATCTTCAAGCGCGTCTTCGGCGAGAGCTGATTTCAGCGCCACGTTTAGACATTTGTTCACCCCTTCCCGCTACGGTGACCGCTCCTGAAGGAGAGGGGGTTCAATGCCGTCCACCGAACTTGCACAGCTTTCCAGCGCGGCGCCGGTCACAGCGCGTCCGGTCCGTGCCCATGCGGTCGCCGGGCGGCTGACACGTCGGCAAAAGGCGGCCATCATTGTGCGCTATCTAATCAATCAGGGAGCGCAGGTGCCGCTGACCGATTTGCCGGAGACGTTGCAGGAGGTGCTGACCACGCAAATGGGGTCGATGCGCTATGTCGACCGCGACACTCTCGCGGATGTGCTCGCCGAATTCGCGGCAGAGATTGAGGCGACCGGCCTGACCTTCCCGCGTGGGGTGGCGGGTGCGTTGACCGCGCTCGATGGTCAGATCAGCCCACAAACCGCAATTCGGCTGCGTAAGGAGGCGGGCGTGCGGCAATTCGGGGACCCGTGGGGACAGGTTTGCGCCGCAAAGCCGGAACAATTGAAATCCATCCTGATATCCGAAAGCGCAGAAGTGGCCGCGATTCTGCTCTCAAAGCTGTCTGTCACCAAGGCTGCCGACCTTCTTGGCGACATCCCGGGCGACAGGGCCCGACGGATCACCTATGCAGTGTCGCAAACATCGGATGCCACACCGGAGGCCGTGGATCGCATTGGGCTGGCGCTGGCGGCACAGTTGCAGGATGCACCTCAGGTGGCCTTTGAAGAGACGCCCGATGCCCGCGTGGGCGCGATCCTCAATTATTCACAGGCCGCCATTCGCGACGACGTTCTAGAGGGGCTTGACGAGACAGATCAGGATTTCGCCACACTGGTGCGCCGCGCGATCTTCACCTTTGAAAACATCCCCGACCGGATCTTCGAAAAGGATATCCCCACGGTGGCGCGGGATATGCCACAGGATGATCTGGTCACTGCTCTGGCAGGCGGTTTGCAAGGGGGCGAGGCGCTGGCAATTGCGGCCGAATTCATTCTGGAGAACATGTCGAAACGGATGAGCGAGGCGCTGCGCGACGAGATCGGCGAACGCGGCACGATATCCGACAAGAACGCAGAGGAGGCCATGACAGAATTGATCAACAATATCCGCGCGTTGGAAGCCGGTGGCGAAATCAAGTTTAGGCCGCCGGATGAGTGACGCGGGGGCTTTGGGCGCTGGCAGGACAAACAGGTGTTTCAAGCGCGCGACCTGATGACCTGAAACTCAATGCCTCCGGCGGGAGTATTTTTGGACCAGAAAGAAATGCGGAACAGGGCTTCTTGCTGGTCTAGAAATACGCAAATCCAGACGTTTAGACCCCCTATGCTCGACGGGAATGAGAGCGCAAGCCGTTGGAGGGGTCGGCATCCGATTTGACGGCGTTGGACGCTGATATGTCGGGGCTTTGCAAGACCCTGATTTCGCGGCAGTCTAGGCTTGCGACACTCCAAGCTGAAGGTCCGCTTCCATGATCCAAGGTAAACCAGACCTTATCGCCGCCATCCGCGACCGCTTTGCCCATGTGGAGAGCTGCCCGTTTCAGGGCCCGCGCATTTTTTTTGAGAATGCAGGTGGGGCGTTGACGCTCAAATCGGTGGTGGAGACATCGGGGTTTTACGCGGCTATTCCGGACAATCCAGGCCGGATCAACGCGGCGGGGCAAAGCACGCAAGGTGTCATCGCCAAAGCCAAGGACGACATGAGCGTGTTCATGAATGCCTCTTCTGGGCAGTTTTTTGTAGGCGAGACGGGGACAGAACTGATTTTCCGCATGATCCGTACGGTGGCGGTGAACTTGGCGCAAGGTGCGCGGGTGATCGGGTCCTCGATTGAGCATCCGGCGACGCGCAGTGCCGCGCGACGCTGGGCGGAGATTGCGGGGATTGAGTATATCGATGTGCCCCATGACAACGCGACCGGCCTGGTCACGGCAAAGGATTACGCCGCGCGGATGACGCCCGAGACGAAGCTTGCCACAATCCTGCATGGATCGCCCGTGACAGGCATGGGAATGGATGTGGCGGCGATTGCCCGGGCCATCCGCGCGGTGTCGCCGGACTGTTTCATCATCGTCGATGGCATCCAGCATGCCGCCCATGGGCAGGTGGATCTGGACGCCTACGACATCGATGGCTACGCGATTTCGCCCTACAAGTGCTTTTCGCGACACGGGTTCGGCGTGGCTTGGATTTCTGACCGGCTGACCGCCCTGCCCCATGACAAGCTGATTGATGCCCCTGCCGAGGGGTGGGAGTTTGGCACAAGGGATGCTGGGAGTTATGCCACCATGTCGGATGTGGTGGCGTATTTTGAGTGGCTTGGCAGCCAGGTGTCTTCCGCAACAGACCGGCGCGCGAAGATCGAGGCGGCGGGGCGGGCGATCCATGCCTATGAGACCTCTCTCACGGAGGCTATGATCCATGGGACGGGGAACCTGCCGGGCCTCAAGGATATGGACCATGTCACGGTTCTGGCGGGCGAGGATAATCCCGCGCGGGAGGGCTTGGTGTCCGTTGTGTTAAACGGACGTGCATCAGAAGATGTGGTGGAGGAACTCAATGCGCAGGGCATCCGGACCCATACGCGCAAGGCGGATCACTATAGCGGCAATGTGCTGACACCGCTGGGCCTCAGCGATTGCGTCCGGATATCGCTGTGTCACTACAATACCGAAGCGGAGGTGGCACAGCTTTTGGGAGCGATCAAGGCGATGGAGCCGAACTGAGGAGGTCATCCACCCAGGGCGGTACAGTTTCTGATGCTTTTCCCAAACGGCATTCGTGGAAATCGCGGGAGGTGGCGGAAGGCTCCAGGTTGAGCTCCACCGTGTGCGCGCCCATCGCGCGGGCCATTTGGCCGAAAGCGGCCGCGGGGTAGACTTGGCCCGACGTGCCGATGGCAGCGAAAAGATCGGCTTCGGCCAGCGCCTCTTCCGTGCGGTCGGGGTAGTATGGGAATTCGCCGAACCAGACGACATCGGGCCGCGTGGCGGGGGCGGCGCAGGCAGGGCATGGATCGTCTGGTGACATGAGAAGGGGTGCGAGCCAACGGTGGTCGCAGGCGTGACACGCAGCCCCCGCCAGTCGCCCATGCATATGGAGCACGTTTTGGCTGCCTGCCGCCTCATGAAGGCTGTCGACATTTTGCGTGATCAGCAGGACCTCGCCCGCGTGCTCCGTCTCCAACCGGGCAAGCGCGTGGTGGGCGGCATTGGGCGTGGCATCAGCGGCTTGGGCGCGGCGGGCGTTGTAGAAATCGTGTACAAGCTGAGGGTTACGGGCAAAGCCTTCGGGCGTGGCCACGTCCTCAAGGTTGTGCTGCGCCCAGAGTCCGCCGTCATCGCGGAAGGTGCCCAGCCCGCTTTCGGCGGAAATCCCCGCACCGGTCAGGATGACGATCTTTTCCATGGGATGAGCTTGCCGTAAGTCTGGTGTCATGACCAGTCGTGTTCTCTTTGTCTGCCTTGGCAATATCTGTCGGTCGCCCACCGCTGAGGGTGTGTTTCGCGCGATGATGCCGGAGGCACAGGCGGACAGTTGCGGGACGGCAGCGTGGCATGTGGGAAAGCCGCCCTACGGACCGATGCAGGCGGCGGCGGGAAATGCTGGGTATGACATATCGAACCTGCGCGCGCGACAGATTGCTCTGAGTGATTTTGGCGCCTTTGACCTGATCATCGCGATGGATGCGCAGAATGTCGTGGATCTGGAGGCGCTGCGGCCTGCGGGCAACGCGACGCCCATTCATGTGTTCACTGAATTTGCGCCTGCGTCGGGCATGGGTCATGTACCGGACCCGTATTACACGCGCGATTTCGGGGCGGCGTTGCGGTTGATTGAAGAGGCGTCGCGAGGGCTGAAGACGCATTTGGGTGGTTGAGACGCCCGCCGCGCCTTTGTCAGGCCCCGGTCTGACGATCCTGATCTTTGAACGGCAGCGCTTTAGTGTTGGGTTCCCGGACTCGATCAGAGAGATGTCCTGCAATTGCCAATTCGCCAGGCCCTGGCGGGGGCCTCCCTCTCAGCGATTGCACGCAATCGCCTGCCGGGCAACGGACGAAGGCGCGGCGGGCTTACGCCCTTGAATCCGCGCCGGGTGTTTCGCCTCTCAATTCGCGCTCCTCGTCGATCACCTCCTGAGGGAACTGGCTCATGAAGCAGCAGCAGACGCCCTGATCGATCATCGTCCGCGGACCGTTGGGGTGGGCGATGTGTTTGTAGACACCGTGGTTGTGTCCGTGATGATGATGATGGTGGTGGTGGTGTCCGTGTTCATGCGAGTGATCATGTGAATGGTCATGATCTTGGTCGTGGTCATGATCGTGGTCGTGATCGTGCCCGCCACCGGCCTCATCATCCAGCGGGTCGCGGAATTCGGCATGGTGGTGGTGGACGTCGACCTCCCCTTTCGCGAGGCGGTCCTTGAAGGAGGCCATCAGGTCGGCTTCGTCGCTGATCGATCCCGCCTGCGCTTCTTCAATGCGCGCGTAGAAGGTGTCGAGCACGTGGTCCTGATCGGCGAGGTAATGCGTCTTGAGGAAGGTGACATCCGGCGCGGACTCGGCCACGCGGTCGACATATTTGTAGATGCGGTCGATCAGGCGGCCGGAGAAGAGGAAATAGGGCGCGACGACGATTTTCTTGTAACCCAGCTTCAATGCCATCTCGAGGCCACGCCCCACAGACGGATAGGTCACGCCGGAATAGACGGTTTCGGACCAGCCAAACCCGAGGTTTTCCGTCACGATACGGGTGAGGCGCGCGGCCTCGGCATTGGCGAGCGTGTCGGACGTGCCGCGGCCCACGACGACCAGCATTGTGTCGTAGAGATCGCCATCATGGACATGAGTCACACCCAGCGCTTCAAGGATGCGGGCCTCAAACGCCGCGATCATTTGCGGGTGCAGGCCCAGTTCGCGACCGTAGCGGACGGTGAGCCCGGGGTACTTTTCGCCATAGGTGGTCAGCACAGACGGGATGTCATTCTTGGCGTGGGTTGCAGCAAAGAGCATGCCGGGGACGGCCACGATTTCGTCGACGCCCGCATTGCGGAGGCGGTCGAGGCCCATGTGGATGTTGGGGGCGGAGTATTCGAGAAACCCGTATTCCACCGGCAGATCAGGGTAGCGGGCGCGCAGGCCGCGAGCCAACAGCGCGAACTCTTCTTCTGCCGATTTGGCGCGGCTACCGTGGCCGCAGATCATGATGCCGGTTTTGGTCGCGTGTCTCATGCGGGCTGGCTCCTCTTTGCTGATCCGATTTGAAGCGGTGCGCTCTCGTCTTAAATTGCAGCAGGAAAAGGAGAGTACAATGGCTAAGTTTTTGATTGCGGCAGCGGTCGTGGTGACAGCGGTGGCCGTGGTGGGCGGCGCGCGGGTTTGGGCCAGCCAGGATGTGGAAAAACCCGACTACAAAGTGGAGGCCGCCCAAGGAAAGTTTGAAGTGCGGCAATATCCGGCGATGGTGGCCGCGCAAGTGGCGCGTCAGGGCAACCGGGGGGCGGCGGTGCGTCAGGCCTTTGGGCCGCTGGCAGGATACATTTTCGCCAAGGACCGGCCGGGAGAGAAAATAGCCATGACAGCGCCCGTGACGCAAGAGCAGAGCGATCAGGGTTGGGTCGTGTCCTTCATCATGCCCGAAGGACGCACGCTGGCAGATTTGCCCGCGCCGTCAGGGGATGTGACGCTGGTGGATATTCCGCCCCGGCGGATGGCGGCAATCAAGTTTTCGGGACGCTGGACGGATGCTCGGTTTGACGAGCACGCGCAGGCCTTGACATCATGGGCAGAAGCGCAGGGGCTGACCATTGTGGGGGACGTGGAATTTGCCTATTACAACGACCCGTTCACGCCTGCGTTCATGCGGCGAAATGAGGTGATGGTGGAAGTCGCGCCGAGGTGAGCGCGTCACAGTTTGGCGAAGGCCTCGCGATAGGCGGCGAGGTTTTCGCGGGTGTAGTCGGAATAGTCGAAATCGAGGGTGGAGGTGATCTCTGAGACCATGCTCCACATGGTTTCGCGCAGCAGCGAGGCGCATTTCATGGCGTTGTAGCTGCGCCAGCGGGCGTCATCTGGAGGTGAACCGAAATACTGAGTGAGCATGGCCTCTTGCGCCTCATGCGGCAGGGCACAGTTGGTGGCAAGCCCGCCCAGATCAAAGAGCGGCGAGCCAAGGCCGCCATATTCCCAGTCAATCAGCCAGAAGCGATCCTGACCGCGCAGGATGTTGGCGGGGAGCAGATCATTGTGAGCCAGCACAATGGACACTGGGCCGACGCGGTCTTCCAGTTGAGTGGCCTCATCGAGAAGTCCCGGCAGCGTGTCTGCATGGGATGATCCGTTGTCGCGCAAAAAGGTCGCGTAGCTCCGCAGGATGTGGAAGACCCAGAAGCTGAGCACCGGGCCGGTCAGTGCGGCGGTGCCTGCCGTGTGGAGCGCTTTGATGAGGCCCACGACCTCGGACAATGTGTCGGGGTCATGGAGGTCCTCGCCCTCCAGAGGGGCGGCATCGACGTAATCGAGCACCAGCACACCGGTTTCGGAGTGGATGACGCCCGGAGAGAGACCGATGGCATGCGCCGCGCGGCTGAGCGACAGTTCATTCCAGCGCATCACCATGTGTTCGGGGATATCCGCTCCCAGCCGCACGACGTAGTCGCGGCCCTGATCGGTCAGGCGCACGTTGTGGTTGGTGATGCCGCCTTCGAGCATGCAGGCGTCTTGGGGCGCGGAAAAGCAGGACAACGACAGGGCGGTGGTGAGCGCATCTTGGGGTGTGGTCATGATGTGAGGATAGAAGGAGGCATGGGATATGTGCAAGGCGGGCGCTCATCCCTCCCTTGCGGTCGAGTCTCGCGGGGTCTGCGCGAATCAATTTATCGATTTTTTATTTCGATAAAATAAAAAGTAACGAAAGCCGTTGATCTCTTAAAACCCATCATAATAGGCTTGCCGCGGGAAAGGGATGCGTTGACGCTTCAGCGATGAAAAATTCATTTGATTGACGGGCGTGCTGGCCATTAACTTGGCAGCGGGTGACAAAATGCGTCAACAACACCCACCATAACAGGGAGAAAACAAACA
>JBCCCZ010000028.1:0-25391 GCA_039033255.1 Pseudomonadota bacterium
CGACATGGCCACTGCGAAGGTTGTGGAAGAGATCAAGAATGCTGCCCGTGAGGTGAAGGACAGCGCAGAAGTGGCGCAGGTCGGCACCATCTCCGCCAACGGCGAAGAAGAAATTGGCAGCCAGATCGCAGGTGCGATGCAGAAGGTTGGCAACGAAGGCGTCATCACCGTCGAAGAGAACAAAGGCCTCGAGACCGAGACCGATGTTGTGGAAGGGATGCAGTTCGACCGCGGCTACCTGAGCCCCTATTTCGTGACCAATGCCGACAAGATGACGGCAGAGCTTGAGGATTGCATGATCCTGCTGCACGAGAAGAAACTGTCTTCGCTGCAGCCGATGGTCCCGCTGCTCGAGAGCGTGATCCAGAGCCAGAAGCCGCTGCTGATCATTGCCGAAGACGTGGAAGGCGAAGCGCTGGCGACCCTCGTGGTCAACAAGCTGCGCGGTGGTCTGAAGATCGCAGCCGTGAAGGCGCCGGGCTTTGGTGATCGTCGCAAGGCCATGCTGCAGGACATCGCGATCCTCACTGGTGGTCAGGTAATCTCTGATGATCTGGGCATGAAGCTGGAAAGCGTCACCGTAGATATGCTGGGTTCTGCCAAGAAGGTCGGCATCACGAAGGACGAAACCACCATCGTTGATGGCGCAGGTGAAAAAGCTGAGATCGAGGCACGGGTTTCGCAAATCCGTCAGCAGGTCGAAGATACCACGTCTGATTATGACCGTGAGAAGCTGCAAGAGCGCGTGGCCAAACTGGCCGGCGGTGTTGCTGTGATCCGTGTCGGTGGCATGACCGAAGTGGAAGTGAAGGAGCGTAAGGACCGCGTCGATGACGCGCTGAACGCAACGCGTGCCGCCGTTCAGGAAGGCATCGTTGTGGGCGGTGGTGTTGCGCTGGTTCAGGCTGGCAAGGCGCTGGACGGCATGACTGGTGCCAATGGCGACCAGAACAATGGTATCGCCATCGTGCGCAAAGCTCTGGAAGCACCGCTGCGCCAGATCGCAGAGAACGCCGGTGTCGACGGATCCGTTGTGGCCGGTAAGGTCCGCGAAAGTGACGACAAGTCCTTCGGCTTCAACGCGCAGACCGAAGAATATGGCGACATGTTCTCCTACGGTGTGATCGACCCTGCAAAGGTTGTCCGCACGGCGCTGGAAGACGCAGCCTCCATCGCGGGTCTGCTGATCACGACGGAAGCCATGGTTGCCGACAAGCCCGCCAAGGAAGGCGCAGGCGCGCCGGGTGGCGGCATGCCCGACATGGGCGGCATGGGCGGCATGATGTAAGTTGCCTATTGGCTAAAAGACTTGGGCCGTCCTTCGGGGCGGCCCTTTTCTTTTGCGCTCCCGCGTGGGTCGCAGGGTGGATGTGAGTATTTTTGGCCAAAAAGAAGCGAGGCCCCTCAGTTCTGGATGCTTTCGAGATAGAAGTAGAGCCCGGCCAGTTGCCGTGGGGTCGGCGTGAGAATGCCGTCGATCTCGACCGGGACCAGATCATCGGTCATGCGGCCGCCGAAAGATGGCATGACGCGTTCGAGGTGGTCATTGTCCGGGTCGCCCCAGATGTAGCTCATGACGCGGGCTTGCGGAAAATCTCCGCCGTTGCGCGCGCTGATGGTGGTGAGGTCCGGGAGGCGCAGGACCTGCCTTTGTGCTGTGGGGCCGTCGCCTGCGCCGTTGGCACCATGACAGGCCACGCAATTGCGCGCAAAGAACGCGGCGCCATCATCGCGCGTGGGCATGTCGTTGTTGGGCAGTCCGAAGCCGGTGCAGGCGGACAGTGCCAGGGTGATTGTGACGGGGAATAGGATTGGCCTGATCATCTGCCTTGCCTTTGCTCGGTTGTGTTTTCTGTCAGTTTGCCCTGCTTTTGCGCTGAAGACATTGATCCAGAACAAATCGGTGAAAGACTGAGACGCGTCTTTCAGGTCGCAGCGCGTGTGACCTTGCGAAAATTAAGGGTCTTTGCAGATTGGACTTTATTTTGTCGCAATTTCGGCCTATGCGTTCACGCGTGAACACATATTGAGCAGAGCATGTTCGACACAGACACCAAAACGGGCCCAAAACCCAGCCAGCAGGACGAAGACCTGCTTTTCCGGCTTTTGCGCCAGTTGGATCTGGCGCCCGAGGCGTCACAGCGCGTCACGGCGGAGGCCATTGGCGTGTCTCTGGGGCGGCTCAACAAGCTTATGAAGCAATCCAAGGATGCGGGGTTGATCACGATCACCGATCGCGACGGGCCCGATAAGCGCCAGCGCTTTGCCTATTCGCTCACTTCTCTTGGGGCCAAGGAAAAGATCCGCCTGACGGATCGGTTCCTGGCCCGCAAATTTGCCGAATATGACGCGCTTCACGCGGAACTGACCGGCACCACCAGCGGGCTTGCCCCGCTCAAAGACAGGACGAAACTCGTGCAGAACAACCTTGCCCCGATCCAAGAGCTTTATGTCTCTTACGACAGTGCCCAGAAGATGAAGCTGGAGGCGGCAGACCTGACCAGCTGGGATTTGAGCCCGCGTCAGATTTGCGATCTGGAACTTTTGATGAATGGCGGATTCAACCCGCTGAAGGGCTTTTTGACCGAGGCCGATTACAATGGCGTGGTGGAAAACCTGCGCCTTGAGGACGGCACGCTGTGGCCGATGCCGATCACGCTGGACGTGTCCGAGGATTTTGCCGCGTCGGTTGAGCTGGGTCAGGATATTGCCCTGCGTGACCAGGAGGGCGTGATCCTTGGGACCATGACCGTCACGGACCGCTGGGCGCCAGATAAGGCGCGTGAGGCAGAGAAGGTCTTCGGTGCTGATGATCAGGCGCATCCGGCGGTGGATTATCTGCACAATCAGGCGGGTGCTGTGTATCTGGGCGGGCCGGTGACGGGCATTCAGCCGCCTGTGCATTACGATTTTCGCGCCCGTCGCGACACGCCCAATGAGCTGCGCGCCTATTTCCGCAAGCTGGGCTGGCGCAAGGTCGTGGCGTTCCAGACCCGAAACCCGCTGCATCGGGCGCATCAGGAGCTGACCTTTCGCGCAGCGCGTGAGGTGGAGGCGAACCTTCTGATCCATCCCATCGTGGGGATGACGAAGCCGGGGGATGTGGATCATTTCACGCGCGTGCGGTGTTACGAGGCGGTGCTGGACAAGTATCCGGGGTCGACCACGTCTATGTCTTTGCTGAACCTTGCCATGCGCATGGCGGGTCCGCGGGAGGCGGTGTGGCACGGGATCATCCGGCGCAACCATGGCTGCACGCATTTCATCGTGGGTCGGGATCATGCGGGGCCGGGTAAGAATTCGAAGGGTGAGGATTTCTACGGGCCGTATGACGCGCAGGACCTGTTCCGCGAACATCAGGACGAGATCGGCATCGAGATGGTCGATTTCAAACACATGGTCTATGTGCAGGAACGTGCGCAGTATGAACCGATGGATGAGATTGCGGATAAGGACAATGTGACGATCCTCAATATTTCTGGCACGGAGTTGCGGCGTCGTCTGGCGGAAGGGCTTGAGATCCCGGATTGGTTCTCTTTCCCCGAGGTGGTGGAGGAGCTGCGCAAGACCCGGCCGCCGCGGTCCGAGCAGGGCTTTACCGTTTTCTTCACCGGGTTCTCGGGGTCGGGTAAATCGACCATTGCGAACGCTTTGATGGTGAAGCTGATGGAGATGGGCGGGCGGCCTGTCACGCTGCTTGACGGGGATATCGTGCGGAAGAATTTGAGCTCGGAGCTTGGGTTCTCCAAGGAACATCGCGATCTCAACATTCAGCGGATTGGCTACGTGGCCTCAGAGATCACAAAGAATGGTGGCATCGCGATTTGTGCGCCGATTGCACCTTATGACAAGACACGCCGGCAGGTGCGGCAGGCGATTGAGGAATACGGAGCCTTTTGCGAGGTGCATGTGGCGACATCCATTGAAGAATGTGAGCGGCGCGATCGCAAGGGGCTTTATAAGCTGGCGCGCGCGGGCAAGATCAAGGAATTCACAGGGATTTCTGATCCTTATGACGTACCGGAAGATCCGGAGCTGCGGGTGGAGACTGAAAATGTGGATGTCGACAATTGCGCGCATCAGGTGATCTTGAAGCTGGAGCAGATGGGGTTGATCGCAGGTTGATCTGATCCCCTGGGTTTATGATCAGGGGCGGTCTTTGTGGGCCGCCCATTTTCGTTATGAGAGGGGGTGATGAGTGCGATGTCCCTCACCTCGATCCCGACACGATTGCCGCGGTTTGGGGAATTGGAAGGGCAACTGGCCGTGCCGAGGGGCTGGTTATCCACAGGTCAGCGATTGATCTGGACACGCAAAGAAGATGATCTCGATTGCGAATAATCCACAGATTGGGGCCACTGGCATCATATATTGCGATGATGACTAGGTTTATCCAAGTGACTGTGCTGCGGCGCTTTCGGCCTTTGGTAAACTCCATGAGGCGGTAGTGGAGGGCGGGTTCCGGTTGGATCGGTGGAACTGTCGTGGTGCGAGTTCAATCCGCTGTGATCCATGGCCATCGAAGAGGTTCAAGTACTTTCATCCGCGTGACTGGCCAGGGCAGGCGGCAAGGATGCGCGCCCGACCTCATGCACACATCTTGTTTGTCACCAGTCTACAGTCCGTGAAAGCCCGGCTTTGACCCGTCGCAATGGTATTGAACTCTCAATAGAGGCGATTCCAGGAACCTTTTTGAAGGGGCCATTCATAAAACGTTCGAAATCCTCAGGCCCGCGCGTGGAAAGGCGCAGCAGGTAATCGCGATTGCCCGTCATCAGCCAGCAATCGACCACTTCTGGAAAACTGCCCACCGAGGCTTCGAAGTCAGCCAGCACATCATCAACGTTCCGATCAAGCTTGACCGAAACAAAAGCCGAGAACTGGTAGCCCAAGGCGGCCTCGTTGAGATATGTGGTATAGCCCAAAATCACGCCAGCATCTTCGAGAATGCGCAGTCTGCGTGCCACCGGTGAAGGGCTGAGACTTACCGTTTCAGCCAGTTCATTGACGGTCGCTCGACCGTTGCGCTGCAGAGCGCGCATCAGCCCGAAGTCGTGAAAATCAAATGTGGTGTTTTTCATCAATAATATCCGTATTTTTGGCGTCTTTCGCCAGTAATGATATCATAAGGACAGAAGATTGGCGAGATTGCATGAAATCTAAGGATACGTAAAATTCAGATTTTCGTGGTCCATCCTGCCGCTTTTACATGTCTGATTACCTCCTGCGCACTCAGGATCCCTCGAACAGACGCGACACTTGCCCAGCGGATGCTGCGATGGCGATTTTGAGGGGCGCCTCCACCGGACGTCTGCTGCACCAGAACGTAGACATTGCGCAAGGTTCGGGGGATGTGTCGGTTGCTTCCAACTGGGTGGCTTTGCTTGAAGTGGCACCACGAGAGGAGGCGCGTTTGGCCGATCCTGTCAGCTTAGGAAGTGGGTATGGTTTGCGGGACTTAGAGCTGCTCAGGCCTGGGCGCTGAGGTGAACCGCGCCGCACTTGATTATCGGTCTGGGCCCGGGTGTAAGCCGCTCTTCGCTCCCTTGCGGGCGCGTCTCGCTTGGGCACGTTTATGGCGGAGGGCGTTCTATTAGGGCGGCGCGGGCAGGCGCTGGTAAGATGGTCAGCGTAGCTTTCAGCGGCAAGGATGGCGCGGGTCGCGGCGTGATGGGCGCTCGACCCGCGCAAGACAAGCGCTGGGTTTTGGTAGAAGCTTACTCTGCCGCTGCCAGTTCGGGTGCAGCGTCACTATAGGGCAGGCCAGCCAGCGCAGGATCGAGAGCTGTGATCAGTGCCTCCGTGAAATCGGCGCCGCCGCGCATCGACAGCGGCAGTTTCAGCGCGAGGTCAATCACCTCCCGGTCGCTGAAGGGGGAGGCGTGGATGTGGTCGGCCTGACCCAGCATGATCACCGATTTGGGTGGTTCATGGAGTTCGATGCGGATGAGATCCTCTGGCGCGTTCTGCAGGGATTTGGGCAGGCTGGATTTCCACGTGGCGTAGTCGCCTTCCAGCGCGTCGCGCAGGGCCTTGTCGGGTTTGCGGCCGATTGCGGCAGAAAGCTCCGCGGTCTTTGACGCGCGGATGGGTTTTGGTTTTGACATGCCCGGTTGCCAACCCCCTTGCAGCGCCTCAAGCCCCGCAGCATTCAGAATGAGATGCTGCGCAGGGTGCAGCACATCCATTGCGAGCGCCACCTCCGTGCGGGCGCGCAATGCGCTGCTGGTGCGCAACCAGAAAAGCCGTTTGCGCATCAAGCGCGCATTCTTGCCTGCGTCAAAAGTGTCGATGGCGTGCTGGCGCGTGAGGGGTGTCAGGGTGACGCCTGCGAAATTGGCCATCATTTGGGCCACAGACAGGGTTTCTGCATCGTCTTCCCGTCCCGGCTGTAGAACGGTGACCTGTGCCAGCGCGTCACGTTTATCGCCTGCAGCGGCCAGAAGGACACGTGCACCCGGAGAAGCATCGAGCGGCAGGACCACGTCATCGGTGGTGATCCAGCCTTGCACCACGCGGCGCAGGCGCGCGGCGATTGCTTCAATGATCGGCGCGGATTTGGATGCGGTGACTTTGCGGATCGTGTTGCGTTGGGGCCAGTGCCTGTGGGCTGTCATGTCGTCCAGATTCAGCCTGTGATGGCCGGGCAGAAGCCGCGTGTCGATGTCTGCGGTTTGGCCCATCGGGAAGACGGCAACAGCGGAAGCAGGATCAATACCCGGCTGGTCGCAGACCGGGTTGCCGGTGATCGCGCGATCCGTGGTGAGCGAGGTGGATGATCCGCATAAACCGGTTTTTGAATTGTAAAACAATGGCATATGGCCCATCGGGTCGCGATAGAGACGCGTTTTTGTGCCGATATCCAGAAGCAAAATGAAACGCCCCGCGATGCCTGCAATATACGCCTCAAGATCATCTTCGAAATTGCGCCCCCGGCCGTTGAACTGGGCGAAGCATGTTGCAGTGACAGCCGTGCCGTCGCGATCCACCCCGGCGCCGAAAAACGCGCCAAATATGCGGCCCTTAGCATCGTGCAACACCATTGGGCACAGTGCAGACCCGTGGAAAAGCGCGAATTTGTTGAGCGTCAGTTCCGTCATACCGGGGATCTCTAGCGCACCGGGCCGGGCGATCACATATTGCGATTTGAACGCTGTGTCGGGATCCAACCCATAGTTTTCGCAGCGGTCCAACGCGTCAAGATGAAGGGACATGCCTGCTCGCCTCTCGTCAGTTCGTTTGGTCGCGGCCCTTCTTTTTGGGGCTCTGCCGAGAAACGCTACCATATATTGTTAAAAAATCAAGAATTCGGCGGGTTTGCCCTGATTTAGACGACTGTGATGATCGCTTTACGTTCGACCCTAACGCCTGTATCGGATCGGGCGTGATCCAAGAGCCTTGAAACGACCATGTCTGCCCCAAGAGACGCCTTTATCGATGCCATGCGCCAGGTTGCATCTACTGTCACGGTGGTGACGACGGATGGCCCTGACGGAAAAGCAGGCGCGACGGTGAGCGCGTTTACATCACTGTCTGCCGACCCACCTTCGGTGTTGGTGTGCTTGAAGGCAGACACACGTATTGCCCAAGCCGTGCAGGGCAATGGGGTGTTTTGCGTCAATGTTCTGGCGGAGGATGCGGTGGATCTGGCAAAGGCATTCGCGGGCATGTTCGATGACAGGCTGAGCAGCCGCTTCGAAGGCGTGGAGGTGGCGGAAACAGAGTTTGGTCCCATCCTGCCACGCGCCACGGCGTTTACCTGTTCGCTGACCCATCGCCATGTTCACGGCAGCCATGCCATTTGCATTGGCAATGTGACCGGTATTTCCAACGCGGGCGAGCGGCCGCTGACTTATATGAGCGGCGCGTTTCACAGGGTGGGGCCCAAGCACGATTGATCCTCAATCGGCTGATTTTGCCGTAAAATCGGTGCGCATGGGCCATATTATGGCCGGTTTTTCAATCTAATTTTCCGAAAAATGATGACTGGAAAGGTCGGAAAAAGTGTTGAGTCAGCGCAGTCCCCTCGGAGCCGGGTTTGGTTCCATCACCCTTTATCAAACCGGTATGGGCCTGACGGCCCAGGAACGGCTGGAACGCTTCAAGTTGGAGGCCTTCTCGGAATTGGTCCTGCGTCTTCTGGGCGGGCTTCTGGTGGCGACCTCCACGCTTTTGTGGGTGGTGCTACCGCTGGAACTTGGCGGTGCGCAGGCGCTCCCCCACGCGATGTTGGCCGCGATTTTCACAGCGGTGGGTTTGGGCGTTTATGCCTACGGGTCTCGCGGTTTTCGGCGGCAGGTTTCCCTTGATCGGAAGAACCGGGTGCTGAGCCTGACGAAAATCAACGTGAATGAACAGACGCGCGTGGCGCGCAAAATCGACATTGATGCCATTGACAGCGTATTCCTGCGCCGCGCGGACAAGCAGTCAAACTGTGCATCCCTGCTCGTGCGTGTGTCCGGCAAGCCCACACCGCTTGTGGCCCTTACAGGTGAGAAATCCGAATTGGAAGAAGTGCATCGTGTGCTGTGTGACCTCGTCAAGACGGAAGAAAACGGGCTTGACCTCAATTACCGCAGAACCGTCCGGCAGTTTCGCAGTTTGGCAGCTGTGCGCATATGAAAATACGCCCGCTATCGGGTTCTTGGCGGATGCCTCCGGCGGGGGTCTTTATTGACCAGAAAAAAGCGAGTGCCCTGGATCCTACCTGGCTTCTTTCTGGTCTGTAAATACTCAAAACCCGCTGTCAGCCTTCAAGCTCTGCCAGGAATTTTTCGGCATCCAATGCGGCCATGCACCCCATGCCGGCGCTTGTCACCGCCTGGCGGTAGGTATGATCGGTCAGATCGCCTGCCGCGAAAAGACCGGGGATGGATGTGCGAGTGCTGCCTGCTTCGACCTTGACGTATTCGCCGTGATGCATGTCCAGTTTGCCTTTGACCAACTCATTGGCGGGGGCATGGCCGATGGCGATGAAAACGCCCTTGCAGGGGATTTCTCGTGTTTCGCCGCTGCGGTTGTCCTTCACCCGCACGCCGGTGACGCCTTTTGGGGTGTCTTCGCCCAGGACTTCATCCAGTTCATGGAACCAGAGCGGTTCGATCTTGGGATGCTTGAGCAGGCGGTCCTGCAGGATCTTTTCGGCGCGCAGCTCATCGCGGCGGTGAATGAGGGTGACTTTGGAGGCGAAATTGGTGAGAAACAGCGCCTCTTCCACGGCCGTGTTGCCGCCGCCCACCACGACAATCTCTTCGCCCCGATAGAAAAAGCCGTCACAGGTGGCGCAGGCCGATACACCGAAGCCTTTAAACGCCTCTTCGCTGTCGATCCCCAGCCACTTGGCGCGCGCACCGGTGGCGAGGATGACGGCATCGGCGGTGTAGATCGTGCCGCTGTCGCCTTTGGCGGTGAAGGGGCGGGACGCGGTGTCGAGGTCTGTGATGATGTCGCCGATGATTTCGCAACCCATCGCCTGGGCATGCGCCTCCATTCGGACCATCAGGTCGGGTCCTTGCACCTCAGTGTCGCCAGGCCAGTTTTCGACCTCGGTCGTCGTCGTCAGTTGCCCGCCGGGCTCGATCCCCTGCACCAGAATGGGGTTCAGCATCGCGCGCGAGGCATAGACTGCCGCAGTGTAGCCTGCGGGGCCCGATCCGATGATGAGGGTTTTGGTGTGGCGGGGTTCTGACATGCTCAGGTCTCTCGTGCGTTCGTGTGACTCGGAGGGCAGATATAGCGGCCTGTGCGAGGCCGTAAAACCCCACGCAAAGCAGATATGCGTGATCTGGTTTCCCTCACGTGAGCGAGACGGCTCGTCAGGGCGGACGAGCGGCACCGAATTGAGCAATTCGTGATGCATCGCAAAAGATTCTTTCACGATCGCGAAATATTATTGCGCGACCGAGGTGGGCTGCTATAACAACCGCGAATTCTTCAGGAGCGTGCTATGCCTGCAACCCGGCTCGATGACATTGACCGCATGATCCTTGCGGAGCTTCAGGCCGATGGGCGCATGACCAATGTCGAATTGGCCAAGCGCGTGGGCATCTCCGCGCCCCCCTGCCTGCGCCGGGTGCGCACGCTGGAAGAAAGCGGGTACATCAAAGGCTATCACGCAGACGTTGACGCCCGCGAACTGGGCTTTGAAGTGCAGGTCTTTGCCATGGTGGGTCTACAGAGCCAAGCGGAGGCCGATTTGAGTGCGTTCGAGGCGCTTTGCACCGGCTGGCCGCTGGTTCGGGAATGTCACATGCTCAATGGCGAGGTGGATTTCATCCTCAAATGCGTGGCGCCGGATCTGTCGACCTTTCAGCGCTTTCTGACCGAGGAACTCACGGCGGCGGAGAATGTGATCAGCGTCAAGACATCCCTGGTCATTCGCGGGGCCAAGGATGACCCCGGTGTGCCGTTTGACGTGCTGGAAGAGCGGATGAGCCGCTCCGCCTAGGCCAATTCCGCCGAGCTATCGAATGTCCCAAAAGGCAGGCGCGGATGCGCCAGAGGGCCGAAATCGCGGGCCTCTTTCACATGGGGAAAGAAAGACAGGAACAGGGCGAGCATATTAGGCCCCATGTTGCGTTCAAACCCCGCACCGGGGTGGAAACTTTCGGCGTCGATCCCGTTGGCGGTGATGATCGCATGCCGGGCCAAGCTGAGGTGATAAACTGTGACGGGTGTGGGTGGCACGATCTGCGTGGCGTTCATCCCGTCGGCCATGTGGGCGGCGGGGGTCAGCGGACGATCATCGCCAGACACTGAAAACCGCGCCGGGCGGCGCAGCAGGATGCGCGCGCCAGGGCCGGCCATCAGATCTGATTGCGGGCGGCCCACGCCAAAGCTGTCGGACATGATCCGTGTCAGGCTGTTGCTGGTTTGATCATCTTCCGCAGAGGCCGCATCGGAGCGTGGCATGAGTGTCATCGACCCAAGCCAAACAATGTGCTCGGACGTGTCGTTCATGGTCGTCACTTTCATGCCCGGTTCCAGATCTTCAATGGCGATGGGCCCGTGTTCCGTGGCGATAATCGTGCCATGGGCGAAAGCGGAAAAGGCGGATTCGAAAATGGGCATGGCGGGCCCGATCTGATCAGAGCGTTTAGTCCCTCCATCGGCCGTCAGGCTGCGGATGGAATATTTGCGCATCGCCAACGGCTTTCGGGCCGGGCGCGCAGGCGCCTCCTTATCCAGGCGGGAATTGGGAAGTTTATGAGGCGCCGTGAAAAATGCGGCGTCAGACGGGGCTACCATGTCGCGTTACCTTACTCAGGTTGTCACAACCGCGCCGGCCCCACCGACAACGACAGATGGACATGTTATTCTTCGTTGCAGTCGCAACATGCACCACATCGAAAGGGCCTGCGTCAAATTTTTGCAAGCACTGTCCGATACGGCGGTACAATCGCTTTAGGACCCTCCGGACTGTTGCCCCTGACACATATGTCCTGCCACATTTCCGGGGATGCCCCAATGTGGATGGGTTGGGTCGCGCTTCGAGTCGAGCCAGGCGATTGGCTCAGGCGAAGGTCACGCGATTTTTACGGTCCGGACCACCGGTGCCATACGCGCTGCCATGCGCACGCTGCGGTGAAACGGCATGACCGGGGCCGGGTGAGCGCTGTTTTCCAGAACGGCTGTCATCCAACGGGTTTTCATAGTGTCTTCCTCTGCTCCGTGACCCCGTGGGGGGGCGTGTCTTTTGATGTTGGTACTATCGCGGGGATTTGCGGCATTGATTGGGCCGGATTGCGATTTTTGATGGAGAGGCTGGTTTTTGAGACATGGCAAGGAAAGCTCTTAAGGCTTAAAAAAACTGGGTTTAAAGCCGGGTTTTCCGGTGGTGTGCGATCAAATTTGGCCAAAATTGGGACAGATTGGGATGGAACCGGGCTAAAGCCGGATTGCCGCGATCAGACGCCCGTAATCTGCCTCACCTGCATGGGTTGTGCGGCGGTATGAGAAAAATCGCGACGGATCCCTATAAGTACAATGGCGCGTCCATTCTGAGCGGCCGACCCCTGCCGCGGCCAACCGGTGCAGCCCATAGGCGGGCAGGTCAAAGAGCAACCGATCCCCTTGGCCTTCAATGAAGAAGCGGTCGTTTTCCGGGGCGTCTGCCGTGAAGCTGTCGAAAAACTCGGGGCCTACCTCGTAGGCGGCCTGACTGATCGTGGGCCCGATGACCGCGTGGATGCGGGGCGCGTTCGCGCCGAGCCGCTCCATCGTCTCGACCGTGGCCTCCAGCACGCCGCTTTGCGTGCCTTTCCACCCGGCATGGGCGGCGCCGATCACGCCTGCCTCTTTGTCCGCCAGCAGGACGGGTTGGCAATCAGCCGTCAGCACGGCGATGGCAACGCCGGGCCGGTCTGTTACCATGGCGTCGGCTTTGGGGCGTTTTTTCATCTGTTCAACGTCAGTGATGACATCCGCTGAATGAACCTGATGCAGGGTGTGGAGCGCGTCTTCCGAGACTTCCATCGCCGCGGCCACGCGGGCGCGGTTAAGACGGACGGCCTCTGCCTGATCGGAGGACCCCGGTCCGCAGTTGAGCCCTTCGAAGATGCCGGAGGAGACGCCGCCCTTGCGGGTAAAAAACCCATGGCGCAGCCCTCTGAGCGCATCCGAGGTGATGATCTCAAGCGTCATGCCGCCGCTCGTTGCTGGTGCTGGCCGGACCGCCAAAGCCAGTAGGCCCCAAGGGCGATCATCGGCAGGCAGAGCAGTTGGCCCATCGTAAGGCCGACGCCATCGACGTGAAGTGCCAAACCCAGCGGGTTGCCGGGGGTGACGAAATGCGCGTCAGGTTGGCGGACGAATTCCACCGCAAAACGGGACAACCCGTAGCCCATGAAGAAGATGCCCGTCGCCGCGCCCACCCGTTTCAGGGCGCCGGAACGGAACACCACGTAGAGCAGGATCGCGCCGAGGATCAGACCTTCAAGCGCGGCCTCATATAGTTGCGAGGGATGGCGCGCGCAGAGGCCTTCGATGCCGGGGCAAAATTGTGCAGCCTGGCCCGGGAAGATGACGCCCCAGGGCACGTCTGTGGCGCGGCCCCACAGTTCGGCATTGTTGAAATTGGCCAGACGGCCCAAAAGCAGGCCGATGGGGAAGACGGTGCAGAGGATATCAGCGAGGGACATCCAGTTCGCGCCGTGTTTGCGGGCAAAAAGGATGCAGGCGATGGAGACACCTGCAAGTCCGCCGTGGAAGGACATGCCGCCGGTCCAGACAGCAGGAATTTCCAGCGGATTGGCGAGAAAGTAGGCGGGTTGGTAAAAGATCACGTAGCCCAGCCGGCCGCCGAGAATGACGCCCACGACAATCCATGTCAGCAGGTCTTCGACCTGTTCCACAGTCAGGATGGCTTTGTCATTGGGCCAAAGCGTGGGGTGCTTCATGCTGGTTCGCACCACCCAGAAACCGATGATGAAGCCCACGATATAGGCCATTGCGTACCAGCGCAGCGCGAAGTCAAACCCGAAGAGCGAGATCGAGAAGATCTCGGGCGACAGGTCAGGGAAGGGGATGGCAGCCAACATGCGGTCTCTTTGCGGGTATGGGCGCGGGTAAGTCAAGCTTGCCTCGCGCGGCGGGCGTCACCATATAGAGAGTGACGCAATTGAGAGGCCGCCAAACATGCAGACCCGGAACAAAGTCCTTGATGATCTCAGCCAGTTGATGACCAACGCCATGGGCGTGGCCCAGGGCGCGCGGGAAGAGGCGGAGACGGCGTTCAAATCCATGGTGGACCGCTGGCTGGCCGATCGCGATTTCGTCACGCGCGAAGAATTCGACGCGGTGCGCACGATGGCGCAGAAGGCGCGGGAAGAAAACGCGGAGCTTCTGGCGCGGATTGAGAAGCTGGAGACATCCAAGAAGAAGTGATTGCGGACTGCGCGTGTCTGTCGTGACACCCGGTTTGCCCTTGGGCACCCGGGTGCCTGTTCTGATCACGATCCCTGTTCACAAAACCTCAGGCGGTTGCCAAACGGATCATGCACCTGCATCTGCAGGCCCCACGGGACCTTATCCAACCCGGGTCGGTTGAACGTGTATTTCTTGTTAGACAATTCCCGATGAAACGCGCGGATATTGGTCATGGGGATAAACGCGTTGGAGCCTGGGCTGGCGTCGTTGTGATGTTCTGACAGGTGCAATTGCAGGCCCGCCCGTTCCACGGCCATGTAAAGCGGCAGACCGTCTGCGAAGCGGTGTTTAAACGCCACCGAAAATCCAAGGAAATCGCAATAGAATTCCCGTGCCTTGGCTTCATCGAAGAACCGTATGATCGGGTTGCAGCCTGTGAAGGCGATGCCCTTTGCAGAAGCCGCTTCCAGTGTGGCTGTGGCGATGTTCCAATCTTTGAACCCCAGACTGGCCGCGACAAGTTCCAGCGCCTTTGCATGGGGCACGTCGATGTTTTCCGCCGCGAGCGCGGCGCGTAGTTTCCTGGCCATGGATTTGGCCTGATCTGTGCTGAACATTAGTATCTCCAGACCAGCATTGCTTCAGCGGTGCGCGCATTACCGACCGAATGCTGGTCGGATCAACATGTGTCATAATCCTGGGTGCGTTCACCGATCCCCGAAGGAGCGCGCGGCAGGTCGCCCGAACCTGAGGGAAGCATGACCACTGACGTTTGAAAGTCAATGATGCCGAGGGCCAGACCGCTGACTGGGCGAAGGCGACACCGGGTGGTTGACCTTTGATGAGCGGGTACCCGCTATTTTGGTGCCGCATGTCAGTCATCCACAACTTATTGCGGTTATCCCCAACAAATAGCTTTACAGAGCGAATCAAGTCCCGCACCATATGTGGTGTGGATAGAGGGGAGACGCCCCCGTCCTAGAGCAGGCACCAAAGGGTTGAGGAGCTGCCAATCCTCAACACTACATAGAAATGAGGTGGCGGCATGGCACTTTCCGAGCAGTTTTTACAAGAAGACCTTCATCCCATCGACATGGTCGAACATCTGGCCGAGCATCACGATTGGGATTTTGACCGTATAGCCGATGATCAGATCGCGATGGCCGTGGAGGGCCAGTGGCGGACCTATTCCATCACTCTGGCCTGGTCGGGCTATGATGAGACTTTGCGCCTGGTGTGTACCTTTGAGATGGAGCCGCCGGAGCATAAGCTGCCCGCGCTTTATGAAATGCTCAATGAGGTTAATGACCAGTGTTGGGCGGGGTCCTTTACCTATTGGCGCGATCCCAAGCTGATGGTCTATCGCTATGGCCTCGTCATGCCGGGCACGCAGGGCGTGAGCCCCGAACAGATCGACACTCTGATCAATGCGGCCGTGCTGAGTGCGGAGCGGTTCTACCCGGCATTTCAGCTGTGCGTCTGGGGAGATCGCGACCCGAGCGACGCCATGCAGGTGGCGATTTGTGAGGCCTACGGTCGGGCCTGACGTCTTCGAGACGGATGCCGGGGAGAACCCCGGCCAACGGATAACGCGAAAGGTGTGGTCATGAGCATGGAGCGGGTGGCCCAGGACGGGCTTGTCTTGTTGGGCTGTGGCAAGATGGGGTCGGCAATGCTGGCCGGATGGTTGAGCGAGGGTCTGCCGCCGTCCTCTGTGCATGTGATTGATCCCAATCCGTCGGATTGGGTGCAGGGAACCGGCGTGCATGTAAATGGCGCGTTGCCGGAAAGTCCTGCAATTGTGCTGATAGCCGTGAAGCCGCAGATGATGGGCGATGCGCTGCCGCAGATTGCCGCGATGGACGGCCCGGTGTTCTTGTCCGTCGCGGCTGGGACATCGATTGTGTCTTTTGAGGAAGCCTTCGGCGAGGGCGCAAAAGTCATCCGGGCGATGCCCAACACGCCGGCCGCCGTTGGGCAGGCAATCACGGCGATCATCGGCAATGATCAGACCTCGGTCGAGGATCTGGATATCGCGGAGATGCTTTTGTCCGCTGTCGGAAAGGTAGTGCGACTGGATACGGAGGACCAGATGGATGTCGTCACGGGTGTTTCTGGGTCCGGACCTGCTTATGTGTTTCACATGATCGAATGCTTGGCGGCGGCTGGCGAGGCGCAAGGCCTGCCGCCGGACCTGGCGATGCAACTGGCCAAAGCCACGGTGGCGGGCGCGGGCGCGTTGGCGGCGGTGGCCGATGAGAGCCCGGCGCAGTTGCGCGTCAACGTGACCAGCCCCAATGGCACGACGCAGGCGGCGCTGGAGGTCTTGATGGATGAGGAAGCCGGTTTGCCGCCGCTGATGCGCGCGACGGTGGGTGCGGCGAGTGACAGATCGAGGGAATTGAAGCGTGGCGAATGAGATCACATTCGACGATTTTCTCAAAGTCGACATACGCGTGGGCCGCGTGGTTCGGGCGGAGCCGTTTCCGGAAGCGCGCAAGCCTGCGATCAAGTTGTGGGTCGATTTTGGTGAGGGGTTGGGTGAGAAGAAAAGCTCTGCCCAGATCACCGGGCATTATGATGTCGGCAGTATTGTGGGCCGCCAGGTGATGGCGGTGGTGAATTTTCCCCCGCGTCAGATCGGGCCTGTGCGGTCGGAGGTTTTGGTTTTGGGCGTGTCGGACGCGGATGGCGGGATTGTGCTGCTTTCGCCCGACAAGGAGGTGCCGTTGGGATCGCGGATGCATTGAAGCGGGTGGTGGGGCGGAACCCCACCTTACGGTTCGGAAAAGCGCCATAGCATTGTCCTTGACCTTGGTAAAATATAGATGTGCTGTGCCATCGTTCAGGAGGTCCGCCATGCACAAGCCAGCGATCACAGGGTCGGGGGTTTTTACGCCCAAAGAGATTGTCACTAATGACGAATTGGTGGCGACCTTCAACGCTTTTGCGGATGCGTTCAACATCGAACATGCCGATGCGATCGCGGCCGGAGAGGTTGAGGCCAAGGCGCATTCTTCGACCGAGTTCATTATCAGCGCCTCGGGGATTGAGCAGCGCTATGTGATGAACAAATCGGGCGTGCTCGACCCCAATTTGATGCACCCCGTGCTGTCCGCACGCAGCGATGACGAACCCGGCATCATGGCGGAGATGGCTATGGACGCTTGCGGCAAGGCGCTTGACGCGGCAGGGCGGGAGGCCAGTGAGGTTGATCTGGTGATTTGTGCGGCCTCCAACCATGAACGGGCCTATCCGGCGATTGCCATTGAAATTCAGCAACTTCTGGGCGCAGGGGGCTTTGCGTTTGACATGAATGTTGCCTGTTCATCGGCCACCTTTGGCATTCAGACGGCGGCGGATATGATCCGGTCGGGATCGGTGCGTTGCGCGATTGTGGTCAGCCCTGAGATCTGTTCGGGCCATCTGGAATGGCGAGACAGGGACTGTCACTTTATCTTCGGCGATGTCTGCACCGCGCTGGTGCTGGAGCGGGCTGAGGATGCAAAGGGCGATCATTTCATCGTCCACTCCACCCGCTGCGCCACGCAGTTTTCCAACAATATCCGGAACAATAACGGCTATCTGCGCCGTACGCGTGAGGGGCACATGGAGGATCGGCGCGACATGCTGTTTGTGCAGGAGGGCCGGAAAGTGTTCAAAGAGGTGTTGCCGATGGTGTCGGCGCATATTGCTGCGCATATGAAGGATGCCGGGTGCGCGCAGTCAGACCTGAAACGGCTGTGGTTGCATCAGGCCAACAAGACGATGAATGATTTCATCGGCAAGAAGGTGATGGGCCGAGTGCCGGAGCCGGATGAGCAGCCCAATATCTTGCAGGATTATGCGAACACGTCGTCCGCAGGGTCGATCATCGCGTTTTCGAAATACTCGGATGATTTGGTGCCAGGGGAGACCGGGCTGATTTGTTCCTTCGGCGCGGGATATTCTGTGGGGTCTGTTCTGGTTGAGCGCGCCTAGATTTTTCGCACGAAAAATCATTTACGAAAACACTGCGAATTTTCTGGGGTATGATGGTCAGGTTTTGCGTTCACTCGGAATTTGAGCCGTTGACCCATGTCGTTATGGGGCTCGGTCGGGGATATCACCGGGATCTGGCTCGGGTCGAGATTGCCAATGCCACCCATCAGAAAACCTTGGACGCCCATGGCCATCCGGCGGAGCGCCAAGTGGTGGCGGAGTTTGCGGGTTTCAAAGCCGCGATGGAGGCGGCGGGTGTGCGGGTGCAGGAGCCGGAATTGGCCTCAGACAATGTGCAGGATCAGACCTGTCCGCGCGATATTGCCTTCGTGATTGGCGATACGCTGGTCACTGCAGGCATGCGCCATGCGGGACGGGCCGAAGAGATTGACGCTGTGCGCGGAATATTCGCTGGCTTTGAAGGCCCGCAGGTGGCTGTGCCCAAAGGTTTGACGTTGGAAGGGGGCGATGTGGTTGTGCACCGCGATCTGGTGTTCGTGGGTGCCGGGCAGCGGAGTGATGCGGAGGGGACCTCGTTTTTGGCCGAACGGTTCCCTGACCACAGGATTGTCGCGGTGCCGACCAAGGGGCCATCTGAGGGCGAAGAGGTGCTACATCTTGATTGCGCGTTCAATCCGTTGGGGCTGGGGCATGCGCTGGTTTATCCGGACGGTTTGGCGCAGGTGCCGCTGGAGATGCGCGGGTTCGACTGGATCGAGGTGACGCGGGACGAGGCGCAGGCGCTCGCCACCAATGTGCTTTCTGTGGCGCCGGATCATATCATCGCGCGCGATCATCCCGGTTGCGCGCGGGTGAATGACGCGTTGCGGCGCGCTGGGTACCGCGTGGATGAGGTCACCTTTGACGCAGTGCCCAGTACGGGCGGGTCGTTTCGCTGTGCGACGCTTCCTTTGACGCGGGCCCCCATGGACGCGGAGTAACACGCGCGCTATCAGGCTTTGGAAGTCTTGAAGGAAGTCCATAATGTCTGGTCACGGCGCGCCCATTAAAATGTCCTCCCACGCCTCTACAGGGTTGAAGGGAGAGGCCCATGTGCCGGGCGACAAATCCATTTCGCACCGATCCCTGATCCTTGGCGCGTTGAGCGTGGGTGAGACCCGTGTCACGGGGCTTCTGGAGGGGGAAGATGTGCTCGACACCGCCAAGGCAATGCGCGCATTTGGGGCTGAGGTGATCCGGGATGACAGCGGCACTTGGCACATTCATGGCGTCGGCGTGGGCGGGTTTGCTGAGCCGGATCAGGTGATCGATTGCGGTAACTCGGGCACGGGTGTGCGATTGATCATGGGAGCGATGGCAACCTGTCCGGTCACGGCGACGTTTACCGGAGATGCCAGCCTCAACGCGCGGCCCATGGCGCGGGTGACCGATCCGCTGGCGCTCTTTGGAGCGCGGACGGTGGGACGCCGGGGTGGGCGGTTGCCGATGACGATTGTGGGGGCCGAGATGCCGGTGCCTGTGCGCTATGACGTGCCGGTGCCGTCGGCGCAGGTGAAATCGGCCGTACTTTTGGCAGGGCTGAATGCGCCGGGCGAGACAGTGGTGGTTGAGCGAGAGGCGACACGGGATCATTCCGAGCGGATGCTGGCGGGGTTCGGCGCGTTGATTGAGACGGAAAAGACAAATAAGGGGCGGGTTATCACCCTGAAAGGCCAGCCAGAGCTCAGGCCACAAACCATCTTGGTGCCACGGGATCCCAGTTCTGCGGCCTTTCCGGTTTGCGCGGCGATCATCACGGAAGGCTCGGACGTGTTGGTGCCGAATATCGGGCTCAATCCAACGCGGTCGGGGCTCTTTACCACATTGCGGGAGATGGGCGCGGACCTGACCTATGAGAAGCAGCGCGAAGAGGGGGGCGAACCGGTCGCCGATTTGCGCGCGAAGTTTTCGCCTGATCTGAAGGGCATTCGCGTGCCGACGGAACGGGCGGCGAGCATGATTGATGAATATCCTGTGCTGTCGGTCGTGGCGGCCTGTGCGGAAGGCCGGACGGAGATGCCGGGGGTAAAAGAGTTGCGGGTTAAGGAATCCGATCGGATTGACGCGATGGCGCGAGGGTTGCGGGCCTGTGGGGTGAGTGTTGAGGAAGGCGAGGATTGGTGGGCCGTGGATGGCCTGGGCCATGGCGGTGTGACCGGCGGTGTAACGGTGGAGACGTTTTTGGATCACCGGATTGCCCTGTCTTTCGTGGTGTTGGGGCTGGCGAGCCAGACGGCGATCACTTTGGATGATGGCCGACCGATTGCGACGTCCTTCCCAATCTTTGAGCAGCTGATGAGTGATCTGGGAGCGGATGTTCGCCGCGAGTGAGGCCCGCATTTTCTGTCAAGAAAATGGCCACCAGCGTTGGCGCGCATTCTTTGAAAGAATGCGGTCGAAATCTTTTAAAGATTTCGGTTCCCTCGGGCGGTCAGGCCGCGCCACCCAACAGCGCCGCATTCCCACCTGCTGCCGTTGTATCCACGCAGACATGGCGTTCATGGCAGGCATGGCCGACATCCGGCTTGCCCATGACGAGAGGTAGTATCGGGCCATTACGACCGGCAAGAGCGGTGGCAAAGGTGCGGGCGGTCGCCGCATCGCCCCACCAAAGCGCGCCCGCAAAACCGTCCAGTGTTGCTAATTCTGCAGCGTCGATTGCCCCATCGAGTTCTACGGCGCATCCTCCGAGGGCGCGGATGGCCTTGGCCTGCGCGGCGGCTGTTTGCTTGCCCGGTCCCAGGCACAACAGAGGCGCACGGGAGTGGACTGTCAGACGGTTCGACTCGCCGGTAGGGCCGGGCAGGAGGATGTCTTTCGCCGCCTCAGGCTGGGGCGTATCAGACAGGGCTTTGGCCAATTTGATCGTTGTCGGGGTGCCCCAGCGGGTGCTGGAAGGCGGGGCCTCATTGCGGGTGAAACGGCTCAGGTAATGCGGACCGCCAGCCTTGGGGCCGGTCCCGGAGAGGCCCTCACCACCGAAAGGCTGGCTGCCGACAATGGCGCCGATCTGGTTGCGGTTGACGTAGATATTGCCAGCGCCCACCCGTTCAGACACATGCTGCACGCGGTCGTCAATGCGGGTCATCAGGCCGAAAGTGAGGCCGTAGCCGGTGGCATTGATGGCGTCGATCACCGCGTCCAGTTCATCGGCGGCAAAGGTGGCCACATGGAGAACGGGGCCGAAGATCTCACGTTCCAGATCGCCGATGCCGCTCACGCGGATCAGGGTTGGGGCAACAAAGCAACCCGAGTTCGGGGTTTCGATTTCGTGGAGAAGCCGGCCTTCAGCGCGGGCGGTTTGGATATGGGCTGTGATGCCCATCCGGGCCTCTTCGTCGATCACGGGCCCCACATCGGTATGCAGGTGCCAGGGCGCGTCTAAGCGAAGCGCATCCATGGCGCCGGAAAGCATGTCTATCAGGCCATCGGCGATGTCTTCCTGCACGTAGAGGCAGCGCAGGGCAGAGCAGCGTTGGCCTGCCGATTGAAACGCGCTTTCGATGATGGCCTGCACGGCTTGTTCTGGCAGCGCGGTGCTGTCGACAATCATGGCGTTGAGGCCACCCGTTTCGGCAATCAGAGGCGCGCCGGGGGCGAGGTGATCTGCCATGCTGGCGCGGATTTTGAGGGCGGTTTCGGTTGAGCCCGTGAAGGCCACGCCGTTCACGCGCGGGTCGGAAGTGAGGGCGGCACCCACATCGCCCGCGCCGGGAAGGAGGTGCAGGGCGGTGTCGGGGACGCCTGCCTGATGCATCAGGCTGATGGCGAGATGCGCGATGAGCGGGGTTTGTTCAGCGGGTTTGGCGAGCACCGCGTTGCCTGCGGCAAGTGCCGCGCTGATTTGGCCGGTGAAGATGGCGAGCGGGAAATTCCAGGGGCTGATACAGGTGAAGGTGCCGACGGGGGTGTCAGAGGGGGCGTTCGCGCCGTAGTATCGGAGGAAATCGACGGCCTCGCGCAGCTCTGCCACGGCATCCATTTGGGTCTTGCCGGCTTCACGAGCGAGCAGCGCGAAAATCTCGCCGAAGTTTTCTTCATAGAGGTCTGCTGCGCGCGCCAGTATGTGCCCGCGGTCTTCGGCGGTCGCCTGCCACGGTTCGGCCGTGGCCAGCGCGGTTTCCACGTCCCTAGCGCTGGCTGTGGCTACGGTGCCAGGGGTGTCTGCGGCATCGGCCGGGTTGGACACGGGGCTCGGGGCGTTGGGATAAGCTTTGCCCGTCAGCAGTGGAAGAGCCGCCCAAGTAGCCTTTGCAAAGGGTGATCGCGCCTGCTCAATGCGGGCGAGCGTTGGCGTGTGGTGCAGGTCGAAGCCGCGCGAATTGGGGCGCTCGGGGGCGAAAAGATCTGTGCCCTTGGGGAGCGGCTTGGTGGCGTCCTTCAGCGCTTCGAACGGGTCGCGGGCGACGATTTCTGGCGGGACGTCTTCATCGACAATCTGATTAACGAAGCTGGAATTGGCGCCGTTTTCCAGAAGTCGCCGGACAAGATAGGCCAGCAGATCGCGATGGGCACCCACGGGGGCGTAGACGCGGCAGCGGGTGTTTTCCTGATCCATGACGATGTTGTGCAGCGCCTCACCCATGCCGTGGAGACGTTGGAATTCGTAGGCCTCTTTGTCGGTGGCCATGTCGAGGATCGCAGCAACCGTGTGGGCGTTGTGGGTTGCGAATTGAGGATAGATGCGGTCCGTCATGCCCAGCAGGGTGCGGGCATTGGCGATGTAGCTTATGTCGGTTGCGGGCTTCGTGGTGAAGACGGGGAAGCCATCCATGCCTTCAACCTGCGCGCGTTTGATCTCCGTGTCCCAGTAGGCGCCTTTCACCAGCCGGACCATGATCTTGCGATCAAGCCGCACAGCCATATCGTAGAGGTGATCGATGACGAGGCTGGCGCGTTGGCCATAGGCTTGCACGACCACGCCGAACCCGTCCCAGCCTTTGAGGGCGGGTTCCGACAGGGCGGCCTCAATCACGTCGAGGGAGAGCGACAGGCGGTCGGCCTCTTCGGCGTCGATGTTGAGGCCCATACCTGCGGATTTGGCGAGTAGCGCGAGAGACCGCAGGCGCGGCATGAGGACGTCCATGACCGCATCGCGCTGTGCCACTTCGTAGCGGGGATGCAGCGCCGAGAGTTTGACGGAGATGCCGGGGTTCTGGCGGATATCCTTGTGACTGCACGCCGAAGAGATTGCCGTGATCGCGCGGGAATAGGCCAGATGGTAGTGGATGGCGTCAGAGTCCGTCCGCGCCGCCTCGCCCAGCATGTCGTAGGAATAGGTGTAGCCCTTGGCCTCCATCCCCGCTGCGCGGCCCATGGCGCTGTCGATGGTTTCGCCCAGAACGAATTGCCGCCCCATTTCCTTCATCGCGCGGCCCACGGCGGTGCGGATCACGGGTTCGCCAAGGCGGCGGATCGCGGCGCGTAGATGGCCCACGGGCCCCGGCTTTTCATCCGACAGGACCTTGCCCGTCAGCATCAGGCCCCAGGTGGAGGCGTTGACCAGCGATGAGGTGGAATGGCCCAGATGTTTGCCCCAGTCCGACGGCGCGATTTTATCCTCGATGAGGGTGTCGATGGTTTCAGCATCTGGCACACGCAAGAGCGCCTCGGCCAGACACATGAGCGCCACGCCTTCCTCGGTAGAGAGGCCGTATTCCGCAAGAAAGACCTCCATCAGCCCCGGGTCGGAGCCGTCGCGGATGGCGCGCACCAGATCGGCCCCACGGGCAGATATTCGCGCGCGGTCTTCCGGCGTCAGCTCTGCGCGTTCGATAAGGCGGGCCAGCGTCTGCGCTTCGTCCGCATAGGTGGCGAGGTCGATGGCATGGCGGGTGTCAGTGTCGTAAGGCATGGGCGCAACCTTTCGGGCAGTGGATTTCACTATGATATCACTGTTTGACGTGATAATTTTCCCTAAAGAATAAGTTTTATGATGCGAATGCGTGGAAATGAGCCAAACAACTGATCAAATGGACCTGGATCGTTTTGACAGGGCCATCCTGTCGGCGGTGGCCGGTGACGGGCGGATTTCGGTGACTGATTTGGCGCGAAAGGTGGGGTTGTCGAAATCACCCACACAGGCGCGATTGAGGCGGTTGGAGGCGCGCGGTGTGATCACGGGGTATCGCGCGCAGATTGATCCTATTCGGCTTGGACAGGACCATGTGAGTTTCGTGGAGGTGCGCCTGCAGGACACGCGGGAGGCAGCACTTGCGGCGTTCAACGGGGCCGTGCTGAAGGTGCCTGAGATTGAGCAATGCCACATGATTGCAGGCAATTTTGACTACCTGTTGAAGATCCGGACGCAAAGCATGTCGGATTACCGGAGGGTGCTGGCGGAACAGATCTCTACTCTGCCTTATGTCTCCAACACGTCGACTTACGTGGCGATGCAGGCGGTAAAAGAGACAGTGTCACCAGATGTGATTTGATTTGGGGGCGGCATGGGCCATGCTTTAGCGTATGTCCAAGCTTGCCTATCTGCCCGCCTTCGTCCTTTTCATCGCAGCCCCGGCTTTGGCGGAGACCTGCCCGGCAGCACCCGATCACACGTCGCAGACCGATGCGCTGATCGACAGTGTGGGGCAGGCGGATACTCAGTTTGAAGCGCAGCAGCTGTCCCAGGAATTGTGGACATTCTGGGCGGATGCGCCGGATCAGCGGGCGCAGGATTTGCTCGATGAAGGGATGAGCCGGAGGGCGTCTTTTGATTATTCCGGCGCGCTCGATGCATTGAACGCGCTGGTGGCGTATTGTCCGGATTATGCAGAAGGCTACAATCAGCGCGCGTTTGTCAATTTCTTGCGGCAGGATTATGAGGCTGCCCTGCCCGATCTGCATCGGACGTTGGAGATGAACCCCCGCCATATTGCCGCGCTCACGGGTCAGGCGCTGACGCTGGCCGCGTTGCAGAGGAACGGGGAGGCGGCTTTGGTCTTGCGTCGGGCGCTGGAGATGAACCCGTGGCTGTCGGAGCGGGCGCTTTTGCCCTCGCTTGAAGCGCAGGAGCAGGAGCTTTAGGCGCGTCCAAAGACGTCATGCCTCCGGCGGGGATATTTTTAGCCAGAAGAAGCGGCGGGTGTTGGTTTGCTGCGTTTACACGCGCGTGATTGCCGATATGGTGCGGGCACCCCGTACCTGGGGCCCGCGTGGTGGAATGGTAGACACAGAGGACTTAAAATCCTTAGGCCGGAAGGCCGTGCCGGTTCGAATCCGGCCGCGGGTACCACGATTGATCGCCTATTGGCGCTGATCGTCAGGGCGTGATTTTGCGAATCTGAAATTCCATGGCATGGTGCGCTTGCGCCAGATTTCAAAATTCAATCTGCCAGCCAATCGCGCGCCCGCGCCCGCGGGTCGCAATTCAAATTTTTGGGAGGAAACCAATGAACGTGCATACCAATGCCAGTGGCCCCAGTGCCGCGCTCGACACCAGTCATCTGGAGGTCGAATTTCCCTACAAGGCCCGTTATGGCAACTTTATCAATGGTGAATTTGTCGATCCGAAATCCGGAAAGTGGTTTGAGAATGTGACACCGATC
>JBCCCZ010000029.1:0-25134 GCA_039033255.1 Pseudomonadota bacterium
AGCACCTGGTGACGCGGGTGGCGCAGGCGGCGGCGAAGAGCAAACCGAATTCGACGTCATCCTGAAGTCGGCTGGTGCCTCCAAGATCAACGTGATCAAGGAAGTCCGCGGCATCACGGGTCTAGGCCTGAAGGAAGCCAAGGAACTGGTCGAAGCTGGTGGCAAAGCTGTCAAAGAGCAGGTTTCCAAAGAGGAAGCAGAAGAGCTCAAAGGCAAGCTGGAAGCAGCTGGCGCCGAAGTCGAACTCAAGTAATCGACATCTCGCTTACGCGAATGTATGGCCGGGGGTTTTCCCCGGCCATTTTCGTTTGGGCAACGGGTGAGCAGGACAGGTGATTGAAAAACCTGTCTATTGCGCTTTGATCTAGCGCAAGGTCACTGGGCCATCGCGATGCTAATCTTCCTTACCGAACTGGACACAAATCTCGGAGGAAGCAGATGTACAAGAACATTCTCATACCCGTTGTTTTTGATGATGATCACGACACAGACGCGTCGATGAAAGCAGCCATGACACTGGCCGATGCGGGTGCTGCCTTTACCGTGCTGCATGTCATGGATGAGATCCCGAGCTACGCGTTTTATCAGGTTCCGGCGGAGTTGCTTGAAGACGCTCGGGTGAGGGCTGCCGAAGACCTGAAGAAAACGGCAGATGCGTTGCCCGGCGCGGCCACCGTTTTGGCCTCCGGACATGCGGGGCGACAGATCGTCAATCAGGCCTCCGATCTTGGATGCGACTGCATCATCGTTGCCTCCCACGTGCCGGGTTTCGAAGACATCTTTATCGGTTCCACGGCCGATTGGGTCGTGCGCCATGCGAAATGCGCGGTGCATGTGATCAGGTGACGGGCCTGTCTCTGCACGAATGACCTTGCTTCCAATTGAAACGCTCTGAGAGGTCCCGGCATCTTGGACCGTATCGGTAACTTTCAGTCTGGTTTACGTCCTGAATTTCTTTCCAGTCGCCGAAACAGGGTACCAGCGACTTCATTTCAAAGAGTAGCATGAACCCCGGATTGTGAAGATAACGAAGGATGGCCGAGGAATGCCCAGGTCAGTTGATCAAACGTCGCAGTTGGCTCTGATTTTAGCCTCTTCCTCCCGCAGCACGTCAATGCGTGTTCGAATGTCGGATGAGTAACGGGTGATGCTGAGGAAGCTGGCTTCGTCGTCAATGGCGTATCCTGACAACTCCACGCCGGTCAGGTTTTTGACCGCAGCGGCTATATCCAAGAGATCCGTGTTATCGCGGCAGCGGAAACCTCGGTTACAGGAACACGCGCGGGTTTCGCTATGCATGCGCAAGGGATGGTTCAGATGCAGCGTTTCGCCTAAATCGCGCCCCAGAACACGGGTGCCCGTACTGCCCGAGCTGACGATCGTATACGCGATCTCATTCTCATGGTTGACCTTCCAATCCACGGGGCGGTTGCTGTCGAGAACCAGGATCACCGGCCCGTCAGTTTTGGGAACGCGGATATCCAGTGAAAAGTCGGGTGTGTTGCTTTCATCCACAGCATAATAATAGACGGCTGCATTTTGCAGATAGTCCGCTGTGATGCGCTCTTTCACCTCGCGCCGCACAATTTTTTCAAACACATCCTGTATGGCAATCTTGAAATCGAGACTATGGCTGGTGTTGGCGACATCGACCTCGATAATGCTATCGCCTTGCGGGAATTCAAAAACGAAGTCCTTGACGGGATTTGCGCCACTGGACAGAAAAAGCGGCATCCTGCGGGCTTGTTCCAGCATCTCTGTCGTGAGTGTGATCGGCTTTGGGAAACTCGAATACACAACCTGCCCATTGATGCGGATCACCACACTCGTCCCACCGGCATGGACACCAATCTTTTGCGCAGTTGGCTCTGCGAAATTCAGTTTGCCAAGGTAATAGGCCGAACCTTGCCTCACGTCGATGCCGTTGCGCTTCAACTTGCTGTCTCTCAACGCGATGGTTTCGACGATTTGCATAACAACGCCGCGTCTGTTTGGGTCTTGGCTGTAGTAGTAAGCTTTGAACCCGGTGGGCGGAATATCGGCGTGCGTGACGTTGAAATCCTTCATGACCGGCGCGGGCATGTACGTTTCCGGATCAGCCCTCTCCGCCAATGCCACATTCCGATCGGGGAGCGTTACTTTCCTTGATAGATCTTGATCCGTCGCGTCAGCTAAAAGCGTCACAACAGCTTTATGGATGGCAGCGATGTGGACCACATCTTTGTGGTTCACGGTATAGGTTGCCATGCGCTCAAAGGGCAGCCAGAAGCGAAATTTGCAGGTCAGTGTGTTTTGATGGCAAGCGCCAGACGCAATCTTATTGTTTGCGGCATCGTGCACTGAATATTTTGCTTTTTGAAAATGCAAAAGACACTGACCGACGTAGCGATCGGCGTAAAATTCTTCAACAGATTGATTGCGCGACCTGCCGTTTTCATATTCGAGCTCAGCCTCCGCCAGGGTGAAGTCACGAAGCTCAAAGATATTTTCGGCAATTTCAGCGCCGGTCTTGCAGTACTTTCCGTCAGCCCAGTAAAAGGTTTTATGATCCAGTTTTTCGGGAGCGGCGCTCACTGAAACGGTTACGCTTTCCCCTGCTGTTTCCGGAAGCCCAATGGTGCTGGGTGTTACGTCAAACGTGATGTTTTGGTTGGCTCCGAAGCTCGACCGTAATCCGCCAAAAGATGGGGTGCGAGACCCTCGGGATTCAAGTCTGGTAACTTGCAAATCATTCGGCAGGGCAAGAACCCATTCACTGTCTGATGCGTGATCAATCAGCCGGTACTCCGTGTAACCATCGCCGCGATCAACAGGTTCATATCCTACGATCGGTTTCAAGAATCCAAGATATGCAAACCCGAGAACCGCAAAGACCATGGGGATCCGGTATTTTGGAAAACTCTCCCAAAGCCGGTAGGGCGCGCTGCGGTGCTTGGATCGGTTAAAATCGCTTTCATCCCCATATTTATTTGGTCCCTCAGATCCTTTGATCAGCAGAAACAAAAACGCCGCAGCGCCAATGAGCCACTCGGGAAGCTGTGCAAGAGCAGACGCTGCAATCGCCGCGAAGTACCACCATCCTGATAGGTTCAAATCGTGCATCCGTCGGATGGCGAGAGTGAGGAATGGAATGAACGAGGCAACGCTGAGCAGCGTGATCAGGTTCCTGTATAGGCCGATGCGGGCGCTTGATTGAATGTCCGTGTTGGCCAAGCTCATGATAGAGCCTTCGAGGACCGCGACGCAAATCAGGAAGATGATCAGATAGAGAACCACAAGCCAATGAAAATGAAAGTATTCCGCAGAGGAAGCACGCCCCTCAATCCTGAAATAGTTATCTTTAAGGTAATTGAAATTCACACTTTGCATGGTGATCTCGCTCGATATTTTCTTCTTAAAGTTGTTGTTGAAGGATGGATTTTTTCTTAGGCCAAACTGTGTGTGGAGTTGGAAAATGTTGTGACGATGCACGCTGGGATTGCGGTGTCGAACACGGGTGCAGCATGGCGCAAGGCGACAGGGGCTTTTTATCCTTGACCAACACTATGCATCTGCAGAATATCGCGAGTGATGGTTCCCGAGCGAGACACAGCTTGCAAGGGATCAAAAGGGAACACGGTGCGGGACCCGAAGACGATCGAGACCCAATTCCGTGACTGCCCCCGCAACTGTAAGCGGTGAGCGACCCCGAAGAACACCACTGGGCCAACAGGCTCGGGAAGGTTCGGGGAAGTGTCGACCCGCAAGTCAGGAGACCTGCCATCTCCGGTCAGCGCATGATGCGCGCCGTAGCCACCTGAAACCCTGGCGGGGCGCCATGGGACGGAGCATATCGATGGACCGATACGGCCAACAGAAAGCTTCCCCCACCCGCATCGCTCGAATTGCGCGGAGGGCGCGATGCTTCTTGACCTGACACTGACACAACTGGATGTGGGCGACGTGCCCGCCAAACGGGCCGAGGAAATGGGACAGCTGGGCTATATGCAATGGCTGGGCGCGTTGCCAGGCCGTGCGCATTACATCAATGCGGCGGACCATGCCTACGGGCGTGCCAAACCCTTCGCCGCCCATTCCCCGGCTGTGGCGGTTTTTTGTGACCTGCTGCTGGCTTCTATGAAAGCCCCTCTGACCCCGCTGGATCTGCGCCTGCCGCCCCGCGCTCGTCGCGGTGGAGCAGAAGCGCGTCGCGCCTCGCTCTGAGCCCAAATGCGACGGTTTCCCCCCGAACGGATCGTCTGTCTGACCGAAGAGACGGTTGAGACGCTCTATCTGCTGGGCGAAGACCATCGCATCGTGGGCGTTTCGGGCTATGCCGTGCGCCCCAAACGCGTGCGGCAGGAAAAGCCGCGCGTGTCGGCCTTCACCTCTGCGGACATCCCGAAGATTATGGCGCTTGAGCCTGATCTGGTGCTCACGTTTTCTGATCTGCAGGCCGAGATCGCCGCCGAGTTGCTGCGTCAGGGTGTGATGGTCGTGGGCTACAATCAGCGTGATGTGGCAGGTATCCTCGCCATGATCCGGCAGTTGGGCACAATGGTAGATGCGGCCGCTCGCGCCTCTGAATTGGCGGATGGCTATGAACGGCGGCTTGATCAGATCGCCGCCCGCGCGCATCCCAGCCCGCGCCCCAGAGTTTACTTCGAAGAATGGGATGACCCCATGATTTCAGGCATCAAATGGGTGTCCGAACTGGTCGAGATCGCGGGCGGCCGGGATGTCTTTCCTGCCTATGCCAATCAAGCAGCCGCCAAGGACCGGGTCGTCACCCCGGAACAGGTGATCGCCGCGAAACCGGATATCATCCTCGCCTCATGGTGCGGCAAGAAAGTGCGGCCCGAAAAAATCAGCGCCCGCCCGGGCTGGGATCAAATCCCCGCCGTGGCAGAGGGGCGCATCACGGAGATTAAATCCCCGCTCATCCTCCAACCAGGCCCTGCCGCGCTCACCGATGGTCTTGAGGCCATCTGCGCGGCCCTTACCCCCAGTGAAGAGACAGTCTCATGACCATCACAAGCCCTTGCACCGGCATTTGCAAACTCGATGAACCCACCGGATGGTGCGTCGGTTGTGGCCGCTCCGGCGATGAGATCGCTGTGTGGCGTGGCTTGCCGGAGGATGCGCGTGATGATGTCTGGGCGAAGATCCCGGATCGTTTGGGCGCCCTTGGTGTTGCCTGTCGCAGGCTGCCCTGGACGACGGAGGATATCCGCGACTTCGTGATCGGGTCCTGTGAGAACGCAGCCGGGACCTGGGTCATGGGCGTCGTGGGTGCCGTGGCGGAGTTCCGGGTGCCGGAAGACACAAGCGTTGAGATCACGGTGGAGGGCGATGGCGTGATCGCCAGAACGCGAAACGGAGCCATGCGCATGGTGATCAATGACGACCTGCGCGCGCTAACCTTTGATCCGCCGAACATGATCTCTGAACCTCGGGTCGTTCTGGCCTTGACACGCGGGCGGGGCGGTGTGCCGCTTGTGATGGGGGTCACCGACCTTGGGGATGACAACGACGCGTTGCTGGAGGATGACGGCGCTCGGCTTTTTGATCTGGGGCTGGGGCGGCGCGAAGCGCGCTTTGGCGTTCGGGTGTCAGATGGCCCTGCGTACACCGCCTTGCGAGGGGCCCATGGGTTGCCACTGGCGCATGCATTTCCGCAATGTGCCGGGTCGCTTTTGGCCGAAAGCCCTACGCGGGTCGTGGACAGCCCGCTGGGTCGCATCGAGGTGAAGAGCAGGATCGGGGCGGCGGCTGGAGCTGCTGCACCTGGCCCGCATACACATCTCTTGCCTGATCAATTGGCAACCGGACGGTCATTGCCGGTCGGGATGGATTTGCCCCGTGCCTATCTGCCCGGGGCGGTGTTTTACCCAAATCCCTGAACCCTATGCTTTTTGCCCCGAAGCGCCTAATCTACTGGCGCGGAGGTCTCCCATGAGCCATGTCTTTCCCCGCCACACCAAATCCAACCTGCCCACCGCGACGCGGGGGGAGGGGGCCTATTTGATTGACGCGCATGGTAAACGGTATCTTGATTGCGGGGATGCCGCTGTGTCTTGCCTGGGCCATTCCAATGAGGCGGTGATCAGGGCAGTGCAGGATCAGGTAGGGCAGATCGCGTTTGCCCATTCCGGGTTCATGACGTCAGAACCGGCTGAAGACCTTGCCGATCTGTTGATTCAACATGCGCCAGGTGATCTGGACCGCGTCTATTTCGTTTCCGGCGGATCGGAAGCGGCGGAAAGCGCAATCAAACTCGCCCGGCAGTATTTCTTGGAAATCGGCCAGCCGGAGCGCCACCACATCATCGCGCGGCGGCAAAGCTATCACGGCAACACATTGGGCGCGCTGTCGGCGGGCGGCAACGCATGGCGGCGCGCGCAATTCGCACCCATTCTGGTTGAGATGAGCCATATCGCGCCTTGCTATGAATACATGGACCGGCGTCAGGACGAGAGCAGTTTTGACTACGGCCAGCGGGTGGCGGGTGAACTGGATACCGAAATTCAGCGCCTCGGCCCGGAAACTGTCATGGCGTTCATGGCGGAACCCGTGGTCGGCGCAACCCTTGGTGCTGTGCCTGCGGTTGAGGGATACTACAAACGCATCCGCGAAATCTGTGACCGTCACGGCGTATTGCTGATCCTGGATGAGGTGATGTGCGGCATGGGTCGCACGGGGCATCTTTTTGCCTGTGAACACGATGGCATTGCTCCCGATATCGCGTGCATCGCGAAGGGGCTGGGGGCAGGGTATCAGCCGATTGGCGCGATGTTGTGTTCGGACAAGATCTATGGCGCCATCGCCAGCGGATCGGGCTTTTTCCAGCACGGGCACACATATCTTGCCCACCCTGTGGCGACTTCTGCCGCGCTTGCGGTGATGAAGGAACTGACAGGTCGCAACCTGCCTGATCGCGTGCAGCGTAAGGGTGCACAGCTCATGTCGGTCTTGGCGGATGCGTTCGGTCAGCACCCGCATATTGGCGACATCCGTGGGCGCGGTTTTTTCATCGGGTTGGAACTGGTCGAGAACCGCGAGACCAAAGCCCCGTTCGATCCGTCACGCGGCCTTGCTGGGAAGATAAAGAAGATCGCGTTGGATCAGGGCCTGATCTGTTACCCCATGGCCGGTACGCGCGACGGACGTCGGGGCGACCATGTTCTGCTCGCGCCGCCCTTCATTCTTTCAGATGATCAGATGGGGGAACTGGTCGAGAAACTCTCGGTCTCAATCGGCGCGGCACTGGCCGCGTAGAAGACGCTATGGTGTTGTTCCAAACAGGGTCCTATACATCACGGAATAAACGTCCGTATTGTCCATAAGCGGCGTGATCAAATCGCTGTTCAACCCCGCCCCGCGCACCAGAATACCCCCCGCCACATCGCCGCGACCGGTCCAGGCAATTCCGTAGAAATGGGTTTTACCGACCTTGTTCGGTGCGGTCTCAAAGGCCATGCCGCGCGGCCCCTCAACACCATGGAGGATGCCGCCGCCCCACGTCATGGGATCCACCGGGCCTTCCTCCTGAGCCATCACCTGCAATCCGCCCGCGTCAGAATCAGCGGCCATGATCAACAGCGTGTCATCCCGGCCGCCCACGAAATCCAACGCCACGCCCACGCCGGCATCTGCGCGCGACAGCGCCTCCAGCGTGCCTGCGGCGTTCATGTTGTTGGCGAGGTTGTCGGTGCCTTCCTCCTCAATCACGGCGAAAAATCCGTCCGCGTCGCGGCTTACGATGGTGAGCGCCACGTGCGTCATCTCTGCCAAGCTTGGCGCGTCTTTCGCGTAGGTGGGTATGCCCCCGGCCAGGTTCTTCTCTCTGCTGTTGTCATGGAACGTATGGTCATGGGCGAAGACGCCAAGGATCTTCTGCACGTCTGCGAGATCAAGCGAGAGCAGGTCATTTCGCGTGTAGACCACCGTGTATCCAGCCGACTTGGCCTGCTCGATCAGATTGAGACCGTCGTTGCGCTCCCCCGGTCCGTGCCTCCCGTTCACACCACGCGGAAGCAGGAACCGTTCGCCCCCGGCCATGATCACTTGCGCCCCGGACCGGACAACCTGACGGGCAATGTCATGGGTGTTCCGGCGGCTTTCACTTGCGGCCACGAAAGCGGCCGTGCCCGGTTCGGCGATATGGCCCGTCTGCACCAGCGCCAGCGCCTTCCCCGCTGCCATCGCTTCTTGGGCTATCGACAATGGTTTGCCCGATGCAGCCGTCAGCGGCGCCGTTCCGTTCATTCCAAAACTATCGGCCGTGACTTTGACCCCATAGGCATGGACAGTCGCACCGCCATGGGAGGTGCTTGTCACACGATCCGCCATATGCCCGGTATAGGCTCCCATGGCGGGCAGCCTGTCCCAGTTCAGCGTGCCATCGGGACCAACAATGTGCATCCGCGCGGCCATCCAATGGTTTACGCCCGTGCCGTCGGGATGCAGGAAGATCACGTTGCCGCTGTTCTGCGCCGTGGCAGGCAGGGTCAGGGCCAAGCAAGCCAGACAGGCATATAGGATCCCTTTCATGCGCATCTCCTTTCTCGTCACAGCTCATGCCATTTGAAATCTAGCCGCGTTTCGAAGTTTGCCCGCCGGATGGGTCGCCACCTGTTCTGTGATCCATGTCAATCGATCCAAATCCGGGCGGCGATTGTGCTAGGCGTAAAGCATGGCGACGATCACATTGCAGGCCGACATTTGATCGCCGAGCGAAAAGGCATGCGCGCCGGTCGCCCGCTGCAAAGATAAAGGGGCCTTATACGTGCGGTGCTCTGTTGTGTCGGAGACATATTGCAAAAGCACCGCGTCAGATCCCGTGTCTGCCGCCGTGCCCGGCCTGTCACGGCTCACCCAAAACCGGTTCGGGTAGATCCGGCGCAAGATGCCTTTGTAGACGTTCACGCACAACAACATACACCACCGCAGGAAACCCGCCATGTGCGGTACGCGCCAATGCGGCCTGTCGCGGAAGTCTCGCTCTTGCTGGGCAAGATAGGCCATGATCGCTGAACGTTCAGACAGGGTGGCACCATCTGGCAATTCCAAAACCGGCACCTGGCCCCAATCATGATGGTGCCCGATCCTGGCGCAAAGCGGTTCATTCGGCAGCGAAGTCAGGCTTTCGACGCGACACTCCACCCCCGCAAGCGCCATCGCCGCTTCCTCTGCGATCCCGTCCGATCCCGGACGGTTGTAGAGCACATAACGCATGGGAAAATCATCTCTGGTTGAGTGGCTATCGCCCCGCTTGATAAGGGCAAAGGGCAGGGGTCGCAAACCCGGCGAAAGGCTTTTCTGTGTAAACCTGCCGCGCCTGGCGCTTTTCATCTTGGAAAGTCAGACAAACCGTTGTTACATCGTAACATGTTTGGATCAACCCGACATTCCTATCCCAACGTGCTGACCGCGCTTGCCGTGGTGCTGAGCCTCTTGGCGCTTGGGGTTGGACATCAGTATGAAGCGACCGATCTGCCGCTTGATCCAGGCGCATCGGCGTTTCTGGAAGCCGGTGGTACGCTGTCTGACCTTTGTGCTGAAAGCCAGGGCGAGCATGCTGATCACACAGAGTGCCCGGTTTGCCAGTTGACAGCCGCGGTGATCTTGCCTGATTCAGGCGCGCTTGGCGCCGAAATCGTTCTGCAGCACTCTGACGTGGCTTGGATCACGACCGATGCCTATGCAGGGCGGCCCTTCTTCAATGCGGCCAACAAAAGCCGGGCGCCACCACAGGCCTGACCATCCACATGCGCCATCTTCCAGGACAATGAGTCTTCAGGAAGCATAATCGGAGGTCCGGGGTCGGTGACCTTGCGCCCAAACACAAGATGTGAGCGGACAACACGCTCGCCAAACATCTCAGAGGAAAAAATGACATATTCCATGACCCGCCGCCTCTTTGGCGGCCTGACCGCTGCAGCCCTGATGCTGCCTCTTCCGGCTCTGGCGGAGCCGATCACCATAACCGACGTGCTGGGCCGCACTGTTGAGCTGCCCGAACAGCCAGATCGCATCCTGCTGGGCTTTTACTTTGAAGATACCTTCGCCATCGGCGGCCCCGACGTTTACGACCGTGTCGTTGGCATCTCTCGCGAGGCGTGGGAGGGCTGGCGCAACCTGCAATGGCAATCCTATGTCGAAGCCGTGCCGCGCATAGCGGATATTCCCGATGTGGGTGAGGTCGACGCAGGGTCCTTTTCCCTGGAGGCCGCAATTGCCACACAGCCTGACGTCGCCATCATCGCCGCGTGGCAACACAGCGTTCTGGGCGATGCCGTGGACCGCATGGAAGATGCAGGCATCCCCGTGGTCGTTCTTGATTACAATGCCCAGGAGGTGGAAAAGCACGTGGCCTCCACTCTCGCGCTGGGCGCGATCCTGGGCGAAGAAGACCGCGCGCAAGAGCTCGCGGATTTCTATCAAAGCACTTATGACGACACGATCGCGCGGGTGGCCAGATCCGACGCCAAGCCGCGCGTGTATGTCGAACTGGGCCGCAAGGGCGCCGCAGAGACAGACAATTCCTATGCCGGCACCATGTGGGGCAAACTGGTGGACAGTGCGGGCGGTGAAAACATCGCAAATGGCCAGATCGAAAAATGGGGCACGCTGAGCCCGGAATACGTGCTGGCGCAAAACCCGGAGGTGGTGTTCCTCGCAGGCTCCGGCTGGCTCAGCCGCGACAAAGCCGTGATCTTGGGGCCGAATGTCGATGCGTCGCTCACCCATGAGCGGATGGCACCCTATGCCGGTCGCCCGGGTTGGGATCAGCTGGACGCGGTCAAGAACGGCGAAATGCACGGGCTCTACCACGGTGGCGCGCGCACGCTCTATGATGTCGCGTTTTTCCAGTATATTGCTAAACAGTTGCACCCCGCAGAGTTCGAAGATGTTGACCCGCAGGCCACGCTGGATAACTTCTTTGCCACATACATGCCGATCCAGTTCAACGGCACCTACATGACCCAGTTGAAGTGAGGCAAGTATGAGCCTCGATGACGGGGCGGCTGCAGGAAAATCCACTGAACAATCCACGGCCGCCCCTTCCTCCTACAGCCGCCTGACGCTACGCCGGATCACGGCGTTGAGCGTGGCGGTGGCACTGTTGCTGAGCTGCGTGTTGGGGGACATCCTGACCGGGCCTGCGCTTTTGTCCGTGGATGAGACTGTCGCGGCGCTTTTGGGGCTGGAGGCCGCGTCCTCCATGACCACGGTGATCGTCTGGGATATCCGTCTGCCCATGACCTTGATGGCACTGACCGTGGGTGCGGCATTGGCCGTGGCGGGCGTGATCATGCAGACCATTCTGGGCAATCCTTTGGCCAGTCCCTACACGCTGGGTTTTTCCGCAGCCGCTGGTTTTGGCGCGGCCGTGGTGCTGCTCACCGGTCTTTCACTGCCGTTCTTTCCCGGCCTCACGGTGCCCACGGCGGCCTTTGCGGCGACGCTGGTGTCGGCGGGGCTGGTCTATGGCCTGTCGCGTGCCCGGGGCATGACGCCCGAGGTGATGATCCTTGCGGGTATCGCCACGCTCTTTCTGTTTCAGTCCCTGCAATCCATGGTGCAATATCTGGCCTCGCCCGAGGTGCTGCAGGCCATCGTGTTCTGGCTTTTCGGGTCGCTCCTTAAGGCCTCATGGGACAACCTGCCCATCACCGCGACGATCCTTGTGATTTGCGTGGCCGCGATCCTGCCGGATGTCTGGCGCCTGACCGCATTGCGGATGGGCGATGATCGCGCCGCCGCTGTGGGTATCAACGTGACCGGTCTGCGCGTGCGCATGTTCGTCATCGTGGCCTTGCTGACGGCAGGTGCGGTGGCCTTCGTGGGCACCATCGGTTTCGTGGGTCTTGTCGCGCCTCATATTGCGCGGGGGTTCGTGGGGGAGGATCAGCGCTTCCTTTTGCCCATGGCAGCGCTTGTTGGCGGGATCATCATGACCGGGTCGTCGATCCTGTCCAAAATCATTTCTCCCGGCGGCGTCATCCCCATCGGCATCGTCACCGCCGTTCTCGGCGTGCCGTTCCTCTTCGGCCTCATTGTGTTGGGCAAAAGGAGGCATTGGTGAGCCTGTCGAGCGAAAACCTTTCCATCAGCCACGGCTCGGTCACCGTTCTGCGCGATGTGAACCTGCAGCTGCGCGACGGGGAGATCACGGGGCTGATCGGCCCCAACGGCGTGGGGAAATCGTCTTTGCTCAAGGTGCTCGCCGGGCTCGCGAAAGGCGCGGGCACCGTGTCGCGCCAAGGGGCCGCGCTGAGTGAGGCCAAAAGACGCGAGATCGTCGCCTACATGCCGCAGGACAGCAGCGCAGGCTCGTCGCTCACCCTGACGGAGGTTGTGCTGCTTGGCAAACTCGGGTCGCTGGGCCTGCGCGTCTCGCCCGCGCTGGTCGCGGGCGTTGAGGACATCCTGTCAGATTTTGGTCTGGGCGCCCTGTCGCATCGCACGCTGGACGCCGTCAGCGGCGGCCAGCGGCAACTCACTTATCTGGCGCAAGCGCTCTTTCGGGAGCCGCGTATCCTGCTGCTGGATGAACCCACCGCAGCGCTTGACCTGCGTCATCAACTTCTGGTGTTCGACACGCTCAAACGCTTGGCGCGTGACAAGAATATTGCCATTGCGGTTGCGGTGCATGATCTGTCGCTTGCCGCGCAATTCTGCGATCAGGTGATGTGTTTGGCGGGTGGAACGCTCGACGCCTTCGGACCCCCTGCGGACGTGCTAACGACTGACCGTCTGGCGCGCGTCTACGGGATTGAGGCGGAGGTGACGCAGGACAAAAACCGACTGCGGATCGCGGCGTTGCGCGCGATCTGATATCACCGGCTTTGGAATGTCAGTGTGAGCTCTACCGGTTGGCCGTTCGGGGGGCGTGGAAACGGGCTGGCGTTGCGCACATTGGCCTGTGCGGCAATGCCGATATTCGGAGAGCCGCGTTTGCTGAGGACCTCGATCCGCCCCACCTGGCCACTTGGCAGGATCTGAATTCGGATGATCGCGGAGCCTTTTTCGTTCCGGTAAAGGCGGCTTGAGCGGTTGAGGAGCAAGAACACCTGACCTCTGTAATTCGTCTGAGTGGCGTTGCCGGCAGACCGTGCCGTTTCCAGACTGGACCGACCGTAAAGTGCAGCACTTCCCGACTGGGCCAGAATATCAAGTCCCGTCAGCCGCGTGGCGGGCGCGGCTTCTACCCCGGGGTCTTCCCAGGCTTCGGCCGTTCCCTCCTCTGTACCGCGTGTTTCCTCTGTGGGGCGCGACGGCGGACGGGGGGACCTGGTCACTGCTGCAATCTGCAGTTCACCATCCTCGACTACTTCAACATCCGGCGTGTCCTCAAGTGCCTCGGAAATCGCCTCTTCAATCGGGTCTGTCACGTCGGGCGCAGTGGATGTGATGACCTCTTGCGCCTCGTCCGCCTGCGCGGTCTCTGGCGGGGCTTCGGGGGTCCCTTCGGGCGTGTCTGCCTGCGTGCCTTCGGCGGGCGGCGCCGTGGCTGTCACCTCTTCGGTCGGTTCGATGCGGCCGATATTTTGCGCCTCGGTGCCCGTGTCGGGCGACGCCACGTCCTGCGGATTTTCAGACGCCACCTGAATATCGCTGCTCTCATCGGGTTGGATGACCTCTTCGGGCTCTACCTCTTCAACCTCTTCGGGTTCTTCGGGCTGCAGCGCCTCTTCGGTGAAATCCTCAAAAGCGGCGGCGTCGGCAGGTTCGGGCGCTGCCGCTTCGGTCTGTTGCTGGCCTGGGTCAAACAGCACCACCAGTCCGGTGACATGCAAACCCACAGACATCAGAACCGCAATCACTGCGACGCGGATCGAGCTTCTGATCGGGTCTCTGATCAAGATGGCGCCTGCCTTTGTGACGGCCCGTTTGCCAAATTGCGGGTCATTGTTGCCTGGTCGTTGCTTTTGGTGCAGCGATCATAAACCACACCTATTGGCCCGCCGCATGTTTTCAATGATACCTCACCGCCCGGGCCGCGCAAAGCAAGCGGTTTGGCGCGCGCTGACTTTCTTTTGATACGGGCTTGAACGCCGCATCCGTCGCGCGAGCCTCTAGAGCGAGGCCAGATACGCCTCCGCCCGGCGCAAATGCGCCTCGCGCGTGTCATCCGCCATCCGGTCTGCCGTCCGGCACATCATCGCCCAGCGGGGATTGTTGCCCAGCCGCTCCTTGTGCTTAAAGATAAACCGCCAATAGAGGCCATCCCAGGTCTCCGCCCACTCAACCTTGGACCAATGGCTCATCTTGCGAACGTAGTTGGAGCCGGAAAAGTAGGGTTTGGTGGTGATCAGCCCGCCATCGGCGTGCTGGCTCATGGCATAGGTGTTGGGCACCATGACCCAATCATAGCTGTCGATGAACATCTCCATGAACCAGGTGTAGACGTCATCGGGATCGAATTCGCACAGGAACATGAAGCCTCCCAGCACCATCAGCCGTTCGATATGATGGCAATAGCCTGTTTTCAAAATGCGCCCGATCGTGTCGTCGATGGGGTCAATGCCGGTGCTGGCGTCATAGAAACTGGCCGGGATCTTGCGGGTATGCCCCCAGTTGTTGGTGGTGCGCATCTTGACGTGCAGGTCTTCATAGGTCGCGCGTATGAATTCGCGCCAACCGATGATTTGCCGGATGAACCCTTCCAGTGAGTTGATTGGCACGTCATGGGTTTTCGCATGCTCCAATGTGGCATCAAGGATCTGGCGCGGGGTCAAAAGCCCGACATTCAGCATCGGAGTCAGCACCCCGTGCCACAGGAAGCTTTCCCCTTCGACGATCGCGTCTTCGTAAGGTCCGAAGTCAACCATCCGTTCCTTGAGGAACACATCCAACCAGTCAGCCGCATCTTCATGGGTCGTGGGATAGATCAGATGCTTGAGCGATCCGTAATTGTCCGGAAAATCCGCCTCAACACTATCGCGCGCCTCAAGATCCGCTTTGGACCTGTTGAGAGAGGGCAGGGCAGGGATATCCCCCAACAGCTTCTTTGGCACCTTCTTGCGGTTGTCCTCATCAAAGCTCCACTGACCGCCTTGGGGGTCATCGCCGTCCATCATGACGTCCAGCCGTTTGCGCTGGTATTTGTAATACTCGGCCATGAACCATCGCTTGCGGCCTTCGGCCCAGGCGGAATTGTCGCCTTGCGAATTGATGAAGTACGGCGTGTCATAGACCGACAGCGCAATCCCTGCGCCTTCCGCCGCGGTGGTCAGCCGCTTCGTGACCGTGTGATCCACCGGGTCGGCCAGCACGATTTTTGTCACGCCATCCTCGGCCAGCCCATTCACCACCCGCGTGATCATGCCTTTTTCCCGGCGGTGGCTGGCGATCTCCACGTCCAGCCCACCCTTGCGCAATCGGTCTGCGTATTGTGCCATGGTCGCGCGGTGGAGCCATAGTTTTTGCTTGTGCATCACCATCGGATATTGCTGATCGCCGAAGAAAAGCGGGTCTTCGACCATCATCACCCGGTCGGGTTTTGCAGCCATGGCAGGGTGATCGGCGAACAGTTGATGGGGGAAAATGAGCAGGGCAGTGGACAAGCGAAACTTCCTTTATGCGGCGCGTGTCGTGATGTAGTTAATCGGGTTGGCAGGTTTGGCAATTCCCGGCTGGACAGTGCGTGTCAACGCATCATCTTGAAGGCTCAAGAACAGGGAGACCAGCTTTGCCCGAAGGACACACCATTCACCGCGCTGCGCGCGACCATCGCGCCATGATCGGCGGGCAGAAGATTGCCGCAATCTCGCCCCAAGGGCGCTTTGCACAGGGCGCGGCAGAGATCGACGGCACGGTTTGTGAGGCCACAGGCGCGGTGGGCAAGCACCTGCTCTATCATTTCTCGAACGGCAAAACGCTGCATGTTCATCTGGGTCTTGGCGGGTATTTCGTCACGCAGCAACAACCTGTCGATCCACCGCGAGAGGTCACCCGCTGCCGTCTGGAAAGCGCCACCCATTCCATTGACATCATTGGCCCTAACACTTGCGAAATTCTGGCCTCAGACACTATGCAGGCCTTCACCCTACGCTACGGTGCCGACCTTTTGGCAGAATTCCCTGACCCCGACCGCGCCATCGCCGCCATCCGCAAAAGCCGCGCGCCAATTGCACGCCTGCTCATGGATCAAAAGGTCATCTCTGGCATTGGTAATATCTACCGCGCCGAAATCCTCTTTTTGCGCGGGCTCAACCCGATGACGCGTGGCGTGGATATCCCCGAGGAGGAACTGCGCGGTCTCTGGGACGAAATGCGCGCGCTTTTGCAATACGGCGTAGAGACGAATTCGATCATAACCAACCCGGTTCTGGTGGAGGCTGGCAAGGTGCATGGCGAACGCACAAACATCTTCGGCAAGGAGGATTGCCCGCGCTGCGACGACAAGATCGTGAAATCCAAGTTGAGCGGTCGGACGCTTTATCACTGCCCGACCTGTCAGCGCTGAGGCCTTTGCGCCGTTGGCAAAGATCGCTAAACCTGCCGATGCCTGACCCGGTTCGATTGGAGTGCCGCCCGTGACAAACCCCCTCTATGACCATCTCTTCGGCCGCCATGCAGGCAGCACTGCGCCGTTCCTGATCCTCTCTGACGGGCAGGAAATCAGCTATGACGCCTTTCTGCGCGAAACCGCCCGTGTTGCCCATGTTCTGAGCGATGCCGGGTTACAGCCGGGGGATCGTCTGGCCGCACAAATCCATAAATCGACGCAGGCCCTGTCACTTTACGCCGCCTGCGCGCAGACGGGCGTGGTATTTCTGCCGTTGAACACGGCGTATACGGCGCCAGAGTTGGCCTATTTTATTGAAAATTCCGCAGCGCGCATGGTGGTCTGTGATGCGGCGGTGCAAGAGTTGCTCACGCCTATTGCCCACGGCCTGGCTGCACAAGTCGAGACGCTGAATGCCAACGGTGGTGGTTCATTGATGGATCAGGCCAGCGGAAAACCTGACAAGTTCGACACCGTGGCGCGCGATGCCGGCGATCTGGCCGCGTTCCTCTACACCTCCGGCACCACAGGTCGGTCCAAAGGCGCTATGCTCACGCAGGACAATCTGCTCTCCAATGCTGAAACGCTAAAGGATTACTGGCACTTCACCGAAGATGATGTGCTGCTGCATGCGCTGCCCATCTTCCATACCCACGGTTTGTTCGTGGCGACCAATACCCTTCTGCTGGTGGGCGGCTCTATGATCTTCCTGCCGAAATTTGACGGGGCCGAGGTGATCCGGTTGCTTCCTCGCGCCACGTCTATGATGGGTGTGCCCACCTTCTACACCCGCCTGCTCGACCGATCTGACTTCAACGCCGATTTGACCCGCCACATGCGCCTTTTCATCTCCGGTTCTGCACCGCTACTGGCGGAAACCCATGCGGCGTTCGAGGCGCGCACCGGACACCGCATTCTTGAACGCTACGGCATGACGGAAACCAACATGAACACCTCCAACCCCTATTACGGCGACCGCCGCGCGGGCACCGTCGGCTTCCCGCTGCCGGGGGTGGAGTTGAAGGTGACCGACGCGGAGACAGGCCGCGAACTGCCGAGCGGAGAGATCGGCCAGATCGAAGTGCGCGGGCCCAATGTCTTCAAAGGCTACTGGAAGATGCCCGACAAAACCGCCGAAGAACTGCGTGCCGACGGGTTCTTTATCACCGGCGATTTGGGCCGGGTGGACGCGGATGGCTATGTCATCATCGTGGGCCGCAACAAGGATCTGATCATCTCGGGCGGTTACAATATCTACCCCAAGGAGATCGAGCTGGTGCTCGACGATCAACCCGGCGTTCTTGAAAGCGCCGTGATCGGCGTGCCTCATCCGGATTTTGGGGAAACGACAGTGGCGGTGATCGTGCCGGAACGGGGTCAACGCCTGGATCTGTCGGCCATCGAAGAGGCGACCGCGGCGGCCCTCGCCCGGTTCAAGCATCCCCGCAAATTCATCCTGTTAGACGAACTACCCCGCAACACGATGGGCAAGGTTCAGAAGAATATCCTACGCGACGACCACAAAAACCTGTTCAAAACTGCCTGACCTTAGTCCCGACACACAGACCCAAGAAAATTCGAATTTTCTTGGGCATTTTCTTTTGAAGAAAATGCAGCCCTCAGATTCCGATATGCGCCTTCGATACCTCCGGCGACAGAGCATCCATAGCTCCTGCCCAGATCGTCTTGCCCCGCTCCAGTATCACGGCCCTGTCTGAGACCGCGCTGATCTCCTTGAGCGACTTGTCAATCAGCAGGATCGTCAGCCCCGTCTCTTGCTTAAGTTTGGAAATCGCCGCCCAGATCTCCTGCCGGATGATCGGTGCCAGCCCTTCCGTGGCCTCATCCAACAGCAAAAGTCGCGGGTTCGTCATCAAGGCTCGTCCGATGGCCAGCATTTGCTGCTCCCCACCCGACAGGGATTGCGCCACCTGATGCCGTCGCTCTCCCAAACGCGGAAACAACGCCTCCACGCGCGCCTGGTCCCATTCCCCGGGTCGCGCCGCAGCCAGCAGGTTTTCCGACACAGTGAGGCGTGCAAAACAGCGCCGCCCTTCCGGCACCAAACCCACCCCCAATCGCGCCACCTTGTGGCTGGGCAATGCGCCCAGATCATGCCCGTCAAACCGCATCACGCCGTCGCTGGCAATCATCCGGCAAATCGCTTTCACGGTCGTCGTCTTGCCCATCCCATTGCGCCCCATCAGCGCCACGACCTCCCCTTCGCTTACCTCCAGATCCACGCCGAACAAGGCCTGGCTCGGCCCGTAGGACGCCGTGAGGTTTTCGAGGGTCAAATAGCTCATGCCTCCTCCCCCAAATAGGCCTGCTTGACAGTCGCATCCTTGCGGATTTCATCGACCGTCCCCGTCGCAATGATCCGCCCATAATCCAGCACGCTGATCCGGTCCGCCAAGGCAAAGACCGCATCCATGTCATGTTCGACCAATAGGATCGGCGCCTGCGCCCGAAGCCCATCCAGAAAACCGGTCAAGGCTTTGGACCCTTCCGCGCCAAGCCCCGCCATGGGTTCATCCATCAAGAACGCCCGCGGCTCCAGCGTCAGGGCCACCGCCACCTCCAATTGCCGCCTCTGCCCATGGCTCAACTCTTGGCACACCGTGCCCGCATGCACCGCCAACCCCACCAGTTCCAACGCCGCCATGGCCCGCGTGGTCAGGTCCTTATCTCGCAGCACCGAACGCCAAAACCGCCACGGTCGCGCACTCGCCCCGAGCGCGCCCAGCACAGCATTCTCCAGCACCGTGTCCTCCATCGCCAGCGCCGAAATCTGGAATGTCCGCCCAAGCCCCGCCCGCGCCCGCGCCTCGACACTCTCGCGTGAGATATCCCGGCCTTGCAGATAAACCTCACCCGCATCCACCATCAGATTGCCCGTGATCAACCCGATCAGCGTCGATTTGCCCGCACCATTGGGCCCGATCACCGCGTGGATTTCTCCCGCATGCAGATCTAGGCTCACGTCACTGGTCGCCGTCAACGCGCCAAAGCGTTTCGTCAACCTGCGCGTCTCCAAGACAGGCTCAGACATGCGGCCCCTCCTTGCCCGTCAGAAACCCGATCACACCGCCCCGGCCAAAGAGCACGATTCCCAACAGGATCGCCCCCAGCCATACGTGCCAGAAATCCGTAAGACCTCCCAGCCAGTGTTCCAGCAGCACAAAGAGCCCCGCGCCAATCACCGGCCCCATCAACCGCCCAACGCCGCCCATGATGATCAGGATGATGAGTTCCCCCGACAGTTGCCATGAAAACATGACAGGGCTGACGAACCGGTTGAGATCGGCAAAAAGCGCTCCCGCCAGCCCTGTGATCGCACCTGATATGATGAACGCCACCAGTCGCAACCGTTGCGGCGTCATCCCCACCGTCAGCACCCGCTGCGCACTCTGCCGTGCGGCGTTGAGCGCCAGCCCAAAGGGCGAGGCGCGGAGCCGCGCATAGACAATAAGCGCCAAACAAAGCAGCGCAAAACACAGCCCAAAAAACTGCAACGGCACAAGAGTGTTCAACCCCGGAAACCCGTTGCGTACCCAGATCGACAGGCCGTCTTCCCCGCCATAGGCGCTCCAGGAGATGGAGAAATAGAAAAACATCTGCCCGAAGGCGAGCGTGATCATGATGAAATACACGCCTGTCGTGCGCACCGTGAGCCAGCCAATGATGGCTGCCATCAGGCCGGAGACTGCCATCGCTGTGATCCAGATGACCGGCATGGATTTGGTGCCCGCGATGGTAAGCGGGCCAATCTCCAACGGGCTGAAATTCTGGGCGTGAAAGGCAAGGATCCCCATCGCATAGCCGCCAATGCCGAAAAAGGCCGCATGCCCCAGGCTCACCAACCCGCCAATCCCAAGCGCGATATTGAGCCCCACCGCCGCCAGCGCCAGGATCGCAGCCTTGGTCGCCAGCGTGATGGTGAAGGGCTGTCCAATCACATGCGCAATCAGCGGAATGCCCAACAAGAGCGCCATGACCACCCAATTGATATGCCGCTCCGCCATCATGCCCGCATCCCGAAGAGCCCGGTGGGCCGCCAGATCAAAACGATGCTCATGAGCACGTAAACCGACATCGCCGCCAGCGCCGACCCGGTCTGATTGGCCGCGTCCGCCTCCATGAACAACCGGAAAAACGCAGGCAGGAAGAGCCGCCCAAGCGTGTCCGTCAATCCCACCAAAAGCGCGCCCACAAATGCCCCCCGGATGGACCCGATCCCCCCGATCACGATCACCACGAAGGCGAGGATTAGCACAGGTTCCCCCATACCTACCTGCACCGACTGGATCGCACCAACCAATGCACCGGCAAGCCCTGCCAGTGCGGCACCAAGAGCGAAGACAACTGTGTAGAGCTTGGAGATATCAATGCCCAAAGCCGCAATCATCTCCCGGTCATTCTCGCCGGCACGGATCTGCACCCCAATCCGTGTGCGCTCAATCAGCCACCAGAGCATCAACGCCACACCAATGCCGATCCCGATAAGCGCAAGGCGATACTTCGGGTACTCAATCCCACCGGGCAACGACAGAGGGCCATTCAAAACCGCTGGAATATCGAGGTAGAGCGGGAAGGACCCAAAAACCCACCGCGTCCCCTCCGAGAAAATTAGAATAAGCGCAAACGTTGCCAACACCTGCTCCAGATGCGCGGCCCCGTAGAGCTTGCGAATAATCGTCATCTCCACAATTGCACCCGCCAAGGCCGCCGCCGCCAGCGCGGCAACCAGGGCCGCTAAAAACGAGCCCGTCAGCCCCGCCGTTGCGGCCGCCGCAAATGCGCCCACCATGTAAAGCGACCCATGGGCCAGATTGATGAGCCCCATAACGCCGAAAATCAGCGTCATGCCGGCGGCCATCAAAAACAGCATCACGCCGAATTGCAGCCCGTTGAGGATCTGTTCTGCGATCAGGAGAAGCGACACGTGAGCTATGCTTTCAATTTAAAGTCTGGACGGATTGAAAACACCGGAATGCCTCCGGCGGGGATATTTTCTGGCCAGAAGAAACAGGAGGCTTTTTGCTTTTTCTGGCCACAAGTATCCCGGGGGTTTGGGGGCTGGCCCCCAAGTCTCGGAGGTATCAGGTGGTGAGGTTCCGCGGCCCAGCCTGATATCAGGCCGGGCCGTATTTTGTGTTAGAGCTTGCACTCACCACCGTAGACATCCGTGTGGTCCGTGGCGGCCACGCCGAGGATCCGGTTGGTGACCACGTCGCCTTCCTTCACCACCTCACGCATGTAGAGATCCTGAATGGGGTGGTTGTTGGAGCCAAACGCAAACTTGCCCCGCACGGACTGGAAATCCGCCTCTGACAGCGCGGCGCGGAACGCATCTGCGTCGTTCACATCAGCTTTGTCCACCGCAGAGATCAACAGGTTCGCCGTGTCAAACCCCTGCGCGGCATAGACCGACGGCAGCCGGTCGTATTTCGCCTGGAAGCTTTCCACGAACTCCGCATTGCCGGGCACGTCAAGATCCTTGGACCAATGGGCGGCATTCTTCACGCCGACAGCAGCCTCGCCAATGGCGCCCAAAATGCCTTGGTCAAAGCTGAAGGCCGGGCCGACGACAGGGGTGTCACCACCTGAGCCCGCATATTGCTTCATGAAGGAAATCCCCATACCGCCGGGCAGAAAGTAGTAGAGCAGATCGGCATCGGCGGCTTTGATCTGTGCGATCTCCGCTGCGTAATCGGTTTGCCCAAGCTTGGTGTAGATCTCGCCCGCTACCTCGCCTTTGAACATGCGTTTGAAGCCCGCGATCGTGTCGCGACCTGCCGGGTAATTGGGTGCCATGACGATGGCCTTTCCAAAGCCATTGTCCTGGGACCACTGGCCGGCAGCCTCGGCAAAGGCATCGTTCTGCCAGCTGACCACGTAGTAATTCTCATGACATCCAGCCCCGGCCAATTGCGACGGCCCCGCATTGGGTGAGAGATAGAATTTGCCCTGCGCCGTGGCCGATGGCACCACTGCCATGGCGAGGTTCGACCAGATGATCCCGGTCATAACATCAACTCCCTCGGACTGGATCATCTTGTCGGCCAGTTGCACGGCGATGTCGGGTTTGCGCTGGTCGTCTTCGATGATCACGTCGATATCGTCGCGCCCCGATTGTTCCATCGCCAGCATGAAGCCATCGCGCACATCAATGCCAAGGCCCGCCCCGCCACCAGACAGAGTGGTGATCATCCCCACCTTCACCTCAGCCGAAACCGGCAGCGCCGCCAGCGCCATCGCCGCGGCTGTCATCATCAGTTTTTTCACGTCCAAGACTCCCTTTTCCCTGTTGGACCGCGCCTCGTTGCGGGCGCATGTTTCCCAACTGCGGATCGTAGCAGTGTTTTGCCCGGGTGCGAGCGGTTTTTTCAGGTGGAAGGCGCGATCGTGGTGGTGATCTCGCCCAGACCTTCGATGGCCACGCGGCAGACCTGCCCGGGCACGAGCGGCCCCACACCCGCAGGCGTTCCCGTCATGATCAGATCGCCGGGCTCAAGCGTGATCGTATGCGACAGGATCGAAATGATCTCCGGCACCGACCAGATCATGTCCGATAGATCCGCTTCTTGCTTCGGCACCCCATCGACCACAGTGGTGATTGCGCCCGACGACATCGGCCCGGTTGTCTCGATTGCGTGGACAGGCCCGATCACAGCGGAGTGGTCAAACCCCTTGGCCATGTCCCACGGGCGGCCCATCTCCTTGGCCGCCGCCTGCAGATCGCGGCGGGTCAGATCATTGCCCACGGCAAAGCCCCAGACATGTGACAGCGCATCCTCTTCCGACACGCGTACGCCGCCGCGTCCAATGGCAATCACCAACTCGCCTTCGTAATGCAGGTTCTGCGTTTGGGGCGGATAGGGCAGGGTGGCCCCATCCTCCACCACCGCGTCAGAGGGTTTGGAAAAGAAGAAAGGCGGCTCCCGTTCCGGGTCCTTGCCCATTTCACGCGCGTGGGCAGCGTAGTTGCGCCCCACACAAAGAATACGCCGCACAGGCCAGCGGGTTTTGCTGTCTGCAATAGTCACGCACGGTTGGCGGATGTCGAAGATCAGGTTCATGGCGCGTGTCATTCCCGGATCAATCCACCAGGCCCAATTGGCGCGCGATCGTGGCGCTGTCATAGTAGTCGCGCCCTTCCACCACCATCCCGTTTTCCACCCGCATGACGGAGCAATATCGCACCTCGGCCAGTTTGCCGGTGGGCGGAAAATCCCCCAGGCTGGAGCGCAGGATGCCCATATGGGTGCCGGTGTTGCGAAACTCGACCGTGGCCCAGTGGCCGCAATCGCTGACGATCACGTTTTCCACTTTGCACAGACCATCGGGGAAGGCCTCGCGCCAGCGGTGATAGTCGGATTTGTATCCCTCTTTGCCCGGCAGCTTCTCCCCACGCGCGATGTCTTCGAAATCGATGTCATCGGCGATGACCTCCGCGCCGCGATCAGGATCGCGCATATCCCAGCTTTCATGGAACTGCCGCACGGTTTTTTCGGTTGGATGCATGAACGAGACCTTTCTATTTCAACGCTGGCGGCACCATGATACAAACCGCAGGACAAAAGACCATTGCCATGCATCCGCGACATGAACCATTTGACGCTGTAAGATCCTTCACGAGAGCGTCATTTTTCTTGCCATTCTTGTAACGGCATACTATTGTATACAGCAATCAAGCGGGGCCCACGCGCCACCCCGACTTGGTTAGAAACCAACGATTGTTCGCAGGTGCCGCCATGAGCCTTTACACAGATTACCTCTCCGAGATTGAAACCCGCAAAGAGCAGGGTCTGAACCCCAAGCCCATCGAAGATAGCGCATTGGTGGAGGAACTGATCGCGCAAATCCGCGACACGGATCACGAACACCGCGCGGCTTCGCTGGATTTTTTCATCTACAACACGCTGCCGGGCACGACGAGCGCCGCCGGGGCCAAGGCCGCCTTCCTTAAGGAGATCATTCTGGGGCAGGCCGAGGTGGCGGAAATCACCCCGGCCTTCGCCTATGAACTGCTGAGCCACATGAAAGGCGGCCCATCCGTGCGTGTCCTGCTCGATCTCGCGCTGGGTGAGGATGTGGATGTGGCCCGCGACGCCTCCGAGGTGCTGAAGACGCAAGTGTTCCTTTATGAAGCCGACACTGACCGTTTGGCCGAGGCCCACGCTGCTGGCAATGCTGTCGCCAAAGACATTCTGGAAAGCTACGCCAGGGCCGAGTTTTTCACCAAGCTGCCCGACATCGAAGAAGAGATCAAAGTCGTCACTTACATCTGTGCCGAAGGCGACGTGTCGACCGACCTTTTGTCACCCGGCAACCAGGCCCATTCCCGCTCTGACCGCGAATTGCATGGCAAATGCATGATATCCGAGAAGGCGCAGACGGAAATTCAGGAGCTTCAGAAACAGTACCCCGACGCCCGCGTCATGCTGGTGGCCGAACAGGGCACCATGGGTGTGGGGTCCTCGCGGATGTCGGGCGTCAACAACGTGGCGCTTTGGACAGGGCAGCAGGCTTCACCCTACGTGCCCTTTGTGAATATCGCGCCCGTAGTGGGCGGCACCAATGGCATCTCGCCCATCTTCCTGACGACCGTTGGGGTTACGGGCGGCATCGGG
>JBCCCZ010000030.1:0-24913 GCA_039033255.1 Pseudomonadota bacterium
CAAACTCCCCGCCCCGGGCCGGGCACGGCTGGCACCGATGCTGTCGGAGGAAGGCAAGCTGAAGGGCGATCTGACCATCTTCAACTGGGGGAATGGCACCTGGTGGATCATGGGCAGCTACTACCTGCGCGAATGGCATATGCGCTGGTTCGCCGACCGGATGGAGGATGGCGTGCATGTCAGCGATCTGTCCGACACTGTGGTGGGCTTCGGCATTGCAGGCCCCAACAGTATGAAAGTCCTCGAAAAACTGACAGATGGCCCGATCTCCGACTTGCCCTTCATGGGCTGCGGCACTTTCGACATCGGCGTGTACCGCGTGAAGGTCGGACGGCTGTCGGTGACGGGCGAAATGGGTTTTGAAATCCACTGCTCGGCGGCTGAACATATCGGTCTGCGCAAGACGCTGCTTGCGGCGGGCGAAGAATTCGGCCTGCGTGAATTCGGTTTCAACGCCTTGCTGAGCCTGCGGTTGGAAAAATCCTTCGGGATCTGGAGCGCAGAGTTCACCCAAGGCTACACCGCCGCCGAGACAGGCATGGATCGCTGGATCGACTGGACCAAGGGTGACTTCGTCGGGCACGCGGCGGCCTTGGCCGAAAAAGACGGCAACGGGCCAGCACGCAAGGTCGTGACGCTGGAGGTGCAATCTGACGATGCCGATGCCAGCGGGTTCGAACCCGTGTGGAGCGATGGCGAACTCGTCGGCTTTGTGACGTCGGGTGGCTATGGCCACACGGTCGGCAAGTCGCTCGCCATGGCCATGGTCGATGCCTCCGTCGCCGAAGAAGGCAAAGACCTGCAGGTTCACATCGTCGGTGCGGAATGCGCGGCCTCGGTTATTGCGCCCTCGCCTTATGATCCACAAGGTGCGGCGATGCGGGGTTGATCCGGTGGACGGCGCGCAGCCAAATGGACAAACCAAAGCCACACGCGGTGATTGGCTCAATGCCGCGCGCGACGTGCTGGTCAGCGAGGGTGTGGGCGAGGTGAAGGTGCTCGCTCTCAGTCACCGGCTGGGCGTGTCCCGGTCCAGCTTCTACTGGTATTTCAAGAACCGACAGGACCTCTTGGATGACCTGCTGACCGGGTGGGAGGCGCGCAACACGCGTACCATTATGGAGCGTTGCGCGGCACCGGCACGGACGATCACGGGTGCGGTTTGCAACTTCTTCACGTGCTTCATTGACCCAGATCTCTTTGACCGCGGGCTCGATTTCGCCGTGCGCGAATGGGCGCGGCGCGACACGTCCGTGCGGCGGCGGATTGATGCGGCGGACGTGGCCCGGATTGAGGCTGTAACGTCAATGTTCGCGCGTCACGGCTATGACCCCTCTGACGCCGACACCCGGGCGCGGATCCTCTACTTCATGCAGCTTGGCTATCACGCGCTTGATGTGCTCGAGGACATGGATGTGCGGCTCAGCCGGGTTGAGGGATATGTGCGCGGCTTCACGGGTGAGGAACCCGACGCGCGGGATCTGACTAACTTTCTGACATTCGCCGAAACCGTGAACCAAACGCCCCAAAATTTTTGAAAAATTTTGCCGCCAACGTTGGCGGCAGATTTTTTGAAAAAATCTGCGTTTACTGACGTTACGCTTCGCCCTTTATCTCATCCAGCATCTTGCGAGCACGCGGGCAGTCGGCCAAGCGATCACGCAGTGGGCTGTCGGGATCAATATCCTTTTTGCAGACCAAGCACTGGTCGGCATCCGATATCGCGTTGAGCCCGCCGCAGCTGCCTTTTATGGTGCGCCCGTTGAAGATCACCCCGATCGCCATGCCGCCCACCATGAGGGCGATGAAGGCAAAGGCAAGGATAAAGGTTTCCAAGGGACAGTCTCCTGGCGATCAAGCTTGCAAGGCCTCAAAAGCCTCAGTCGTGGATTTGATATGGGTGTCGGACGCGTCCCGGTCAATGAACAGGGCCGCAATCTTGAGATCGTTGGCCAGCTCCATCCCGCGACCCGCCCCCATGGCCAGAAGGCCGGTGGCCCAGGCATCGGCCAGCATGGCGTTCTCAGACAGCACCGTCACTGATGTCGTGTTATGCGTCACCGGGCGGCCGGTCTTGGGGTCAATGATGTGCGAGAATCGCGTGCCGTTTTCCTCAAAGAAGTTGCGGTAATCCCCGGATGTAGCCAGCCCCATATTTGAGGCGCGCGCCACGTCCGCCACCTCACCGCTCAGCAGATCAGGCGATTCGATCCCAATTTTCCAGCTGACGGCATCCGCGTTCTTGCCCGACACGTAAAGATCGCCACCAATCTCAATCATGAAATCCGTAAAGCCCAGGCCGGACACGGCAGTCGCCACGTGATCGACGCCGTAGCCCTTGCCAATGGAGGACAGGTACATCTGCGTGGCCGGATCTGTTTTCAGCAGGTTTGTACCGGAAACCGACAACTTGTCCTGCCCGGTATGGACCAAAGCGCCCGCAATGGTTGCCGTGCCGGGTGCGGTCGACAGGCTGGCCGGGGCGCCAAACCCCCAGGCCTCAATGACCGGGCCCAGCGTGATGTCGAAATAGCCATCACTTTGTTTATGAACATCTTCTGCAGCTTGAACCACAGCGGCCAGTTCCCGCGACACCGCAATGGGTGCCGTGCTGCGCGCAGCATTGAAGCGCGACACTTCGGAACCCTCATCCCAATTCGACATCAGCGTATTGATCCGCGCAAGACTTAAGTCCACTGACGCTTGAAGGTCTGCCTTTTCGACACCGCTGCCATTATCCACGACCACCACGTTGTAATGGGTCCCCATGGTCTTGCCGGTCAGCTCAATCAACGCGGATCCAGGCTTGCAAGCCGCCAAGGCAACGGCAGACAGAACGAAAGAACGGCGGGAAAGCTTAAACATGGTGCTCACTAGCTGGTTCTCCTTAAGCGGCTCAACGGGCAGGGCAGAAAAGTTTCTTCCTGCGCGCTTTTTTCGCGTTTTCTTTTCCGTTGCAATCGGAAAAAAGAATATGAGCGCCCATGCCGCACTTGTGTGTGCCATGCGAGTCGCCGCTCACGCAATATGAAGCCAGTTGGAGGCCACGCAGCGTGCAAATGTTTAAATTGAAGAAGGGATTGGACTTGCCAGTCCTTGGCGCGCCGTCGTCGCCCGAAATCGATGCCCCCGATATTCGCACCGTTGCGGTACTGGGTGCTGACTACATTGGGCTTAAACCTCGTCTTGAGGTGCAGGAAGGTGACAAGGTCGGGGCAGGCGCTCCGATCTTTTATCATAAGGACACGCCGGAGGTGATGGTGACCGCGCCTGCATCTGGCCGTGTGCGGGCCATTAACCGCGGCGCACGAAGAGTGCTGATCAGCATTGAGATCGATCTGGATCCCGAAGCGGCCAAGCCAATTGACTTCTCAAAGGTTGGCAATTCAGAGACCCGCGAGGGCCTCGTTGAAAAACTATGTGCCTCAGGTCTTTGGACATCACTGCGCACACGGCCGTATTCGAAAGTGCCGGAAAGCACGTCGACCGCCGATGCCATTTTTGTCACCGCCATGGACACAGAACCGCTTTCGGCAGACGCCTCGATTATCATCGCAGATAAGGCAGAGGAATTCGAAACTGGGTTGGCTGCGATCACCAAGCTCACTGACGGTGCTGTCTATGTGTGTCGCAAGGCAGGCACGACCGTTCCTGGTGAGGGGATGGACCGGGTTGAGATGGCCGAATTTGACGGCCCCCACCCAGCCGGTCTGGCGGGGACTCACATTCACTTTCTGCATCCTGTCACGGCAGAAAAGGCAGTCTGGACCATCGGATATCACGACGTGATCTCCATCGGGCACCTTTTGAAAACGGGACGTAATGACGCAGAGCGGGTGATCGCTCTGTGCGGCCCGAGGGCGGCAAATCCGCGCCTGATGCGCGTGCCCGCCGGGGCCTCAATGCTCAACATCACAGAAAATGAAGCGAGCGGCGATGCACCACTTCGGCTGATCTCCGGGTCAATCCTGAGCGGCCGCATGGGTTCAGGGTCTGACGCGTACCTAGGTCGTTACGCGCGACAGGTTACGATGATTGAAGAAGATAAAGACCAGATTCCAATGGGTTGGATCAGACCGATGCGCACGAAATACGCCGTGCAGCCAGTTCTGGGGTCTGCGCTGTCGAAGAAACTTTATGGTCTGACGTCAAACCTGAACGGCGGGCGGCGGGCCATGGTGCCGATCGGAACGTTCGAAAAACTGATGCCGCAGGACTTCCTGCCAACACAACTTCTACGGTCCTTACTTGTGATGGATACGGACACGGCGCAGCAACTCGGGGCGCTTGAATTGGATGAAGAGGATCTCGGGCTGGTTGGCTTTGCCTGCCCGGCGAAGTATGAATATTGCATCGCACTACGGGATTGCCTCAGCAAGATCGAAAAGGAAGGGTAGACATGGGTCTGCGCAGCTTCTTTGACCGCATCGAGCCAGCTTTCGAAAAAGGCGGCAAGTATGAGCGGTATTTCCCCATCTATGAGATGGTGGAAAGCTTTTTGTATACGCCGAAAACGGTGACGACGGTCGCGCCCCATGCGCGATCCTACATCGATATGAAGCGGATCATGACCTATGTGGTGTTGGCCACGGTCCCTTGCATCATCCTGGGCTGCTACAACACCGGCTTGCAAACCAACACTGCCATCGCGGAATTGGGCGCAAGCGGCTGGCGCGCCTGGATTCTTGAGACAGCGGGCATCGGCTTCAACGCGGCCAATCCAATGGCCAATTTCCTTCATGGTTTGCTGTATTTTCTGCCGATATACATCACCACCCTCGTGGCAGGCGGCATATTTGAGGTGATCTTTGCCACAGTGCGCAAACATGAGGTGAACGAAGGATTTCTGGTCACCTCAATGCTCTACACGCTGACACTTCCGGCGAGCACCCCGCTGTGGCAGGTGGCTCTGGGGATCATTTTTGGCGTTGTGATCGGCAAGGAAGTGTTCGGTGGCACCGGAAAAAACTTCCTCAACCCCGCACTCACTGGTCGCGCATTCTTGTACTTCGCCTATCCCGCCCAGATGTCGGGGGAGACGGTTTGGACCCCTGTTGACGGGTTTTCAGGTGCCACGGCCCTCGGCATCAGCGCGAGCGAGGGGTATGAGAAACTGGCGTCCTATGGGATGGACTGGACCAGCTCTTTCTTTGGCCTTGTGCAGGGCAGTTTCGGCGAGACATCGACGATTGCTTGCCTGATCGGCCTGGCCTTCCTGCTGGCCACGAAAATCGCAAACTGGCGACTGATTGTCGGGTGTCTGGGCGGCATGATCGCGTTTTCATCGCTCCTCAACTTCATTGGGTCGGACACAAACCCGATGTTTGCCATGCCTTGGTACTGGCATCTTGTGGTTGGCGGCTATGCTTTCGGCCTCGTGTTCATGGTGACCGAACCGGTTTCGGCCTCTCACACAAATACAGGGCGATTCATTTACGGGGCCCTGATCGGGTTCATGGTTGTGATGATACGGGTGATCAATCCCGCTTTCCCAGAGGGTATGATGCTAGCCATCCTGTTCGGGAATGTGTTTGCACCGCTCATCGACCACTTTGTGGTGCAAGCCAACATCAAACGCAGGGCGAAAAGACATGCCTGAAGACCAAGTGCCAGAAGCCAAGGCAGAAAAGAAAAAAGGCCCCATCGGGCGGTTCCTAGCCGCACCACCTGACAGCATCGGCAAGACACTGTTCGTCGCCGTGGGCATTTGCCTTGTTGCCTCCATGGTGGTGTCCTCCGTGGCGGTGTCACTCCGGCCCACGCAAGAGGTCAATCAGCTCAAGGACAAGCAGATAAACATCCTGCAGGTCGCAGGCGTATATGACCCGGAGGTGGATGTGGTCGAAGCTTTCGGAGCATTCGAACCCCATGTGCTGGAGCTTGAGACCGGTCAGTTCACCGATCAATTTGACGCCACCACGTTTGACGATATCGCGGCTGCCGATGATCCCGCCACATCGGTTGCGCTGACCGATGATCCGGCAGGCATCGGGCGCAAGGCGACTTACCGAACCGTGTATTTGTTGCGCAATGAGGACGGATCGCTCGACAAGGCGATCCTGCCGCTGCATGGCTACGGGCTTTGGTCCACGCTTTACGGCTACATCGCCGTGGAAGAGGATGGCAACGAAATCTTCGGCCTGCAATTCTACGCCCATGCCGAAACGCCCGGTCTTGGCGCGGAGGTGGACAACCCCCGCTGGAAGGCGCAATGGAACGGCAAGCGACTGAAGGATGAAGACGGAAATCTGGCCATCTCAGTGGCAAAGACCGTCCCGCCGCAGGGTGAGGATTATCACATTGACGCGCTTGCAGGGGCTACGCTGACAACTGTCGGTGTGGACAACCTCGTCCGGTTCTGGATGGGGGAGGATGGCTACACGCCCTTCCTGAAAAACATGAAGACAGGAGGGATCTGAAATGCCCCAGACCTATCGAAAAATGCTGGTTGATCCCATGGTCGACAACAACCCGATCACCTTGCAGGTGCTTGGCATCTGTTCAGCGCTCGCGGTGACATCTTCGTTGCAGGTGTCTTTTGTCATGGCGCTCGCGGTGATCTTCGTGACCGGATTTTCATCCATGTTCATCTCTATGATCCGCAGTCAGATCCCCGGCTCGATTCGGATTATCGTGCAGATGGTCATCATCGCGAGCCTTGTGATCATGGTGGATCAGATCCTGAAGGCCTATGCGTTCGAGATTTCAAAGACGCTGTCGGTCTTCGTTGGCCTGATCATCACCAATTGCATCGTGATGGGCCGGGCAGAGGCGTTTGCCATGAAGAACCCGCCCATCGCCAGCTTCATTGACGGGGTGGGCAATGGTATGGGCTACGGCCTTATCCTAATGCTGGTGGCGGTGATCCGGGAGCTTTTCGGCTCCGGCAGCCTGTTTGGCCTGACCCTGCTTGAGACAGTGAACAATGGCGGCTGGTACGTGCCCAATGGCATGTTGCTGCTGCCGCCCTCGGCCTTCTTCATCATCGGCCTGATCATCTGGGCCTTCCGGTCCTGGAAGCCTGAGCAGGTGGAAGAGCGTGAATACAAAATCCAGACGGTCGAGGCGCACTGATGGAAGAGCTTATCTCCCTCGCGGTCAAGGCGATCTTCGTCGAAAACCTGGCGCTCAGCTTTTTCCTGGGCATGTGCACGTTTATCGCCGTATCCAAAAAGATCGCGACGGCCATTGGCCTGGGCATTTCCGTGATGATCGTGCAATCGATCACCGTTCCTGCCAACAACCTTATCCTGAATTACCTTCTGGCCCCTGGTGCGCTGGCCTGGGCCGGGTTTCCGGATGTGGATCTGACGTTCCTTGGCCTCATCTCCTATATCGGGGTGATTGCGGCGCTGGTGCAAATCCTTGAGATGGTTCTCGATAAGTACTTTCCCCCGCTCTACAACGCGTTGGGCGTCTTCCTGCCGCTCATCACTGTGAACTGCGCCATCCTTGGTGGGTCGCTTTTCATGGTGGAACGGGATTATAATCTCGCGGAAGCAGCCACTTACGGCGTCTCCTCTGGCTTTGGATGGGCTCTGGCCATCACGGCCATGGCAGGCGTACGAGAGAAGCTGAAATATTCTGACATTCCCGATGGTCTTCAGGGCCTAGGCATCACATTCATCACGGCGGGGTTGATGGCCCTGGCCTTCATGTCGTTTTCCGGCGTGAAGCTTTAAGGAGGCAAAGACATGGCGACGTTCAGTCTTGGAATTTTGCTCTTCACTTTGATCGTGATCGCATTGGTTTCGATCATTCTGATGGCACGGTCCCGACTCGTGTCCACGGGCAATGTGAACATTGAGATCAACGGAGAGAAAACCATTTCCGTCCCCGCAGGCGGCAAACTGCTGCAGACACTGGCGGAGCAGAAATTGTTTGTGCCGTCGGCGTGCGGCGGCGGCGGGACTTGCGCCCAGTGCAAGGTGAAAATCCATGAAGGGGGCGGATCGATCCTGCCCACAGAGGAAAGCCACATCACCAAGCGTGAAGCGGCCTGCGGTGATCGCCTATCCTGTCAGGTGGCCGTCAAGCAGGACATGAAGATCGAAGTGCCCGAAGAGGTGTTCGGCGTGAAGAAGTGGGAATGCACCGTGCGTTCCAACGAAAACGTCGCAACCTTCATCAAGAACTTGGTGCTGGAACTGCCGGAAGGTGAGGATGTGAACTTCCGCGCCGGTGGCTACATCCAGATTGAGGCACCCGCCCACGAGCTCAACTACACCGATTTCGATGTGGAAGAGGAATATCGTGAGGATTGGGACAAGTTCAATCTGTGGCAGTACAAATCCGTGGTGCCCGAGGGGATTGAACGCGCCTATTCCATGGCCAACTACCCCGAGGAAAAGGGCCTGATCATGCTCAACGTGCGCGTGGCCTCCCCTCCTCCCGGGTCGCAGGGCATCCCACCCGGCCAGATGTCGAGCTACATCTTCAACCTCAAGCCTGGTGACAAGGTCACCATCTCTGGCCCGTTCGGCGAATTTTTCGCCCGTGAGACGGAAAAAGAGATGGTCTTCATCGGCGGTGGTGCGGGCATGGCGCCCATGCGCAGCCACATTTTTGATCAGCTCAAGCGACTCAAGAACCGCAATCGAAAGATCACCTTCTGGTATGGCGCGCGGTCCAAGAAAGAGATGTTCTTTGTCGAGGATTTCGATGAGCTCGCCAAAGAGTTTGACAACTTCACGTGGCATGTGGCGCTGTCTGACGCGATGCCAGAGGATGATTGGAACGGGTATACCGGCTTCATCCACAACGTGCTGCACGATGAGTACCTCAAAGATCACCCTGCGCCTGAAGACTGCGAATACTACATGTGCGGCCCACCCATCATGAACCAGTCTTGCACGAACATGCTCCTGGATTTGGGCGTGGATCGGGAAGACATCATGCTGGATGATTTCGGCGGATAAAAAACCAAAGCGGGGTCTGACATTCAGGCCCCGCTTTTTTTAGCGCCAGGAGAAGGCCCCAGATTTAACACATACAATCATCAGGTTTTTTGGGACCTAACCCACCGCGATGGGAAAAAACGCGACCGTGCACAGCAACAGGGCGGCCGTCGCACCGAAAAACCACAGTTGCCAGCTTGGCCCTTCTTCTTTCCACACGCGACGGTAGGATTGTCCGGCCAGGCAGGCCCCCACAAACAGCAGGAGCGCGGTGATGGGTGGAAGCTCAAAACCCGTCATACGCGAAATTTTTCCTAATTTTAATTTCTCGGTGTAAGTTGGATGTAGCCTGAATCTTGAAACACCATCAAGGAGCCATTGATGCCTGCATCCTACCAAGCGCCCAAACGCGGTGATATCGAACCCAAAACCTACAGCCAATCAACGTCGAGCAATTCGTCTGCTGAAACCGCTTTGGTTGCCAACCTTTTGAACGGAAAGGGTGATTCAGTCTTTTCCATCCGTCCGCAAAGCACGCTCAAGGACGCAGTGATGGAACTTCGGAAAAGGCGGATCGGGGCTCTGATGGTCCGCAATTCGAGTGGATCACTTGTGGGCATTTTGTCGGAGCGTGACATCGTGCGAAAACTGGCCGAAACGCCGGGTGAAACCCTTCCGAAAAAGGTTGAGGACATCATGACCACGTCAGTGGAGGTCTGCGCGCCGGGTGACACCCTGATTTCCGTGCTGCGGCGCATGACAGCCGGCCACTTCCGGCATATGCCTGTCGTGGATGGAGCCAGCCTTGTGGGTATGCTTACCATCGGAGACGTGATCAACTACCGCCTGACCGAGCTGGAACACGAAGCCCTGCAGCTCAAGCAACTGATCGTCGGTTAGATCCGACCGGTCAGCCTGTGTCATCCCGGCGCTCGCCGGTCTCATCCATCAACTGGCGGTCGAGGACGCGCAGTGTGACCCACGTTACGATGGCCCCTGACAGCAGGTACAGCGCGGACGCCCAAAGCCCCACATAGGCCGCCAGGAACATACCAGACAGCGGCGCAAACGCCGCGCCAAAGATCCATGACAGGTTCACCGAAAGGGCACTGCCGGAATATCGAAACTCAGCCGGGAAACGTTTCGGCACGATGGAGCTTGACTGCCCGTAGGCCAAGCCCAACACAATGAACCCGAAAATGATGTAGATCCACGGATGGGTATCAAGCGTGTAGATCGTCAGACATAAGATCGGGATCATCGCCACAGACGCGCGCAGGACCAACCGTTTGGTATAGCGATCCGCCAGAATGCCCGACAGCACCACCGCGCCACAGGCCAGCACACCGCCCGCAAGTTCGTAGAGGATGATCCTATCCATGCTGTAATCGGTGAACAGCAATGTGTAACTTAGCGGGAAGACTGTCACCATGTGGAAGAGCGCGTAGCTTGCCACCGGCAGAAAAGTCGACAGCGCGATCGTGCGCCACTGGGTGCGCAACATCTTAGAAAAGGGAGCAGATTGCAGCGGCGTTTCATCCGCACCGAAATTCGCCGTCAGCAGCCGGAGCCGCGCAAACAGCGACACCACATTAACCGCCATCACCGCAAAGAAAGCAAAACGCCAGCCGTAATTATAAAACTCCTCTTCTGTCAGAAAACCGGTCAGCACGAAAAAGAGAGAGGCTGCAACGCAAAATCCGATGGGCCCGCCCAGTTGCGGTACCATTCCATAAAGTCCTTCGCGACCCTTTGGCGCAGCCGACTTGAGCTGCAGCGTGATTCCATCCCACGCACCGCCCAACCCGATGCCTTGGGCAAACCGCAGGGCCGCCAGTAGGATGGGTGCGGTAATCCCTATGCGGTCATAGCTGGGCAGCAACCCGATGGCGACCGTCGAACTGCCCAGGATCATCAAAGCCAAAGAGATTTTGCCCGCGCGGCCAATCTTTTGTTCCACGTACCGGCCTGCGTAGCTGGCAAATGGTCGTGCTAGAAAAGCCAATGAAAACACAGCAAAAGACAGGATCGTACCCGTCACGGGATCATACATCGGAAAGAAGAGCCGTGGGAACACGAGTGCCGAGGCGATGGCGTAGACGAAGAAGCCGAAGAAGTCTGTGACCCGCGCCATGACCACTGTTGTCACAATGTCGTCTATGGTGACATTATCGGAATGACCGGTTGATGTGTTCGCCATGGGAATCTCCGCGTTGTTGCACGCTTTCTAACCATAATATGGGTCACAAACCATAAAGGGGAAATTGTCGCAGTGCAGCATTCTTGAACTCTCTGGGGATTGCTTACCTAGAGCAGTAGATAATAAACCCGGGTCAAGCGCAGCAACCGCACTAGGTATGGTGCAGCAACGTTCAACCCGCAACACAAGACGTAGCCAAGACGATGCGCAGAACGGTAAAAATTGTGACCTTCCTGGCAATTGCAACGCTGCTGTCGGGATGCAATCTGGTCCTTCTAAATCCCAATGGGGACGTGGCCGCCCAAAAGGGTGATCTCATTGTTTATGCCACGGTTCTGATGCTGATCGTCATTTTGCCTGTTATGGCGCTGACCGTGTTTTTTGCGATGAAGTATCGCGAAGACAACAAGTCAGCGACTTACGCGCCGGACTGGGACCATTCCATCAGTCTTGAGATTGTGATCTGGGCCGTACCGCTGGCGATTATCATATGTCTTGCAGGCCTGACCTGGGTCGCCACCCACCGGCTCGATCCATACCAGGATCTTCGGCGCATATCTGAGACCCAGCCCATCGATCAAAGCGTGAAACCGCTGGAGATCCACGTCGTGTCGCTCGACTGGAAGTGGCTGTTCATCTATCCGGAGCAAAATATCGCCACGGTCAATGAATTCGCTGCGGTCGTGGATCGTCCGATTGAATTCAAATTGACCTCTGACACGGTGATGAATGCGTTCTATGTCCCTGACCTGGCCGGAATGATCTATGCCATGGCCGGGATGGAGACGGAATTGAACGCCGTGATCAACGTGCCCGGCACCTATGAAGGATTTTCGGCCAACTACTCGGGCAACGGGTTTTCCCACATGAATTTCGATTTCCACGGGTTGGATGATGCAGGCTTTGACGCGTGGGTTGAAACGGTCCGCGATCAGGGCCGCGCGTCGGAACTGGATCAGGTGGCCTATAACCAACTCCAGCAGCCAAGCATTGACCACAAAGTGACCTATTACGGTCATGTTCGGGATGGGCTCTGGCGGCGCATCGTGAACCTCTGCGCGGGTCAACAGGATCTGTGCCTGGATGACATGATGATGGTGGACGCCCTTGGCGGTGGCGGGATCGAAGGGCTCTTCAACCGGGAAATGTTCCGAGGCATCTGTGCCGCAGAGGATCCCAGCGCGTTCATTGCGATCCTCCGGCCCGATCTGAAGCCGCTTGAGGATGAGATTTTCGCGGCGATGGACCTGCCCCCGGTGACCAACCTTGCCAATCAGCGTCCCGGCGAGGGGAACTGACATGGCCACAGCAATCACACCCACTGATGCAGGTACCGCCCATGGCAGCTATTCCCCCGTGGACGTGCATTGGTTCTGGGGCAAGCTGAACTGGGATATTTTCCCATTCTACGACCCGATCATCTTTGGCACCTTCATTGGCACGATGATCCTTGGTGCGGCAGTCGTGGGCGCTGTGACGTATTATCGACTTTGGGGCTACCTCTGGAACGAGTGGTTCACCTCCATCGACCATAAAAAGATCGGGATCATGTATATGATCCTGGGTCTCATCATGCTGGTCAGGGGCTTTTCCGACGCGTTGCTAATGCGATTGCATCAGGCGCTGGCCTCTGCAGGCTATGTCGGCTTTTTACCTGCCTACCATTACGATCAGGTCTTTACCGTTCACGGTGTGATCATGATCTTCTTCGTGGCGATGCCCTTTGTCACGGGTTTCATGAACTACGTCATGCCGCTGCAAATCGGCGCGCGGGACGTGGCGTTTCCGTTCCTCAATAACCTGAGTTTCTGGCTCACGGTATCGGGCGCGGTGCTGATCATGATCTCGCTTTTTGTGGGTGAGTTCGCAGCCACTGGCTGGCTGGCTTATCCGCCGCTCTCGGGGCTGACCTTCAGCCCGGGCGTGGGGATGGATTACTACCTTTGGTCGCTCAATATCGCGGGGATAGGCACCACCCTATCGGGCATCAACCTGATCGTGACGCTGGTCAAAATGCGCGCGCCGGGCATGACCTGGATGAAGATGCCGATCTTCTGCTGGACGACGCTGTGTACCAACGTGCTGATCGTGGCGACCTTCCCGGTGCTGTCGGCCACATTGGCGCTGCTGACGGCGGACCGGTATCTGGGCACCAACTTCTTCACCAATGAGCTTGGTGGCAATCCGATGATGTATGTCAACCTCATCTGGATCTGGGGCCATCCGGAGGTCTATATCCTCACCCTGCCCGTCTTCGGCATTTTCTCTGAAATCGTACCGACCTTCTGTCGCAAGCGGCTCTTTGGCTATACGTCCATGGTCTACGCCACCTGCGTGATCATGATCCTGAGCTACATCGTCTGGCTGCACCACTTCTTCACCATGGGCGCGGGTGCGGACGTCAATTCGTTCTTCGGGATCACGACGATGATCATTTCGATCCCGACGGGGGCGAAGCTCTTTAACTGGCTCTTCACCATGTACAAAGGCCGCATCCGATATGAGCTGCCGATGATGTGGGTCATTGCCTTCATGCTGACCTTCGTGATTGGCGGGATGACCGGCGTGCTCTTGGCTGTCCCCCCGGCGGATTACGTGCTGCACAACTCGCTTTTCCTGGTGGCACATTTCCACAATGTGATCATCGGTGGCGTGGTCTTCGGGATCTTCGCGGGCATCACCTACTGGTGGCCAAAGGCCTTCGGCTTCCATCTTGACCGGTTCTGGGGGCTGGTCAGTTTCTGGGGCTGGGTCGTGGGCTTCTACTTTGCCTTCATGCCGCTTTACGTGCTGGGCCTGATGGGCGTCACGCGGCGCCTGAGCCAGTTCGAAGACGTGATCTATGCCGGCTACTTTTTCACTGCCCTTATCGGCGCTTTGATGATTGCTGTGGGCGTCGTGGCTTTTGTCATTCAGATCGTCGTGTCGATCATGAAGCGTGACCAGCTGGTCGCGGGCGATGACCCTTGGGAAGCACGTACACTGGAATGGTCTACGACGTCACCACCGCCTTACTACAACTTCGCTTTCAACTTCCGGGTCTATGAACTGGATGCGTGGGACCACATGAAGCGGAACGGCTACAAGAAACCGACGAGCGGCTACACACCCATCCACATGCCGCACTACACCTCCAGCGGTGTGATCATTGCAGGCCTGATGACAGTGATGGGTTTTGCGTTGATCTGGCATGTTTGGTGGCTGGCGCTTGTGACCTTTTTTGCCTCGCTCTTCTGGGCCATCGGCCACACGTTCAATTACAACCGCGATTACTACATCCCGGCTGAACACGTACGCGACATCGAAGAGGGCCGCACACGCCTCACCGCGCAGGCGGCGGAGTAAACCCGATGGCACCCACGGATACCACCGCCGAGGCACCATACGAATTCCACGTCTTCGAGGACGCGCACGCGCACGACCACGCCGAAGAACACGCGGAAGAACACGCCCATGAGACGGGCACAATGCTGGGCTTCTGGCTCTACCTTATGAGCGATTGCCTGCTCTTCGGTATCCTCTTTGCCGTGCATGCGGTGCTTGGACAAAACTATGCCGCGGGCCCATCACCCGCAGACCTGTTTGAGATCGAAAAGATTGCACTGGCCACGGCGTTCCTGCTGCTGTCCTCGATCACCTACGGCTTTGCCGCGATCAACATGCAACAAAACAATGCCCGCGCGATGTCACTTTGGCTGATTGTCACGCTGGGGTTTGGGCTGGGTTTCCTATATCTTGAATACCTCGAATTCGCCCATTTATGGCACTTGGGGGCAACCCCGATGGCCAGCGCTTTCCTGTCTTCTTTCTGGATCCTGGTAGGCACCCACGGGCTGCACGTGACCGCCGGCTCGATCTGGCTCGTGGTGCTCCTGATCCAGGTTCAGATGCATGGTCTGACGCATGAAAACAAACGCCGGATAATGTGTCTGAGCCTCTTTTGGCACTTTCTTGATCTCATTTGGATCGGGGTTTTCTCATTCGTCTATCTTGCGGGGGTGCTGCTGTGAGCGTTGAGACCGATAACCACGACAGTCACGCCCATGGATCGTACAGATCTTATGTCATCGGGTTTGTGCTGTCCGTCATCCTGACGGCCATCCCGTTTTACGTGGTTATGGCCGAGGTCGAGATTAGCCTGCTTTGGGCAATGGCGATCATCTTCGGTCTCGGCGCGATCCAGATCCTGGTGCATGTGCACTACTTCCTGCATGTCTCGATTGGGGCGGAGGATGGCTGGCAGTTCATGTCTCTTCTTTTCACTGCGATCGTTCTGGTGATCATTCTGGCGGGCTCCATTTGGGTGATGTTCCACCTGCATGAAAACATGATGCCTGCCCATGACACGATTGAGCGTGTGCGCGAACTGCAATGACCCAGGCGGGCGCGTCGGAGGAAGATAGCCCCCTCAGACCGCTCTGGGTGGATGTCACCATTCTGTCTCTCGCCACGGTTGTCTTTGTTACGATGCTGGGACTCGGGACGTGGCAGGTGCAGCGTCTGGGCTGGAAGCTGGATCTGATTGAAACCGTTGAGGCGCGCGCCTTTGGCGATCCTGTGGCCGCCCCGTTTGGCACAGCTACAGAAGGCGAATACGCCTATCTGCGCGTCACGACGGAAGACGGCGTTTTCATGCACGACCTGTCGCAGCGGGTGAAAGCCCTAACCGAGTTGGGGGCCGGGTCCTGGTTGATGACGCCCCTGCAAACCGACAGCCGCATCATATGGATCAACCGCGGGTTTGTGCCTTCGGGCAGCAGCCAACAGCTTTGGTCGGCCCCAGAGGGCACTGTGAGCGTAACCGGGCTTTTGCGCGTCACAGAACCAGAGGGAACCGTTCTCGAAAAAAACGATCCCAGCGCCGGGCGGTGGTTTTCCCGCGATGTTCTCGCCCTTTCAGATGATGCAGGGCTTGGCCGAACAGCCACTTACTTCGTAGATGCCGACCACAGCGGCGCGGCAGAGGATTGGCCTCGCGGCGGGCTCACGCAGGTCACGTTCCGCAATTCGCACCTCAGCTATGCACTTACATGGTACGCCATGGCGCTGCTCTTTCTGGGCGGTATGATCTACGTCGTTCGGGATCGCCTGCGCCCCCGCGCGGGGGGCGAGACACCGACCAATTGATCCGCCTTCACGAGTAAGCGAAAACCCGCTACACTGTTGGCAAAACAAAGCGCAGTACAGGCACGGTCCCCCATGACCGCATTGGACGAGTATCAAAGACTGGAAGCCTCAGGATTATGGCGCGCCTCGCCAGAGGCGCACAGGGTGGATGTTGTCGCCTCAATCGGGGATGCCACTCTGGTGATCTCCGACATGCAGGATCGCGCACTCACGCATTGGTCGCTGGCCGCTGTGGTGCGTGCAAACCCCGGCAAACGACCTGCGATCTATCATCCGGCTGGCGATGCGGGCGAAACCCTGGAATTTCCCGGCCACGAGACGGAGATGATCGAGGCCATCGAAAAACTCCGCACTGCGATCGAACGTCGCCGCCCACATCCCGGTCGTTTGCGTTTTTTCATCGTGCTGCTTTTCTGTGTTGCGGTGGCAGCGGGGGTTGTTTTCTGGTTGCCAGGGGCTGTGCGGCAATATGCAGTCAGCATTGTGCCGGACGTCAAACGCGCAGAAATCGGCGCGAACCTCTTTGAGCAAGTGCAGCGCGTCACGGGTCCGCCATGTGACGCGCCCGATGGCCGTCGCGCGCTTGATCGTCTGGCTGAGCGTTTGCCCGGTGACGGCAAACTTTTCGTGACGCGCGACGGCGTGGATAAAACCGCCCATCTGCCGGGTGGTACGATCCTCATTCAACGCAATTTGGTGGAGGATTACATGGAACCCGACGTGGTCGCGGGTTTTGTTGTGGCGGAACGCTTGCGCATGGAAACCCATGATCCCCTGGCCAAATTGCTGGACGCGGCGCCAATTTGGTCAAGTTTCCGATTGCTGACGACCGGTGCGCTTGGGGAAGGCACGCTGAGCGACTATGCCGAAACGCTTCTGACGACCCAAAATCCTAAGATCTCTGATGCGGCCCTGCTCACGCGATTTGAAGCGGCGTCGCTGCGCAGCACACCGTATGCCTATGCGGTCGATATCACGGGTGAAAAGACCCTCGGATTGATTGAGGCTGACCCCTTCGCCACGTCAGCACCTGATCCGGTTATGAATGACTCAGATTGGCTGAGGCTTCAGGCCATTTGCGGATCATAAAAAACGCGCCCCGAAAAGCGGCGCGTTCTTTTCGTTCGATTCTGGTGTGCTCAGCGTTTCAGCGTCGCGCTTTGGTAGCCGAGACCGCGCACGCGGGCGAGGCCACCATCCAGCGCGCCTTGGGTCGTGTAAGGCCCAACAACAACCAGTGTATAGGTTTTCCCGCCCTGACGGTGCTTGCCCAGTTTCGTGGGAAGTCCGCTATTGGCCAGACGCTGTGCTGCGCGCTGCGCGCCAGCCTGATCACTGAACGCGCCGACTTGCACGTATCTGTGGCTTGCTCTGCGCGTGTCTTCCGCAAGTGCCGCCGCAGAGGGGACCGTGGCCGCGCGAGACACCTCTGGCGTTGCGTCAGACACACCGCCGGCCGCATAGGACACGTGGGATCCGGCTGGCACCGTAGCGCGTTTCAAGGTGCGCGGCGTGCGCTTCGTCCAAAGGCGTTCCATTTGGGCCTTGCCCGCAAACGTCTGATGCGCGCGTTTGGTGTTCAGCCGGTCGTCATCCCAAACCGCCTCATAGCCTTCGGGAATGAAAACCCCTTCTGTGCTGACCACTTGTTCTTCATACACGTGTTTTGGCGCAACACGGACCTGACCGTTTGATGCGACACGGCCATGGTTGGTCATCCGTGGGTGCCCCTGAAAGGCGTAGACGGTCGCGTCAGGCGACGGCGGTCCATCCTTGATGCTCACATGCGGTTGGGTCTGCGGACCGCACCGGACAGGCCCTCGACGAGAACTCAGATACTGCTGCGCGAGCGCGCTGCGGCCGGTGCAGGCAGAAGGCACACTGGCCCGCGCGGTTTTGACCGGCGCTTTTGCGGCAGGTGCAGGTTTTGCGACGGGTGCGGGTGTCGCTTTTGCCTTTGGTTTGGCAGGCGCCGAGACCGAGACCGACGCGGGTGCAGGCGCTGCAACAGGCGCGGGTGCACGCACGACACGAGGTGCCGGCGCCGGGGTGGCCGGTGCAGGCGCAGCGGCAGGTGCAGACGGTGCTGGTTCTGGGGCCGTGGCACGCGGCGCGTTGACTTGCGCGATGGCAGACGCCGAAAGACTCGGTTGGAAGCCGCAAACCTGCTGACGTCCACGCGTCAGGCGCGGAACCCAAGAAACATCATTGTCAATGCCCGCACGAATGAACACGCATCCTGCGCTGTCCACATATTGACGCCCCGTAAAGGACGCCGGCGGAAATTCTGCCGGTACGGCTTTCGGTGAATTTTGGGCCTCCACATCCGTGGCCCAGCCCGTCACAGCGATGGCAGCCGCCGCGACAACGTTCAAATATTTCATTTTCGCCCCCAGAGCTATTACCCAAAGATTGCCGCATAAATGCCGCAAGGTAAACAGTTTTTGGCTACTTCGTCCCGAACATGCGATCCCCCGCATCGCCAAGGCCTGGCACGATGTAGCCTATGTCACTCAGCTTTTCATCAAGGGCTGCTGTCACGATGGGCACGTCCGGATGCACGTCTTTCATCCGCGCGACCCCTTCCGGGGCAGCCAGAAGACAAAGAAACCGAATGTCCTGCGCCCCTGCATTTCTTAACAAATCAACTGCGGCGACCGACGAATTGCCTGTGGCGAGCATCGGATCCACAAGGATGCAAGGCCGTTCCTCAATGCGTTCGGGTAGCTTGCAATAATACTGCACCGGAAGCAGCGTTTCTTCATCGCGGTAAAGCCCCACAAACCCCACCCGGGCGGTTGGAATGACATCGCGCATCCCGTCCAGCAATCCATTGCCTGCGCGCAGAATCGACACAAGCGCCAGTTTCGGACCATCAAGAATCGGGGCCTCCATGGTGGTTACAGGCGTTTCAATCGTCTGCGTGGTGAGGCGGAGATCACGGGTGGCCTCATAGGTCAGAAGCTGGCTGATTTCTCGCAACAGCTGGCGGAACTGCGCGGTGGGCGTGTTCTTATCGCGCATCATGGACAATTTATGCTGCACAAGCGGGTGAGACACGATGGTGAGATGATCCGGCATGCGTCCTCCTTGAGCGTTTTTTATCGTGAAAAGCAACGCCACCGCTGCCTCTGTCATCAGATCAATAGCATTGCAGTCAATTGAAGGGGAAGACGCAACAGCATTGCGCGGTGCCCGTATCGCGTGCAATCTGCACTGGATTGCAAAGACGTCTTCTACACTCAGGTGGAGAAGCATAAGCAAACTAGTTCAATATTAAACCAGTTTGCAGACGGGAGGAAAAATGGCCGATCAACCCAGCGAAAGCCTGCGCCAGGACGCACTTGATTACCACGCCAATCCAAAGCCTGGAAAACTGGAAATTCGCGCCACGAAACCCTTGGCAAACGGTGCCGATCTGGCCCGTGCCTATTCCCCCGGCGTGGCGGAGGCGTGCTTGGAAATCAAGGCCGATCAAAGCACCGCAAGCCGATACACCTCTCGTGGGAACCTTGTGGCCGTGGTCACCAATGGCAGCGCGGTTCTGGGCCTTGGCAATATCGGCGCACTGGCCTCCAAGCCTGTGATGGAAGGCAAGGCCGTTCTTTTCAAAAAGTTTGCAGGCATCGATTGTTTCGACATCGAAGTGGATGAAGCAGACCCGGAAAAGCTGGCCGATATCGTCTGCGCGCTGGAGCCGACCTTCGGGGCGATCAATCTGGAAGATATCAAGGCGCCGGATTGTTTCGTTGTCGAGAGGCTTTGCCGGGAACGGATGAATATACCCGTCTTCCACGACGATCAGCACGGCACCGCCATTGTCGTGGGCGCGGCTGCAACCAACGCATTGAAGGTCGCGGGCAAGACATTCGAAGACATCAAGATTGTCTCCACCGGTGGCGGCGCTGCAGGGATTGCCTGCCTCAACCTGTTACTGAAGCTGGGCGTAAAACGCGAAAATGTCTGGCTTTGTGACATCGCGGGACTCGTTTATGCGGGGCGCGAGGAAGAAATGACCCCTCAAAAGGCCGAATTCGCGCAAGACACCGACCTGCGCAGGCTTGATCAAGTGATTGAGGGGGCCGATCTTTTCCTCGGCCTATCCGGCCCAAAGGTCTTGTCTCAGGACAATGTGGCCAAGATGGCCGACCGCCCCATTATTTTCGCGCTGGCCAACCCAACGCCAGAGATCATGCCCGATTTGGCACGCGAGGTTGCTCCGAACGCCATTATCGCCACGGGCCGCAGCGATTTTCCCAATCAGGTCAATAATGTATTGTGCTTTCCCTTCATTTTCCGCGGCGCTCTGGATGTGGGCGCGACCACCATCAATGATGAGATGGAGATCGCCTGCGTGGAAGGCATCGCCGAACTTGCCCGCCAGACCACCAGTGCAGAAGCCGCCGCCGCCTATAAGGGCGAACAGCTGACCTTCGGGGTCGATTACCTCATTCCCAAACCCTTTGACCCGCGCCTATCCGGCGTCGTGTCCACCGCCGTCGCGGGGGCAGCCATGGAAACAGGCGTGGCGACGCGCCCGCTGGAAAACCTCAAGGCCTATCGCCAGAAGCTTGACGCCTCCGTTTACAAATCCTCGCTGCTGATGCGCCCCGTTTTTGAGGCCGCAGGCACCACAGCCCGTCGGATCGTATTTTCAGACGGTGAAGACGAGCGTGTTTTGCGTGCGACGCAAACCATCCTGGAGACAACGATTGAACAACCGATCCTGATCGGTCGACCGGAGGTCATCGCCGCCCGCTGTGATCGGATGGGGCTCAAGATCAGACCGGGGGAAGATTTCTCGATGGTCAACCCCGAAGACGACCCGCGCTACCGGGATTATTGGCGCAGCTATCACGAGATCATGAAGCGCCGCGGGGTGACGCCCGATCTGGCCCGCATGATCATGCGCACCAACACCACCGCCATCGCTGCCATCATGGTCCACCGGGAAGAGGCAGACGCGATGATCTGCGGCCTCTCGGGAGAGTATCGCTGGCATCTGGGCTACGTCACGCAAACCCTGGGAAGCGAAACGTTGCACCCGCAGGGCTCTTTGTCACTGATGATCTTGGAAGACGGGCCCATCTTCATCGCAGACACCCATGTACATGTCTTCCCCAGCCCGGCTCAACTGGCCGAGATTGCGATCGGCGCTGCGCGTCATGCCCGTCGTTTTGGGGTGGAGCCCAAGATCGCCTTCTGTTCCCAATCCCAATTCGGAAACCAGGGCAGCGATTCCGGCAAGCGTCTGCGAGAAGCGATTTCCATTCTCAATCAGGAACCCCGCGACTTTATCTATGAAGGGGAAATGAATGTGGACGCCGCCTTCGACCCTGCCTTGCGGGAACGCCTTTTGCCCGACAACCGGCTACAAGGCAGCGCGAACATCCTGATCTTTTCCAATTCAGACGCGGCCTCTGGTGTGCGCAACATATTGAAGGTCAAGGCAAACGGGCTCGAAGTTGGGCCGATCCTGATGGGCATGGGCAACCGCGCGCATATCGCGACGGCGGGTGTAACAGCGCGGGGTCTATTGAACCTTGCCGCCATCGCCGGAACGCCCGTGACCCATTACGGCTGATTTCATAGCCCCGCAGGCGTGAACCTGCGCTTTACTTTTTGGCACTAGACCGTGGCACCGACATGAAAAGGGGCACGACGTCTATGCCGGCTGTTCGCAAACTTGTAAATGCGCTGTTGCGGCCAAATCATGGCATGGCAGCGGACGGCGCATCACACGCCATGGAAGAGGCCAGCGATACCGCATGGGCCGAAACTGCGGCGGCGCAGGGTCAAGACACGCCCACGGCTGACAAGGCAACACCGCGCGCTGACGTTCCACAGCGGCGCAGAAGTGACCCCATCATCTCTGACCTGGCACGGCGGACCGGTCTTCTGGGCCGCGATATCGTGGAGGTTGTGGCCTTTGTCGACGACCTTGATCTGCGGTCAAAAACCCAGCAAGACGCAGTGTCGCTGGCACGTCAAAACGCCAATGCGGTGGTGGAGGCCAATCATTCCATCTCCGGCCGTCTAGAGGACATGCGAAAAGCAACCTCCGATGTCGAAACACTGGTGGGGTCGTCGGAAGAGGCGCTGCAGGACAGCGGGCAGCATTGCACGGAAATCGTCGGCCATGTTGTGGAAATCACGGAGCATATGGATGGCGTGCTTGCGGCGCTTTTGCACGTGCAACAGGGCAACCAAAGCATCCGCGACATTGCCAAAACCGTGCATCTTCTGGCCATCAACGCCCGGATTGAGGCTTCTCGCGCCGGGACTGCGGGCGCAGGCTTTGCCACGATTGCCAGCGCGATCAATGAGTTGGCGACGACCACCTCTGCCACCGTCACTGAGGTGCAGGAATCCGTGGAAGAGTTGACCGAAACCGTGCGTCGTTTGTCCCAAGGGTCCCAGGCGGCGCGCGCGAAATCAGATGAGGTGATCGCCAGCAACACCGATCTGTCCGCTGCCATGGGCGAAATCACCCAGGCCATGCGCAACCTGACAGACCTGACCGGCGGCGTGTTCGACAAGCTTGGGCACAGCCACTCCGCCACGGAGGCGTTTGGTCAGGCGTTCCACGATATCGAAAACACCATTACGGATACCACCAGCCGCATCTCTCAGATGCGGGAAAGAACGGCCAAGCTGGTCGACCAAACCGAAAGCATGGTGCAGGATTCCGTGAGTCTTGGCGCAACAACGGATGATTCCCCCTATATCGAACGGGTTCAGGCCGATGCCGCCCGGATCGCCGCCATTTTTGAGGAGGCGATCGACAAGGGGACGCTGTCTGAGGCAGATCTCTTCTCCCAGACCTACACCCCGATCAAAGGAACCAACCCCGAACAGGTGATGACGCCCTTCACCCATTTCACGGACAAGGTTTTGCCCGCCATTCAGGAAGCCGCGCTGGATTTCTCCGATCAGGTGATTTTCTGCGCCGCCGTCAATGTGGCTGGCTACCTGCCCACACATAACCGCAAGTTTTCGAAACCGCAGGGCAAGGATCCGGACTGGAACGCAGGCAATTGCCGCAACCGGCGGATCTTCAATGACCGCGTGGGGCTGAAGGCCGGGCAGAACACGAAACCCTTCCTGTTGCAGGTCTACAGGCGGGATATGGGTGGCGGCGTCTTCAAAGTGATGAAGGACCTTTCTGCCCCGATCACGGTCGAGGGCCGCCATTGGGGCGGCCTGCGTCTGGCCTATGAAGTCTGAAAACAGAAAAAATTTCGCTTTTTGAAGGGAATGTCGCCCACCCGTCTTGCCCCCTGACCTGCCCGTCCCGTAACACTATTTCCAAAGGGACGGAGATTACCAATGACATATCAAGACGTGTATGGGCGCTGGAAAGACGACCCCGAAGCTTTCTGGATGGAGGCCGCAGAGGCGATCGACTGGGTTGAAAAGCCCAGCAAGGCTCTCTTTGACAACAACACGCCGCTGTATGAGTGGTATGTCGATGCCAAGGTGAACACCTGCTGGAACGCCATTGACCGTCACGTGAAAGCAGGGCGCGGTGATCAGGTGGCGATCATCTATGACAGCCCCATCACAGACCGCAAAGAACATATCAGCTACAGCGATCTTTTGACCCGCGTGTCAAAGCTGGCCGGCGCGCTGCAGTCCCAGGGCATCGGGATGGGTGACCGGGTGATCATCTACATGCCCATGGTCCCGCAGGCCATTGAAGCGATGCTGGCCTGCGCGCGGATCGGCGCGATCCATTCGGTGGTGTTCGGCGGATTTGCCGCCAATGAGCTGGCCGTGCGCATTGACGATGCCACGCCCAAGGCGATCATCGCCGCCTCCTGCGGGTTGGAGCCGGGCCGCGTGGTCGAATACAAGCCCCTGCTCGACGGCGCGATTGAGCAATCCACACACAAACCCGATTTCTGCGTCATCCTGCAACGCGAAGAGCATCCCATCGACCTCGTGGAAGGCCGCGATCATGACTGGTATGGCGTCCAGGAGGGTGTGACCCCTGCCGACTGCGTGCCCGTGGCTGGCAACCATCCGGCCTATATCCTCTACACCTCCGGCACCACCGGCGCGCCCAAAGGCGTGATCCGTCCCACGGCGGGCCATCTGGTGGCGCTCAACTGGACCATGAAGAACATCTACAACGTGGACCCGGGTGATGTGTTCTGGGCCGCCTCTGACGTGGGTTGGGTCGTTGGCCACAGCTACATCTGCTACGCGCCGCTCATTCACGGCAACACCACGATTGTCTTCGAAGGCAAACCCGTCGGCACGCCCGATGCTGGCACCTTCTGGCGTGTCATCTCGGAACACAATGTGCGCAGCTTCTTCACCGCCCCCACCGCCTTCCGCGCGATCAAGCGCGATGACCCCAAGGGTGAATTGATCAAGGATTACGACATCACTTGCCTGCGCGCGCTCTACCTCGCAGGTGAACGGGCCGATCCGGACACGATTGAATGGGCGCAAAAGGTCATGGGCGTGCCCGTCTATGACCACTGGTGGCAGACGGAGACAGGCTACACCATCGCTGGCAACCCCGCGGGGATTGAGGCGCTGCCGGTCAAAATCGGCTCCCCCACCGTGCCGATGCCGGGCTATGACGTGCAAATCCTGTCCGATGAAGGCCACCCGCTGGGCGCGAACGAACTGGGCGCCATTGCCATCAAACTGCCCCTGCCCCCCGGCACCCTGCCCA
>JBCCCZ010000031.1:0-24830 GCA_039033255.1 Pseudomonadota bacterium
GGGATTTTGCTGGGGCTGGCGGCGTCTCCGCCGTTGGCCGAAAAGAACGGGTTTGATCCGTTTCATTACGTGCAGCGACAGGCGGTGTTTGGCGGCATGGCGCTGACGGCGATGTTCATCGTGTCGATGATGAGCCCGCAATTGGTGCGGCGCTTGGCTGTGCTGGGGTTCCTTGCGGCCTTTGCGGCGCTCGCGATGTTGCCGTTTTTCGGGACGGATTTCGGCAAGGGCGCGGTGCGGTGGTATTCGCTTGGGTTTGCCTCGTTGCAGCCGTCGGAGTTTTTGAAGCCTGTTTTCGTGGTTGTGGCCGCGTGGTTGATGGCGGCGAGCCAGCAGATCAACGGGCCGCCGGGCAAGTCCTGGTCCTTCCTGATCGTCGTGGTGATCGTGGCGCTTTTGGCGATGCAGCCTGATTTCGGGCAAGCCTGTCTGGTGCTGTTTTCCTGGGGGGTGATGTATTTCGTGGCCGGTGCGCCCATTCTGCTGTTGGTCATTATGGCCGCCATTGTGGTGATGGTGGGCAGTTTTGCTTACTCCAACTCGGAACATTTCGCGCGCCGCATTGACGGGTTTTTGAGCCCCGATGTGGACCCCAATACGCAGCTGGGTTTTGCCACCAATGCGATCCGCGAGGGCGGGTTTTTCGGTGTGGGCGTGGGGGAAGGCGAGGTGAAGTGGAGCCTGCCGGATGCCCATACGGATTTCATCATTGCGGTGGCCGCAGAGGAATACGGGCTCGTGCTCGTCATTTGCATCATCGCGCTTTATGCCACCATCGTGGTGCGGTCGCTCAGCCGGTTGATGCGGGAGCGGGATATTTTCGTGCGGCTGGCCGGCGTGGGGCTGATGTCTGTCTTTGCCGTGCAGGCGATGATCAATATGGGGGTCGCCGTACGGCTGTTGCCAGCCAAGGGGATGACACTTCCTTTCGTGAGCTACGGGGGGTCCTCGCTGATTGCGGGTGGCATTCTGGTGGGCATGCTCTTTGCGCTGACGCGGTCGCGGCCCCAAGGGGAAATTCACGATATTCTGAGGGGGTCTGCGCGGTGAGCAACCAGCCGCTTCTCATCATCGCGGCGGGCGGCACGGGCGGGCATATGTTCCCTGCGCAGTCGCTGGCGGAGGTGATGCTGCGGCGGGGCTGGCGGGTGAAGCTGTCGACCGATGCGCGCGGCGCGCGGTATTGCGGTGGGTTTCCGCATTCCGTGCAGGTGGAGCAGGTGGCGTCGGCCACGTTTGCGCGGGGCGGGCTGGCCAATAAGGTCGTGGCGCCTTTCCATATTCTGGGCGGTATTTTGGGTGCGACGCTGCGGATGCGGGGTGAAAAGCCCGACGCGGTGGTTGGGTTTGGTGGCTATCCCACGATCCCGGCACTGGCGGCGGCCTGGGTGCTGCGCAGGCCGCGGATGATCCATGAACAAAACGGCGTGCTGGGGCGGGTCAATCAGGTCTTTGCCAAGAAGGTAGATCGCGTGGCCTGTGGAACGTGGCCCACGACCTTGCCCGAGGGGGCAGAAGGCGTGCATGTGGGCAATCCGGTGCGCGCGGCGGTGCTGGAAAAGGCGCAGGCAGCCTACATTCCGCCGGGCGACTACCCGATGTCGGTGTTGGTGATTGGCGGGTCTCAGGGTGCGAAGGCACTGTCGGATCTGGTGCCGGAGGCGTTGTCGATGCTGCCCGGGGAGATCCTGGCCAATCTGCGCGTCAGCCATCAGGCGCGCGAGGAAGATATGGAGCGGGTGCAGGACTTCTATGCCCGCCACGGGATTGCCGCCGAGGTGCAGCCGTTTTTTCGCGATGTCCCACGGCGGTTAAGCGAGTCGCAATTGGTAATCAGCCGAGCGGGGGCGTCGTCGGTGGCGGATATCTCTGTCATCGGACGGCCGTCGATTTTGATACCGTTCCCCCATGCGACGGCCGATCATCAGACGGCCAATGCGCGGGGGCTGGAAGAGGCAGGGGCGGCCGTGGTCGTGCAGGAAAGCGCCTTGACGGCGCCCGCGTTGTCGGAACAAGTGGCCGGGATTTTGGGCGCGCCGGATCGGGCGGCGCAGATGGCGGATTCAGCACTGTCGGTGGCCAAACCGGATGCGCCGCAAGTGTTGGCGGATATGGTTGAGGCGCTGGCCTTGAAGCAGGAATTGAAGGGACAGAGCGCATGAATGCAGCGACCAAACTGCCAGGCGACGTGGGGCCCATACATTTTGTCGGCATCGGCGGGATTGGCATGTCGGGGATTGCTGAGGTGCTGCTGAACCATGGTTACGTGGTGCAGGGGTCGGATCTGAAATCCTCCAAGATCACGGAGCGGCTGGCGAAGATGGGCGCGGAAGTGTTCGAAGGCCAGCGGGCGGAGAATATGGCGGAGGCTGAGGTTGTTGTGATTTCCTCGGCCATCAAGCCCGACAACCCGGAGCTGGTGGAGGCGCGGCGCATGGGGCTGCCGATTGTGCGCCGGGCGGAGATGCTGGCGGAGTTGATGCGGCTCAAATCGAACGTGGCTGTGGCGGGGACGCATGGGAAGACGACGACCACAACGATGGTGGCAGCATTACTGGATCATGGGAATTTTGACCCCACGGTGATCAATGGGGGCATCATTCACGCCTATGATTCCAATGCCCGCGTGGGGCAGGGCGAATGGATGGTGGTGGAGGCTGATGAGAGCGACGGCACCTTCAACCGGCTGCCCGCGACCATTGCGATTGTGACCAATATCGACCCTGAGCATATGGAGCATTGGGGGGATTTTGATGCGCTGCGGAAGGGGTTCGATGAGTTTGTCGGCAACATCCCCTTCTACGGTTTGGCGGTGTGCTGCACCGATCATCCGGAGGTGCAGGCGTTGGTTGGTCGCTTGACGGATCGGCGGGTGGTGAGCTTTGGGTTCAATGCGCAGGCGGATGTACGGGCGGTGAACCTGCGTTATGCGGGCGGGGTGGCGCATTTTGACATTGCGCTGCAGCCCGATGAGATGGTGATCGAAGGCTGCACCTTGCCGATGCCGGGCGACCATAATGTATCGAACGCGCTGTCTGCGGTGGCGGTGGCGCGGCATCTGGGCATGCGGGCGGCGGAGATCCGCGAGGCGCTGGCGAATTTCGGCGGCGTGAACCGGCGGTTTACCCGGGTGGGCGAAGTGGATGGTGTCACGATCATCGACGATTACGGCCACCACCCGGTGGAGATTGCCGCCGTGCTGAAGGCCGCGCGCCATGCTTGCGACGGCCGCGTGATCGCGGTGCATCAGCCGCATCGGTATACGCGGCTCTCCAGCTTGTTCGAAGACTTTTGCGGCTGTTTCAATGACGCCGATGTGGTGGGCATCGCGGATGTCTTCGCCGCAGGGGAAGACCCGATTGAAGGTGCCAGCCGGGATGATCTGGTGGCGGGTCTTATCCGCCACGGCCACCGCGAAGCACACGCGATCGAGGATGAGGCGGGCCTTTATCAGCTGGTGCGGGACGTGGCGCAGGAAGGCGACATGGTGGTCTGTCTCGGCGCAGGCACGATCAGCGCCTGGGCCAATGCGCTGCCCGAACGGCTGCGCGGCAAGGGGGCTGCGTGATGTTGGTCTGTTTCTTGACGTATAGTCTGACTGGGAAAACAGCCCGGCACAGAATGGAGTTGCTTACATGAGCCTGTCATTGATCCTCGCCTGCCTTTGGGCGCTTCTTGCCAATGTTCTGGCGATGCTGCCCAGCCGCGACAATCATTGGCGCCGCGCATATGTGCTGATCGCTGTGGGCATCCCGATCCTGGGGTATGTGACCTATCAGAACGGGCCTTGGTGGGGGATTGCGGTGCTGATGGCTGGTATGAGCGTGCTGCGCTGGCCGGTGATCTATCTGACCCGCTGGGCCAAAGGGCGCATGGGGCTGGGATAAAAGATTTCGTGCCTCCGGCGGGAGTATTTACAGCCAAAAAGAAGCAGGCTCACTCGGGCTTCTTTTTGGCTAAAAGTACTCCGGGGGTATGGGGGCTGGCCCCCATGATGATTTTGGTTTCGCGTGTGACCGGGGTTGTTCCCAGCGACGTGCTGACGTAGCACATCCCCATGACGCAAATGCCGACCCCGAGGGGCAAACTCTCCCAAAATCGCGATCTCGCGCCGCTGACATGGATGCGGGTTGGCGGGCCTGCTGATTGGTTTTTCATGCCCGCGGATGTGGAGGATCTGGCGGCGTTCTTGAAGGACCTCCCGCAGGACATTGATGTTTTTCCCATGGGCGTTGGATCGAACCTGATTGTGCGCGATGGGGGCCTGCGCGCGGTGGTGATCCGGCTGGCGCGGGGGTTCAACGGAGTGGAATTTGAGGGCACGCGCGTGATTGCGGGGGCAGCCGCACTCGATGCGCATGTGGCGATGAAGGCGGCGGATGCGGGGCTCGATCTGACTTTTCTGCGCACCATACCGGGCTCGATTGGAGGCGCGGTGCGGATGAATGCGGGGTGTTACGGGACCTATACGGCGGATGTGTTTGTCTCGGCCCGGGCGGTGAACCGTTCCGGGGAGATCGTTACGCTGACGGCTAAAGACCTGCAGTTTCAGTATCGTCAGACCGAGTTGCCCGAAGGACATGTGCTCTTTGAAGCAACGTTTGAGGCACCCAAGGGCGACCCAGATGCGTTGCATGCGCGGATGGCGGCGCAACTGAAGCGCCGGGATGAGACGCAGCCCACAAAAGAGCGCAGTGCCGGCTCGACCTTTCGCAACCCGGCGGGGTTTTCCTCGACCGGCAAGGCCGACGATGTGCATGACCTCAAGGCCTGGAAGGTGATCGACAATGCCGGCATGCGCGGGGCCAGCATGGGTGGCGCGCAGATGAGCGAACAGCATTCCAATTTCATGATCAACACTGGTGACGCCAGTGCCGCGGACCTCGAAAATTTGGGCGAGGAGGTGCGAAAAAAGGTTTTTCAAGACAGCGGAATAGAGTTACTATGGGAAATTATGCGGGTCGGTGAAAAGGCAGCCGACTGAACATCCGCACGGCTGGGTAAAAAAACAAAAAATCAGCCTAGAAGATACGAGCAGCCCTTCAGGTCAAGTTAGGGCATTTTTGAAGCGCCAGGATAGGTGCGGGAACAGCGGGCCAACAAGGCTCGGGAAATTGAGGCGAGTGTGGGACAAGCAGGCGGTTCCCAACATATTGCGGTGATCATGGGTGGCCTTTCGGCGGAGAACGAGGTGTCTCTGTCCACGGGCCGTGAATGCGCCGAGGCGCTGCGGCAGGCGGGCTTTCGCGTGAGCGAGGTCGTGGCGGGTCGCGATCTGGCGCATCGGTTGACCGCGCTTTCCCCTGATGTGGTGTTCAATGCGCTGCATGGGCGGTGGGGGGAAGATGGCTGCGTGCAGGGCATGCTGGAATGGCTGCAGATCCCTTATACGCATTCGGGCGTTCTGAGCTCTGCGCTGGCGATGGACAAGCAGGCGACCAAGGACGCTTATATGCGCGCCGGGCTGCCCGTGGTGGACAGCGTGATCGCTGAGGCCGACCGCGTGCGAAAAGAGCATGTGATGGAGCCGCCTTATGTGGTGAAGCCCAACAATGAAGGGTCTTCTGTCGGGGTTTATTTGGTGCAGGAGGCGGCGAATGGCCCGCCAATGCTGTCGGATGATATGCCCGATGAGGTGATGGTTGAGGCCTTTGCGCCGGGGCGAGAGCTGACCACCTCCGTGCTGGGGGACAAGGCGCTGACGGTGACGGATATCCTGACCGATGGCTGGTATGATTATCACGCGAAATATGAGGTGGGCGGGTCGCGCCATGTGGTGCCTGCCGTGGTGCCGGGGCCGGTGTTTCAAGCCTGTCTCGATTACGCGTTGAAGGCACATGAGATCCTCGGCTGTCGCGGCCTGTCGCGCACGGATTTTCGCTGGGATGAAGAAAAGGGCCTCGACGGGCTTATCCTGCTGGAGACCAACACGCAGCCCGGCATGACACCCACATCCCTGTCGCCTGAACAGGCGGCGGCCGTGGGCATGGATTTCCCCGCGCTCTGCCGCTGGTTGGTGGAGGATGCCTCATGCCACAGGTGAACAAGCGGTCCGAGAAACGGTGTGATCCGTCGCCCTCGCGCTGGTCCTATCGTTATCAGCGCCTGATGCTGACGCCCTATTTTCGCATGCTGTTGCGGGTGGGGGTGCCGTTTGCGTTCACCTTTGGGCTCGCCACGTCGTATTTCGGCAATGAGGAGCGGCAGGAACAGATCGCGCTCGCCATCACGGATTTTCGCCAGCAAATTGAGACACGCCCGGAATTCATGGTCGAACTTCTGGCCATCGAAGGTGCGAGCGAGGAGGTGGAGGAAGACATTCGCGAAATCTTCCCATTCGATTTCCCGGCCTCGTCTTTCGATATCGACATTGATCATGTCCACGACATGATCACCGGCCTGCCTGCTGTGCGGGCGGCGGATGTGCGGGTTCGCAAGGGCGGCACGATGGTGGTCACGGTGTCCGAACGTGAGCCCGTGGCCGTCTGGCGGACATGGGATGAGATTGCTCTGGTCGATGCTGAGGGCGTCGTGGTGGATGAGCTTGACGCGCGGTCTGATCGCGCGGACCTGCCGGTGATCGCGGGCGAGGGGGGCAATGACGATGTGCCCGGTGCCATGGCGATCCTGGAGGCTGCCGCACCTTTGGGCGACCGCGTGATTGGCCTTGTCCGCATGGGCGAACGCCGCTGGGATGTGGTGCTGGATCGTGACCAGCGCATCCTGCTGCCCGAAGAGGGTGCCGTGCGCGCGTTGGAGAGGGTGCTTGTGCTGGATCAGACGCAAGACATGTTCGCGCGCGATCTGTCCACCGTGGATATGCGACTGGCCGGACGGCCAACCGTCAGAATGAACCAACCTGCCGCCGACACGTGGTGGCGGGTGCGCAAACCGACACTAGGGACCCTTGAGTGATGATTGAGCTTTACGACCGACAAAGAGCCATGCGGAACATGCGCAAAGCCGCCATTCAGCGCGGTGTGGTGGCGGTGCTGGATGTGGGAACGTCAAAGATTGCCTGCCTCGTGCTGCGCTTTGATGGGACAGAGAGGTTGAACGACCATGACGGGGTGGGATCGCTCGCGGGTCAGGCGGGATTCCGGGTGATTGGCGCGGCGACGACGCGGTCTCTGGGGGTTCAATTCGGTGAAATTTCCGCGATGCGCGAAACCGAACGTGCCTTTCGCACAGTGATCAATGCGGCACAGAAGATGGCGCAGGTGCGGGTGGATCACGTGATCGCGTGCTTCTCGGGCGCTTCGCCGCGGTCTTACGGGCTGGCGGGCCAAGTGGAGTTGGAAAGCCCCATGGTGACAGATCAGGATGTGAGCCGCGTGCTGTCGGCCTGCGATGTGCCGGATTACGGTGCCGGTTTTGAGGGCGGGCGCGATGTTCTGCATGCCCAGCCGGTGAATTTCGCCTTGGATCATCGCTCGGGTCTGTCGGACCCGCGCGGGCAATTGGGGCAGACGCTGGCGACGGATATGCACATGGTCACGGTTGACGCCAGTGCCGTGCAGAACCTGGCCTATTGCGTGCAGCGCAGTGATCTGGAACTGGCGGGGATTGCGTCCTCTGCTTATGTCTCGGGCATTTCGGCGCTGGTGGAGGATGAACAGGAACTGGGCGCGGCCTGCATCGACATGGGCGGTGGCAGCACCGGTGTGTCGATCTTCATGAAAAAGCACATGATCTATACGGACAGCGTCCGCATGGGCGGGGATCACGTGACCGGCGACATTTCCATGGGTCTGCAAGTGCCCAACACCATGGCCGAGCGGATCAAGACCTTCTATGGCGGCGTGGAGGCCACGGGCGTCGATGACCGCGACATGATCGATATTGGCGGTGAGACGGGTGACTGGGAACATGATCGCCGCAATGTGAGCCGGGCCGAGGTGATCGGCATCATGCGCCCGCGCGTGGAAGAGATTTTGGAGTTGGTGAAGCAGACGCTGGACGGGGCGGGGTTCCAATACCTGCCCAGCCAGCAGATCGTGTTGACCGGGGGGGCAAGCCAGATCCCGGGGCTCGATATGCTGGCGAGCCGCATTCTGGGGCAGAATGTGCGGCTGGGGCGGCCGTTGCGGGTGCACGGATTGCCGCAGGCGGCGACGGGGCCGGGCTTTGCCTCGGCCGTGGGCATGTGCCTGCTGGCCGCGAATCCCCAGGACGAATGGTGGGACTTTGAAATCCCGACAGATCGCTATCCGGCCCGGTCTCTGCGCCGCGCAGTCAAATGGTTCAAGGACAACTGGTAACACCTACATGTATGAATTTAGGCGAAATACCGCGTATGTGGATAAGTATTTGACCATATCTGGTGTTTTTTTGAGGTTTTTAGGGTGACGAAACGCCTCTTCAACGGTAGGGTCTTAACAATTTTAGGCGGATGAAGCCCGATTCCACGGGCCAGCAGCAGGCGGAAGAACACATGACATTGAACCTCACCATGCCCGGACAGGAAGAGCTAAAGCCACGGATCACCGTTTTCGGTGTGGGCGGCGCAGGCGGCAATGCCGTCAACAACATGATCCAGAAACAGCTTGAGGGCGTGGATTTTGTTGTCGCCAACACCGACGCACAGGCGCTGAGCCAATCGGAAGCCAAATCGCGCATCCAACTGGGTGTGAAAGTGACCGAAGGTCTGGGCGCGGGGGCCAAGGCCACCATTGGGGCGGCCGCTGCGGAAGAAAATATCGAACAGATCGTCGATCATCTGGCGGGCGCGCATATGTGCTTCATCACCGCCGGGATGGGCGGTGGCACCGGCACGGGTGCCGCGCCGATCATCGCGCAGGCCGCGCGGGAATTGGGTGTGCTGACCGTGGGTGTGGTGACAAAGCCGTTCCAGTTTGAGGGTGGCAAGCGGATGCGTCAGGCCGAGGATGGTGTGGATGCGCTGCAGGCCGTGGTCGACACGCTGATCATCATTCCCAACCAGAACCTGTTCCGTCTGGCCAATGAAAAGACGACCTTTACGGAGGCGTTCAGCCTTGCAGATGACGTGCTCTATCAGGGTGTGAAGGGCGTGACCGATCTGATGGTGCGGCCTGGTCTCATAAACCTCGACTTTGCCGACGTGCGGGCCGTGATGGATGAAATGGGCAAGGCCATGATGGGCACGGGCGAGGATAGCGGCGAAGACCGCGCCATTCAGGCGGCCGAAAAGGCCATCGCCAACCCGCTTCTGGATGAGATTTCTCTTCAAGGTGCCAAGGGTGTTCTGATCAACATCACAGGTGGCCATGACCTGACGCTCTTTGAACTGGATGAGGCCGCGAACCGGATCCGTGAAGAGGTGGATGCCGAGGCCAATATCATCGTGGGCTCCACGCTCGATACGTCGATGGACGGTGTGATGCGCGTGAGCGTTGTGGCCACGGGCATCGATGCGGTGGCGGAACACAAAGAGGTGCCAAAGCCGCGCCGTTCCCTGGCCGAGCCGCTGGTGCCGACGCGCGAGATGCTGGTGGACGCTCAGGCTGACGTCCCAACTCCGGTTGTGGCGCCTGATGTGGCAGCTCGGGTGGAAGAGACAGAGCAGAATGTGGCCGCGCGACGCATGGCTGAACCGCAGGCTGAGCCCGGGTTGTTTGACGCTCGGACGGCAGCAGAGCAAGACCAGATGGAAGACATCTTTGACGGTGACGACGCGCCTGCCGCTGATGATGGTCTGCCGCCCCCGGCCTATCAGCCGCAGCCAGAACCGCATCCTGAGCAGCAAACGGTTGCGTCCTCTGCGGAAGAGATAGAGCCCGCGGATATGCGCGAAAGCTTTGTCGCTCCCCGTGCCCCGGCCGCGGGTCAGCCGAGTGCGGACACGCTGCGCCGATTGGAACAGGCCGTGGGCCGGACACCGTCTGGCGCGCAGGCCCCCAGATCGCCGGTGACCGCGCCGGTCAGCATCGCCGCGCCAAAACCCGCGGCCCAAGAGCCGGAAAAGAAACGGTTTGGCATCAATTCACTGATCGACCGGATGACCGGGTCCAGCGCTGAGTCAACCGCACCGGCCGCTCGTCCGGTGCGCCAGCAGCCGCCGGTCAGCGGTGCGACCCCGGAACAGGCCCCGAGAGAAGAGGAAGATCAGATCGAGATCCCGGCCTTCCTGCGGCGGCAGGCGAACTGACCCGAACCTGTGTGTAAGACTGAAAAAGGGCTGCATCGCGCAGCCCTTCTTCTTTTGCGTGCATCCTTCCATGGTGAACCGTTCGGCTGTGAGCGCTGGCTGTTTTAATCAATATAAATCAATGCGTAAGCAAGTTCTCTTTGGTGTTGTGTCTTGGATTCTGTTAACGGCCTCCGACGCTTCATCAACGAATGCAACCGTGCAAAATGCAGCTGTTGCGCCATAGTAAATTTAGCGTGCCCGGTGAGCCAAAGATCGCGCGGGTAGATCGTCATTTATTGGTTTTAAATCAATGACTTATTGATATTAAGCGGAAACCCGCCGTTGCTGGCCCAGCCATGTTTCACAGCGTTGCAAAGATTGAATTGTGGATAAAGCACCCGCAATTTAGGTTACTGCCCAACTTGAGGCAGAAGTCGAGGCCGATCTTGCAAGGCACTCTTCGAAAATCCATCACATTCACCGGCGTCGGGCTGCATTCCGGCGTTCCATCCTCTGTGACTGTGTTTCCGGCGCCGGTCGGGACGGGTATCGTATTTCAGCGCATGGATGTGCCGGCCGAGCAAAGCATTTTGCCTGCGAGATGGGATGCTGTGATATCTTCGCCGCTCTGCACCCGCTTGGTCAATGACTACGAAGTGTCACTGTCCACAGTCGAGCATTTGATGGCCGCGCTGATGGGCTGCGGGATCCACAACGCTCGGATCCATGTGACAGCGAGTGAGGTGCCCATCATGGATGGCAGCGCATCGGTCTTTGTCAAAGGGTTCCTGCAAACTGGGATCCGGCATCAGAATGCGCCGGTCCACGCGATCAAAGTGCTCAAACCTGTGGAGGTGCGCCGCGGCGATGCTGTGGCCCGGATCGCACCGAATGACACGCTGCTCATCGAATTCGACATTGAATTTGACGATGCCGCCATTGGGGCGCAAAGCAAAACGTTGAACATGTCCAACGGCAGCTTTGTGCGCGAGCTGTCGTCCAGTCGCACGTTTTGTCGTCAGGCGGATGTGGATCAGATGCAGGCCAATGGGCTGGCTCTCGGCGGCTGTCCCGGTGAGAATGCGGTGGTGTTTGACGGGGATGAGATCGTATCCCCCGGCGGGCTGCGCCATGCGGATGAACCGGTGCGCCACAAGATGCTCGACGCGCTTGGGGACCTGGGTCTGGCAGGCTATCCGATCCTGGGCCATTACACAGGCATCCGCGCCGGTCACGCGCTGACCAATGATCTTCTGCGCGCGCTCTTTGCGGATGTGGAAGCCTTTGAAATCGTTGAATGCGACGCAGATATGGCGGCCATGCTGCCGGGCGCGGGTGTGCATCTGGGTGAGTTGCCCGAAGTGGCGTAACGCATTTGTGTCAGACGCGCAAAATCGCGGTCCGTGGCGGGGCGGTAAAATCACGGCAAATCCATTTTCCAATCCGGAATAATGTGCTACCAACCGCTATGCTTTGGTGGGCGCCGTGTCTCATAGGCCCCGTGGGGAAGCATTGCAGGCTGCAACAATGATGAGAGTGCAAGCATGAATAGACCCAAGCGGCGCATTGGTCTGGTGACCGGCTTTGTGTGTGTCATGGCGCTCGGTGCCTGTGGAGGGGCGGACCGGGTTGAGCTTGGCCGGGTCAATTACGAGGATTTCACCGCCCAGCAGATTTACGAACGCGGCGAATACGATCTGGCGCGCGATAACCCGTCGCTGGCCGCTCAGGTGTTTGCCGAAGTCGAACGGCTTTATCCTTTTTCTGACTGGGCCAAGCGGTCGGTGATCATGCAGGCCTTTTCTCACCATGAGGCCAAGGAGTACGAAGACAGCCGCGCCGCCGCGCAGCGCTACATTGATTTCTATCCGGCGGATGAAGATGCGGCCTATGCGCAGTACCTTATTTCGCTAAGCTATTACGATCAGATCGATGAGGTGGGCCGCGACCAGAAGCTCACCTTTGAGGCGCTGCAAGCCCTGCGCGGGGTGATCGAGACCTACCCCGAAAGCGAATATGCCCGCTCTGCCAAGCTGAAGTTTGAATTGGCGTTCGATCATTTAGCCTCCAAGGAAATGGAGGTGGGGCGGTATTATCTGCGCCGCGATCATTACACGTCGGCCATCAATCGCTTCCGACTGGTGGTGGAGGATTTCCAGACCACCACACACACCGCCGAGGCGCTGCACCGGTTGGTGGAAAGCTATCTGTCGCTGGGGCTGACCAATGAGGCGCGTACGGCGGGCGCGATCCTGGGTCACAATTTCCGCGGGACGGAATGGTATGAAGACAGTTATGCGCTTCTGACGGGCCGCGGTCTGACACTGGAAGCGGTGGGCGACAATTGGTTGCGTCAGGTCTATCGCCAGACGTTGCAAGGCAGGTGGCTGTAGGCCCCGTGCAAGATGCTGCGGGCGCTTGATATTCGCGATATCCTGATCATTGACCGGCTGGAGCTTGGATTTCAGCCGGGTCTCAATGTGTTGACAGGGGAAACCGGCGCGGGCAAGTCGATCCTGCTGGATGCGCTTGGCTTCGTGCTCGGCTGGCGCGGACGGGCGGAATTGGTGCGGCAGGGGGCTGAACAAGGCGAGGTTCTGGCAGAGTTTGATCTGGCCGAGGGTCATCCTGCCAGAGCTGTTTTGGAAGAGGCGGGTTTGCCCGTGGAGGACACGCTGATCCTGCGCCGGGTGAATGCGCAGGACGGGCGCAAGACGGCGTTTGTGAATGACCGGCGCTGTTCGGGGGAGGTGCTGCGCGCGCTGTCCGATACGCTTGTCGAACTGCACGGGCAACAGGATGATCGCGGGCTGCTGAACCCGCGCAACCATCTGGTTTTGTTGGACAGTTTCGCAGGACTTGACGGCGCACGCGACAAGGTGCGCGCGGCGTGGCGGGCGTGGCGAGAGGCGGAAAAAATCCACGCCGCGTCCGAGGCGGCCATCACCAAGGCGCGGGAGGATGAGGACTTTCTGCGCCATGCGGTGGCAGAGCTGGATCAGCTGGCGCCGGAGTCGGGCGAGGATGCCGAACTCGATGCGCGCCGCCGCATGATGCAAGGCGCTGAGCGCATTCGAGAGGATTTGTCCCGCGCGCATGCGGCACTGGGATCAGATGGCGCGGAAGGCTCGGCCAGGGATGCGCTGCGCTGGCTTGAGAGTATTTCAGAGACCGCAGAGGGTGGGCTGGATGACGCCATCGCCGCCCTTGGCCGGGCGATGGTGGAGCTTGATGAGGCGGCAAGTGACGTGACCCGCTTTGCCGATCTGCTGAGCTTCAACCCCAACGAGTTGGAGGAAGCCGAAGAGCGGCTCTTTGCCATTCGCGGGCTCGCGCGCAAGCACGGTGTGCAGCCGGATGATCTGGCCGCTTTCGGTCAACAGATGCGCGACAAGCTGGCGGTGGTGGATCGCAGTGATACCGATCTGGCTGCGGCGAAGGCTGCGGTGGCGCAGGCGCGCGCGGCGTTTGACAAAGCGGCCGGGGATCTCAGCGCAAAGCGGTCCAAGGCGGCCGACAAGCTTGACCGCGCGATGATGGCCGAACTGGCGCCCCTGAAGCTTGAGCGCGCGCAGTTTGAAACACGAGTGGCCGCATCAGAACCGGGGCCTGACGGGGCCAACAGCGTGACCTTCACGGTCGCCACCAATCCCGGCGCGCCGGCGGGACCCTTGAACAAGATCGCCTCAGGTGGGGAACTCAGCCGGTTTCTTCTGGCGCTGAAGGTATGCCTGACGGATCAGGCGGGCGGCATCACGATGATCTTCGATGAGATTGACCGCGGGGTGGGGGGAGCCACAGCCGATGCGGTGGGGCGGCGCCTGGCACAGCTGGCCAATCAGTCCCAGGTCCTCGTCGTGACCCATTCCCCTCAGGTCGCCGCCCAGGCCGCCCATCACTGGCAGGTGGCCAAGCGGGTGGAAAAAGGTGCGACGCTGTCGACGGTTACACCTCTCAACGGCACTGACCGTGTGGATGAAATTGCGCGGATGTTATCGGGTGACACCATCACGGATGAGGCGCGCGCGGCGGCAGAAAAACTTATGAGCGGCTGACGCACTCGGGAAGACTTCATGCCTCCGGCGGGAGTATTTCCAGCCAAAAAGAAGCGCGATCTATGGCTTCTTTTTGGCTACAAATACTCAAATTCGACCCGTGTTAAATGCACAGGGTCTCAATTTCTGGGCGCCACCAGTTTGCCAGGGTTCATGATGTTCAACGGATCAAGCGCGGCTTTGATCGCGCCCATCATGGCCCAGCCGCCCCCATGCTCGCGTTCCATGTAGCCCAGTTTGCCAAGGCCGATGCCGTGTTCGCCTGTTACGGTGCCGCCCAGTGACAAGGCCAGCTCCACCAACCGTTCGGAGGCGGCCAGAATGCGGGCTTTTTCGCCTTCATCGTCGGGGTCGAACATCAGAATGGCGTGGAAATTGCCGTCGCCCACATGGCCCAGGATCGGCCCGTCAATCCCTGCGGTCTCAAGATCGGCGCGACAGGCCGCGATTGCTTCAGCCAGTTTCGACAGGGGCACGCAAATATCCGTGACAAGTGCGGTGCAGCCCGGGCGCGCGGCAAGGATGGCCCAATAGGCGTGGTGGCGCATGGTCCAGAGCGCGGTGCGGTCCTCCGCTCGGGTGGCCCATTGGAAATCGGATCCGCCGCGCGCAGCCGACAGTTCGCCGAAAAGGGCCGCCTGTTCTTCCACGCTGCTGTCTGATCCGTGAAATTCGACCAGCAGGTGGGGGCGCTCGGCCAGTTCTGTGCCTGAATAGGCGTTGACCGCACGCACAGATTCAACGTCCACAAGTTCAATCCGTGCCATGGGCACGCCCATCTGGATCGTGTCGATCACGCAACCCACTGCGTCCTCCACCGTGCCGAAGCCGCAGACCGCCGCCGCCGTGGCTTCTGGTATGCCATGCAGGCGCAGGGTGAGTTCGGTGATGAGGCCCAGCGTGCCTTCACTGCCCACGAAGAGCGCGGTGAGGTCGTAGCCGGCAGATGTCTTTCGCGCGGCTGTGCCGGTGCGGATCACCTCGCCCGTGGCGGTCACGACCTCGAGCCCCAGCACGTTGTCCCGCATGGTGCCGTAGCGCACGGCGGTGGTGCCGCTCGCACGGGTCGCCGCCATGCCGCCGAGCGAGGCATTGGCGCCGGGATCGACGGGGAACATCAGGCCCGTCGCGCGCAGTTCTTCGTTCAGCGCCTCTCGCGTCACACCAGGTTGAACCCGCGCGGTCAGGTCGTCCTGATTGATCTCAAGGATTTGGCTCATGCGGCTGAAATCGACGCTGACGCCGCCATGCACCGCCTGGGCCTGACCTTCCAGCGACGTGCCCACGCCCCAGCCCACCACCGGCATGCGATGGGCAGCACAGGTTTTCACGATGTCCACCACGTCGCCTGTGCTGTCGGGATAGGCCACCGCATCGGGCGGCGTGAGTGGGAAATGTGTCTCAGACCGGCCATGCAGATCCAGATCGGACTTGGAGCGCGTCAGCCGTTGTCCTAGGATCGCGGATAAATCCTTGATCGCGGTTTCATGCGCCATGTCTACCCCCCGGATATACGGATCCCTGTCGCGCCATTTGGCAAACTGTAAGGCAATGCGGGACCCATGCAAAGTCGCCTTGATCGCGCATCCTGAACGGGGTGATCGAGCGTCATGACCGTTTCGTCCCGCCGCTTTCTCAATGACAAGCTGCAGGCGGCGGGGATCGGGGTGCGCCGTGGCTGGCAGGTGATGCTGCACAAGGGACCCAGCCAGTTTCAGTTCTGGGTGATCGCGCTGATCATCGGGATCGCGGCGGGGTTTGCCGCCAACCTCTTTCGCATGACGGTCAATCAGTTGCAGCGTTGGGTTTACGGCACGGATAACGTGGCCTTGCTGCATTCCTTTGCCGAAACGCTGCCCTGGTACTGGATATTGATCATTCCCATTTGCGGTGGCTTGGTGGTGGGGCTGATTCTGCATGTCTTCACGCCGGACGGGCGCGCGCGGTCGGTGGCCGATGTCATCGAAGGCGCGGCCCTGGGCGAGGGACGGGTGGAGACGAAGGCGGGTGTCGCCTCCATGTTTGCCTCCATCATCACGCTGGGCACAGGCGGGTCGAGCGGGCGGGAAGGGCCGGTGGTGCATATGGCCGGCGTCATTTCCACCTGGGTCAGTGACCGCATCAAGGCCAGCGGTCTGACCAGCCGGGATTTGCTGGGCTGTGCTGTGGCCGCCGCGGTGTCGGCCTCGTTCAATGCCCCTATCGCGGGGGCGCTTTTTGCGCTGGAGGTGGTGCTGCGCCATTTCGCGCTGCATGCGTTTGCGCCCATTACAATCGCGGCCGTGTCCGGCGCCGTGATCGCGCGGTGGCAATTCGGGGAAGTGGCGGAGTTCGCCCTGCCCGTGGCCAGCATGCTGGAGTTTTACGTGGAACTGCCCGCCTTCCTGCTGCTGGGGATCCTCTGTGGATTGGTGGCGAGCGCGCTGATGTATGCGGTGTTTTTCGCCGAAGACACGGGCAATCTGGTGCAGGAACGGATCGGCCTGCCGCGCTGGCTGCGCCCGGTGGTGGCGGGCGCGATGCTGGGCGGGATTGCGATCTGGTTTCCCCATATCATCGGCGTGGGCTACGAGACGACCTTTGCCGCGCTCAATGGTGCGCTTGTGCTGCATGAGGCGGTGGTGTTCACCGTGCTGAAGGTCGTGGCCGTGGCGATCACGCTGGGCGGGCGCATGGGAGGCGGGGTGTTTTCGCCCTCTCTCATGGTGGGCGCGCTGGTGGGGTTGGCCTTTGGCTTGGTGGCGACCTCGATCTTTCCCGAAAGCTCCGGGTCGGCCAATGTCTATGCGCTGGCGGGGATGGGAGCGGTGTCGGCCTCGGTGCTGGGTGCGCCGATTTCGACGACACTGATTGTCTTTGAATTGACGGGTGATTGGCAAATCGGGCTGGCGGTGATGGTGGCGGTGTCCATTTCATCGGCGCTCAGCGCCAATCTGGTGACCCGATCGTTTTTCCTCACGCAATTGGAGCGCCGCGGGGTGCGGTTGGCCGCAGGCCCGCATGCCTATGTGCTGTCGATGATGCGGGTCGCAAGGGTGATGCGTGCGCAGGATGATGAGCGGGCCGCCCCGGAGGAGGAATGCTGGCAGATGATCGAAGACGGCATCTATGTGGATGCGGGTGCCACGCTGGAGGTGGCCATGACCATATTTGAGCGCACCTCGGCCCGGTTTCTGCCTGTGGTGCAGATCGGCGGCGAAGACGCGCCGCCCGAGCTCTTGGGTGCGGTGTTCCACGTGGATGCTTTGCGAAACTACAACTCCGCATTGGCGGAAATTTTTCGCGAAGAGCATAGCTGAACAGGTTTTCATGAAATTTCTGAAAATTTGGCGGGTTTCGCATCAAAACCCACTAAAACCATCAAGAATTGCCTTGTAACTGCCAAAAAAAGCAGTACTTCCCCTCCTGTCTGGACACAAAAGGGAGCGTGACATGACATTTTCTAACTCTGTTTCTACCCTCGCGATTGCGGCCACTTTGGTTGTTGGCGCAGCGAGTGCTAGCTTTGCAGAAGGCGAGCTGAACCTCTACTCTTCACGTCACTACGACACGGATGAGCGTCTCTACACCGAGTTCACGGAGCAAACCGGCATCAAGATCAACCGCATCGAAGGCAAAGGTGATGAGCTGATTGAGCGCATGGTCTCTGAGGGGGCGAACTCTCCGGCGGATGTGCTGCTGACCGTGGACAACACGCGTCTGGCACGGGCCAAGGACGCCGGCGTGCTTCAATCGGTTGACAGTGCCGTTCTTGAAGAGCGTATTCCGGCCAATCTGCAGGATGCCGACAATCAGTGGTTTGCGTTTTCTGAGCGCGCGCGCATTTTCTTCTACGACAAGAACGACGTCTCTGAGCCGCCGCAGACCTATGTCGAGCTGGCTGACCCCAAGTACAAAGGAAAGGTGTGCCACCGTTCCTCAAGCAATGTCTATTCTCTGACGCTGCTGTCCGCGGTCATCGAAAACTTCGGTGAAGAGGCGGCCAAGGGCTGGGCGCAGGGTGTCGTCGACAACTTCGCGCGTGAACCGCAGGGCGGTGACACCGATCAGCTGCGCGGTCTGGTGTCCGGGGAATGCGATATCTCTGTCTCAAACACCTATTACTTCGCCCGTGCGATCCGCAAGGATGTGGACGGTCTGGGCAAAGCCGACATGGAAAACATCGGCTGGGTCTTCCCCGATCAGGGTGGCAATGGTGCACATATCAACACCTCCGGTGGTGGTGTGGCAGTAAACGCCCCGAACAAAGAGAACGCGATCAAGTTCCTGGAATACCTCGCCTCTGACAGCGCGCAGGAATACTTCGCCAACGGCAACGACGAATACCCGGTGGTAGAGGGCGTGGCCCTTGGCGCGCCAGCAGCTTCCTTGGGTGACTTTGAAGCCGATGACGTGGATCTGAGCGCGGCGGCTGCCAACATCGAGAAGGCGGCAGAGATTTTCAACGCGGTTGGCTGGAAGTAATCCACGCTTTCTGAAGGATTTGAGAAGGGCGCAGGAGACTGCGCCCTTTTTCTTTTCAATCACAGGACCCGCAGGACGCGTCAGCATGTAAGAGTGTCGGATTTGAAAGCGGTCCGATGAAAGTCCGCACGGAGCCCAAAACACCCCATCCCGCACGATTTACGGAGGTTTGCGATTGGCGACAACTTTGGTTCGAACTGAACCTATCGTCACAGTGCCAAATTTCCCGCGGAGTGATTGATACGGTTTTCCGTATCGACAAATCCGTCGCAGAAACGCGTTGACCGATGATGCTCGTCGATCCGGGGGATGCTTCAGGCGTTTGGGATCAAACTGGGGCACCTTCTTGTCTCAACCGTCATAGCGCTCCAAAAATGCGTCAGCATTCAGGCTGCGAAAGTCTTTAAGGGCACGGCGCAAGGTGTCATGCGTCCAATCCCACCACGCCAGTTTCACAAGCCGCTCGGCAATCTCTTGTGGTTGACGTCGGCGAAGCGGTTTGGCCGGGTTGCCGGCAACGATCACGTATGGGTCCACATCCTTTGTGACCACGGCGCCCGCTGCCACCACCGCACCATGGCCCAGCGTCACGTCCGGTTTGACCATGGCACCCGCGCCGATCCAGGTGTCGTGGCCAATATGGGCCGTGCGGGATTTGCGATGGTCAAAGAAGGCCTCATCGCGGGTGGTGTCATCCCAGTAATCATCTGAGCGGTAGAGGAAATGGTGGCACGACGCCGTGTGCAACGGGTGATCGGTGGCACCGATGCGGACGAAGGCGGCGATATTGGCGAACTTGCCGATCCGTGCGTTGGCAATGTCGGCGTAGCGGTCGCAATAGCTGTAATCGCCAACGCTGGAATTCTGCACGCGGCTGCCCTTGCCAATCTCGGTGAAAGCCCCAAACGTGCTGTCGGTGATGTCGCATTCGGGGTGAACGAACGGCGCCTCTGCGGTCAGCCGTGCCATCACGTGTTGCGTCCGATCAATTTGGCGCGCAGCCAGCCAGAGAACCAATCCATGACCATCACCATAACCACGATCAGCACGATGTAATAGGCCACCTCTTCCCAGTCCTTCTGGGTCTGGATCGCCTGGGTCAGCATCAGGCCAATCCCGCCGCCGGTGATGGCCCCGATGATGGTGGCCGACCGGGTGTTGGATTCCAGGAAATAAAGGATCTGGGCCAAGAGCACCGGAACCACCTGAGGGATCACACCGAAGCGGTAGCGTTGCAGCGGTTTCGCGCCGGTGGAGGCGACGCCCTCAATCTGTTTATCGTCCACGTTTTCCAAAGCTTCTGAGAAGATTTTGCCGAACGTGCCGGTATCCGTGATCAGGATCGCCAACGCGCCGGTCAGCGGACCCGGGCCGAATGCACGGGCCAGAACCACCGTCCATATGAGGGCATCGACACCGCGGACGAAATCAAAGAGGCGACGGGTCGCGGCGCGCAACAGCATGAAGGGGGAAAACCGCTTGGCGGCCAGAAACGCAAGCGGCAGGGCGAGAATGGCCGCGCCCATGGTGCCAAGGAAGGCCATCAGGATCGTCTCTCCGATGGCCCAGGCGACATCCTTGTGCCGCCACATCGCGTTGTTCCACCAGTCCGAGATCGCGCCGGTGAGGTTGGATTGCTCTGCCACGATCCGATCCCCGAAGAGGATCGTGCCAAGGCTTTTGCCGTGATAGGGGCTGTCGAGCGTGAACCAAAAGAGTTCCCACCCCGGGAAGTAGTTGAACACCTCGGTGCGGGCACCGGTGAGGGTGATGCGACCTTCGGGTGTTGTGATCCCGATGCGGCGGTCGGAAGCGGAGATCCAGTCGGGCAGCTCTTCGGGCAGGTTGCTGACCAGCGCGCGCCCTTCGGCCTGAACCTCGATCAGTTGATACCCCGGGATCGCAATCTCGGTCCGGTTCTCGGGCAAGTAGCGCACGATATGATCGGCGCCCAGATCAATGGTCACGATCTCGTCCCCCGACACCCAATCGGGGCGCTGTCCTTCGGGATAGGCCCCCTTGCGCTCGCCCTCTACCGCGTAGCGGATTTCACCAGACCGGTTGTCGCGGGTGACATGGACCTTGTGGGACCAACTGTCAGAAGCCAGCGTGACGGCATTGTCGAGATTGGCCCGCTGCGCCAGGCCGGGCAGATCGAATGCGAAAAAGATGTAGACGAGATACGCTGCGATGATGGTCGGAATGCCGAACCCGACAAGGCGCTTGCGGTGAAAGAGCTGGTCCGCTTCCTGCTTGGCAATCGTTAGGTCAGCGGTACTCATTGGCCTTGCCCTTCGGTCAGACGGTTGCGGTAGTAGCTGGAGAGCTGGTCGAAAAAGACGATGGTGCCAAAGAGCAGGATGAAAATCGCGCCCGCCTCATCAAACCGGCCCGGGCCCCAGGCCATGGCGTTGCGCAGCTCGTATCCCAGCCCGCCTGCGCCGACGAAGCCCAAGATGGCAGAGGCGCGAATGTTGATCTCAAACCGCAAGAGCGCGTAGCTGATATAGTTGGGCGCAACCTGCGGCATGACGCCCAAGAGCATCCTTTGCGACCAGTTTGATCCGGTGGAGGCGAGCCCCTCAATCGGTTTGAGATCCGCGTTCTCGGCCACCTCGGAAAAGAGTTTTCCGAGCGCACCGGCGGTGTGAATGGCGATGGCGATCATGGCTGGTACCGGCCCGCCGCCCAGAACAAAGATCAGCATCAGCGCGATCACGATCTCGGGCACGGCGCGCATGATGTCGGATATGCGGCGAAAGAGCGGGATGAGGCGCGGCCACTTGGCGAGCCCACGGGTGCCCAGAAGCGACAGGAACAACCCGCCCAAAGCGCCGATCAGGGTCGACACTGCGGCGATGTTGATCGTCTCGACAAGCGCGGGAAAATACTTGGCGATGAGACCGGGCAGATCGGCGCGTTTCTCCCACGCCTCTGACAGAACATCGGCAGGGTAATCGCCAATCTGGTGCAACCCTTCCCAGAAGCCGCCCGCGTTGCGGTCGTCGGCCACGTTGAAGCCGGACACCATGAGCACGACAAAAATCAGCAGCGTCAGCCCGCCATAGAGCCTGCGTCTCTGAACCTGGGCCATATAGCTGGCCTGAATACCCACCACATTTTGCGGTGCGCCCGTGATCGAAATATCTGCCATGCTGCCCCCAAGAAAATGCCGGCGGCCCTGATGCGGGCCACCGGTTGCGTCATGGAAATGGCTTAGCCGCCGATCTTGGCTTTGCGGGCCTCGACGATGGAAATGTAGGTGTCATGGGTCACCGGCTGGAAGGCAGCGAACTGCCGAAACCTCGCGTATCTTGACGTTGGGAACTGCTCCAACCTCACAGACGCGTCCATCACAGCCGTCGCTGAGAACTGCCCCGATCTCACGACTCTTTACGTCGAAGGTTGCAACCTTACCGATAGGTCCATACTAGCCGTCGCTGAGAATTGCTCCAAGCTCACGTTGCTCAACGTCGACCTCTGCAGGAAGCTCACAGACGCGTCCGTACTAGCCGTCGCAGAGAATTGCCTCAAGCTCGAGACGCTCAACGTCCGCCACTGCGACAAGCTCACTGACGCGTGCATAGATGCCGTGCTCGCGAATTGCGAGAACCTCACTGACGCGTGCAGACAAGCCCTCAGTCGCTGACGCGTCCATGTAGCACTCGAGAGAATATGATTTAGTTAGGTGAGCATCTCGACTGGAAGCGACTTCACGGTGATCTTCGTCAATGCCTACGACGCACCCTTCCCATATGCTAGAATCTGACGGGCGCACCGATACCGGTCGTCGAAGATCTCGTGGATTTGGGGCTGCGAAAGCCCACGGACGTATCTGTGGCAGCGAGAACTGCCCGAACCTCGAGGCCCTCGAGGGTCTTGGGGAGTATGTGTCAAGATCACGGACAAGTCCACAACAGCAGTCGCCAGGACTTGCCACAACTGTACAGGCTGCATTTGGCTCAAGTCGAGTTCGTGGTTGGGGGTAACTAGGCGCGGTACCTGCGTGAGACCTCGGGTTTGATCCATCAGGTCGAGTCTGGTCGGTCCGTTCGGTTCAACGGCACCTTGGGGTGTCTCGCCTCCATCCACATCCACAAACAACACCTCCATGCCGGGACCTGTTCAAATATCGACGGCCCCGTGGCGCCGCTGGGCTTCGAAGCTTGACCGCATCGTCACCGACGACGGCGCGACGATCGATTTTCACGGCGACACGAACCCCTATAAAGCACCCACGATTCTTAGCCCAATTGAGCTGTCGCGAGTGCGCCACGACGATGTCGTGCGCCTGCTGACGCCAGCTGTCGAGCGGCTCAATGTCAATGGATGTAAGCACCTCCCGGACGCGACCATAGCAGCCGTCGCGGTGAACTGCCCCAACCTGCAGAAGCTCTGCTTGTATTCCTGCGAGAACCTCACTGATGCGTCCATGGCAGCCATCGCAGAGACTTGCCGAGAGCTCACCACTCTCTGCGTCGCGCAATGCAAGAAGCTCACGGACGTGTCAATGGTAGCCGTTGCCGAGAGGTGCTCAAAGATTACAGCGCTGAACTTGGGTGGCTGCAAAGAACTCACGGACGCGTCCATAGAAGCTGTAGCCAAGAACTGCCCACAACTCACAGCGCTCGACGTCGGACTCTGTACGAAACTCACGGGCGCGTCCATAGCGGCCGTCGCGCAGCAGTGCCCCAATCTCGAAGCGCTCGACATCCAGCTTCGTGCCCAGCTTTGTGGCCATGTAGAAAGGTGCCTAGTCACTGACGCGACGATCGCGAACGTCGCCAAGAAGTGCCCGAGATTGAGGATTCTCAGCGTGGAGGAAATCTCGGACGAGGCGATCTTCGCCGTCGCCGAAAATTGCAATAGCCTCGAGAAGCTCTCCATTCTGGGCTGGGACATTGAGGACGACGGCCTCACCGATGCGTCAATTGTAGCGGTAGCTCACAAGTGCCCAAAGCTCGCGGCACTCACCTTGCAAGCGTGCCGCGACATCACGGACTCGTCAATAGTGGCTGTCGCCGAGAGCTGCCCGTGCATCACGATGCTGGAAGTCCCATTCAATGAGCAGCTCACGGACGCGTCCATCTCAGCCGTCGCCGCGAACTGCCGAAACCTCACGCATCTTGACGTTGTGAGCTGCAATAATCTCACGGATGTGTCCATCACAGCCGTCGCCGTAAATTGCCCCGAGCTCACTATGCTTGAAGTCGACTACTGCGACGAGCTCACTGACGCGTCCATACTAGCCGTCGCTGAGAATTGCTCCAAGCTCACGACGCTCAGCGTCGACGCCTGCGACAAGCTCACAGACGCGTGCATAGATGCCGTCCTCGCCAATTGCGAGAATCTCACTGACGCGTGCAGAGAAGACCTCACCGAAGTCTCTATTTCAGTTGCTTAGGAGATCTATCTAGAAGAAGGAGGGGTCGGGTGGAGGGGATTGCGCGCGGCGTCCTCGCCAACGCTTCGGCGTTGTTTGAAGGAAGTCCTACTCTCGGAGACGTCGTGCGGTTGGACGAGCTCGAAGTGGTGACCGTCGCGTGCCGCGAGACGTCGTTCGTCGGGCTCGAGGGTGAAGGCGATGAGGCCGTTGACACAGCCGCCGATAAGCCAGCCGAAGAGGACGGCGAGTTGAAAGGCGGTACGGCGCGAGGTCGTCGCGACAATTTTGGCGATGACAAAGGGGCCGAAGCCCTTGCCGAGATCGTCGAACAGAGCGAAGACGGCGAAGGCGAGGCCGCGACCGTTGGGCGCGACGACGTTCTGGAGACAGGCGCGCACAATCGGCCCCGTCTGCGACGCGAAGAAGCCCGAAACGACGGCGCACAGTGCGAGCGACTTGAAGGAGCGCAAGCAGCAGATCATGAAGACGAGAGGCGGCGCCGACAGGATCTCGGCCACGGCCATGTGCGCGGCTGCGGCCCAGGGTCGCCAGTTGTAAAGTCGTTGTCCGAGTTCGGCGCCAACGACCATGCCGAGGAAGGTACCGATGGCGAAAAAGGTCAGGACGAAGGTCGCGTTGTCGACCGAGAGTCCTTGATTCACGTGGAGATAGTCGTTGAGGAAGACGCCAACGACGCCCCACGGCACGCAGCCGGGGATGCCCTGGAGAAAGACGAGCCATACCGTCTTGGTCGAGAAAGTTTCGCGCCAGTTGCCGACGACCTTGTCGCCGCGCGGCGGCTCGACCATCCAAC
>JBCCCZ010000032.1:0-24650 GCA_039033255.1 Pseudomonadota bacterium
ATCGACGACCAGCAGGGAGCCCTCGACGGCGCGCATGGAGCGGCTGACCTCATAGGCGAAATCGACGTGGCCGGGCGTGTCGATCAGGTTGAGGACGTAGGTTTCGCCATCCTCGGCGGTGTAGTCGATGCGGACAGTGTTGGCCTTGATGGTGATGCCGCGTTCGCGTTCGATATCCATGCTGTCGAGCAGCTGTTCCTTCATGTCCCGTTCTGCCACCGTGTTGGTGGACTGAATGAGGCGGTCGGCGAGCGTGGATTTCCCGTGGTCGATATGGGCGACGATGGAGAAATTGCGGATATGTGAAAGCGGTGTCATCAGGAGGATATGGAAGGGTTTTGGGGGGTGGTCAAGCGTCGCCGCTCTGTGGGGCGTTGTCGCAGCAGGCGGGCGTGTGTTTTAGGGATTAAACCTGAGGGATTTCCGCGCCGCGTCGGGCATGGATCATGTCGCAGAAAGCTCAGCGGCCAGCATGTCATAGACCAGTCGGATCCGGCGGGATGTGTGCAATTCACGATGCGTCACCAGCCAGACCGGATATGTCATGGGTGGCACATCCGGAAAGACCGCTTCAACCCCTGGGGTGGCGTTGCCGATGTCTTCATTCATCATCGCCACGCCCAAGCCCTGGCGCAGAAGTTCCCACGCGACGGTGATGTTCTTGGACCCGACGCGCAGGTTCGAGGCCGTGACCGGAACGCCCATTTCGTTGAGCGCCGACAGCATCGCCGGGGCATCCCCGAAGCTGATGAAATCGTACCCAGCAAGGGCCTGAAGCGTGCGGGGGCGACCCTTTTCATTCAGGTAGGACGTGGCGGCATAGAGGCGGCCGCGCCCTTCCTGCACCAGCTTTGCGGTCAGGTCGGGTTGTTCGGGGCGGACATGGCGGATGGCGATATCTGCATCGCGGCGGGTCAGATCGGTGATGGCATTGTCGGCCACGATGTCGAGTTCAATTCCAGGGGCCGCGCGCCGGATCTTGGCGATGATGGGCGGCAGAAGGCTGTGACACATCATGTCTGCGGCGGTGATGCGCACCAGCCCTTCAATGGCCTGCGACGTGCCTGAGGCCGTCAGGGAGATATGCTGCGCCGCCTCCCCCATGGCGCGGGTGTGAACCAACAATTCCTGCCCGGCATCCGTCAGGGCGAGGCCACGCCCCGCACGTTCAAAGAGCGTAACACCCAGCGCTTCCTCCAGCCCGGAGACCTGTCGCCCCAATGTAGGCTGGGTGAGGCCAAGGGCACGGGCAGCAGCGGAAAACGATCCCTCTTCCGCCGTCGCCCAGAAGGCGCGGACCTGATTCCAGTCAAAGGCAATGGCCGTCCAATTCATACAAATTTGCATATCAACCACACAGATTTCCGCAATTCCTATTTGACATGTGCATGGATAAAAACCCGCCCATCGTAAGACGGCCCTTCGATCACTTGACCGCATGGGCCACGCATGAAAGCAAGATCCATGACCCTCACCCTTGTGAAAATCGTCAGCCTGTCGAGCCTGATCGCCGTCGGCCTGATCTGTTCGGACGCCGAGGCCAGTTGCGCGCGCAGTGCACGCGACCAAAGCCAGCCCAACGCAATGACAGCCCCCGTTTCACCGGCGCTGCCCGGGCAGACATACGGATAAGGACGCACGGATATGATCGCAGCAGACAAGTTTTGGGACAAAGTGGCGGCGAAATACGCCAAAACGCCCATCAAGGATGAAGACGCCTATGAACAGACGCTGACCCGGGTGCGGGCGCACCTGAACCCCTCGGATCGCGTGCTGGAATTGGGGTGCGGCACCGGCACGACGGCGTTGAAGCTGGCAGGCGATGCAAAAGAGATCGTGGCGAGCGATATCTCACCCGCGATGATCGATCTTGGCCGAGCAAAGGCCGTGGATGCCGATATCCGCAATGTCACCTTCCACACCACAACTTTTAACGCCAAGAGCCTGCGCAACGATGGGCCTTATGACGTGGTCACCGCCTTCAACCTGTTGCACCTGATCGAAGACTTGCCCGGTGCGATGGGCCAGATTTTTGATCTGGTCCGGCCCGGCGGGCTTTTCATTTCCAAAACCTTTTGCCGCCCCGGACCGGGCGAAGGCAATCTGGAATACCATGTGACGCGTGTCGTGCTGCCCTTGATGCAAGCCTTTCGCAAAGCGCCCTTTGTCGCCTTCATGACCATCGATGATCTGGAAGGCGCAGTGCGCGCGGCCGGGTTTGAGATCATCGAGACGGGCAATTACCCTGACCGGCCACCGCGCCGCTTCATCGTGGCCCGCAAGCCCGAAGCGTGACGCCTAGGCGCGCGCGGCAAAATCGGCGCGAATGGCGGTGAGGTAGGCCTCGCGCAGTTGCCGGGTGATGGGGCCTGGGGTTCCGGCGGCGATTGGGTGGCCGTCGATTTCGGTGACGGGCTGGATGTAGCTGGAGGCGCCAGTGGCGAAGGCTTCATCGGCGCTGTAGGTGTCTTCCAAAAGATAGCGGTCTTCGATGATGCGCAGGCCTTCAGCCTCTGCCACGCCGAGCATCGTGGCGCGGGTGATGCCGGGGAGGAGGTCTCCGAGAAGCGGGCGGGCATAAAGCGCGCCGTCTTTGATCATGAAAAACGACATGGCGCCGCATTCGGTGACGTAGCCGTCGCGGTCGACCATCAGGGCCTCATCGACACCGGCTTTGCGGGCGATCTCTTTGGCCATGACCTGGCCCAGCAGGTTCGTCGTTTTGATGTCGCGGCGGGCCCACCGGATATCCGGCGCACTGGCGAGGCGCAGCGTCGGCGCGTCGTGGACCTCTTGGGTGAAGGCGAAGATGTTGGGCGAGAGGCCGTCTGGGTAGAGGTAGTCGCGGTCATGCGCGCCGCGCGTGATGTGGAGGTATAGGAAGCCTTCCTCTACGTCGTTGCGCGCCAGAAGCTCCATCAGTGCGCTGTGCAGATCGGCCTCAGACATCGGTTCGGCCATTTCCAGTTCAGACAGCGACCGGCGCAGGCGGGCTATGTGGTGTGGAAAGTCAATGATCTGCCCGTCCAGCACGCCCAAACCTTCATAAACCGCATCGGCAAAGAGAAGACCGCGGTCAAAGATGGGGAGTTTGGCCTCCACCTCAGGTATGAAGGCGCCGTTGAGCCAAACAGTACGTGTCATTGTGTTCCCCTTTTTCGGTGTGGGATGTGGCCTGCGATGCGCCAGGGCTTTCGGATGAGGATTTCAGCTTGCAAAGGGATCCTCCACGCGCGGCCAGTAGGGTGTTTTGCGCTTCGTCAAAGCAAGGTCGTCAAATTTCGGGCAGGTGCCGCCTGGAGTGGCCACCTGGATGATCTGAGGGGAAATCTCGGCGAAGGGGCCGTAAAAATGAAAGAGGGATTTTACGGTGACGATCTGTTTGTCAGCCAGCCGGATGCCCATCTGTTCAAAAGCTTCCGGGTGATAGACCTGGGTCCGCAAGTCATTGACCAGTATGTCGAAATCGCTTCCGTGGCGCAACCAGACCAACGTGCCCAAAGGCTCCAATCCGGTGCCCAGATGCTGGCCGAGACCGCAAGCGATGCGCATCACCCGCGCGGTCAGGTCCACCGGATCGCCCGACATGGGGCTGGTCTTGCCGCCCAGGCGCAGGGTGATCTGAGCCCCCTCGCCCACGTCCTGACAGAGCCGCACGGCGACGGGATCCCAATAAATGCCAGTGGCGACATTGCGCGTGTGCCGGTTGAGCAAAGCCCGCAACATGGGTGTCGCATCTCCGGGCGCGCCACCGCCGGAATTGTCGCCCATCTCGGCCAGCACGACCGGGCCTTCCTTTGCCGCCTCCGCCTGATCCAAAACGCTGTCGAGATCGGCATAGTGGCCTGTCACGTCGTGGCGCAGAGCGAAAAACTCCTGCCCCAACTGTTGGGCCAACTCGGAGGCGCATGCGCCATTCCCATCGCTGATCACCAGCGTCTGGGCGCCCACATCTGCCACATCACCCCATGGAAAGCCGTGAATCAGCGATATGGACAGCACACCGCCCGTCTCCAAAGCGCTCAGCCGATCTACGAAACCGCGCATCGGCTCGGACTTGGTGAGGTAGAGATGGACCATCCGGCAATCGAAGGCCGCCATGACAGGCTGGATGTCGCCCGCACGGGTGCTGCGGGCAAGCTCGAACAATTCTTCCGCGCGCGGCGTGGCGTCATCATGGGGGTATTCCTTGAAGGAGAGGATCAGGTCGCAGGCCTCCATCATCTTTGGCGTCAGATGCGCATGCAAATCGAGCGCCATGCCAATTGTGGCCTCAGGGCATATCGCCCTGGCCGCTGCCACGATATCGCCTTCGCAATCATCTTCGCCCTCAGCCACCATGGCCCCGTGCAACTGAAGTAAAATAACATCTATCGGACCCGCCGCGCGCAGATCGCTCAGGACGTGATCCTTGAGCCCGGCGAAACAGGCTCCAACCGTCCGGCCAGCAGGTTCAGCGATCGCTGTCAGGCTTTCGACCACGTCCCAACCCAAATCCTCCGCCCGGGCGCGCCAGACATGCAGGGCTTCCGTCATCAAATTCGCAGGCTCTGCGGTCGCTGTTCCGTCACGGAAGCAATATTCATGAAACGCCGAAAGACCGGTGGGCATCGTGCTGAACGTGTTGGTTTCTGTCGACAGTGTGGCGATAAACAGCCGCATGGCAGGCCTCAGCATAATCCGGAACTGACACAAACGAGCATGCAACTCACCGAAATGACAAGGGCAATCGCGCTACGCGCTGGACCCGCTCGCGCGTGATAAGTGCCATGTTGACATTTCTGACAATATCACTCAGGATTACGTTAAGACTGTTCCGGGGAGCGACTCTACCCAGCTATCTAGCCCGATACCGTCGCAAGACCCCGCACCCCGGTCTGCGACGTAACGGTTAATCCAAGCAATGCGGGTGCCAAATGGAGAATAAAATGAACATGAGCGTGGCCAAAACGGTGGAGCGTCGAACGGTTGAAAGCCTGCCGCTCTATGATGCCAAAGACCTGACACAAGGCGGCGATCTGGCACAAATTCAATTGTCGGATCAGGTTTACACTCTGCGCATCACGCGCGCCGGCAAGCTGATACTGACAAAATAGGCGCGGTTGGCATTCTGTCGCAGAGCGTCTGACTTTTCGTCAGCACCCAGAATGACTAGATGTATGGGGTGGCCCAGCGCCACCCCATTTTTGTTGTCAAGCACGGTCGCTCATGTCCAAGAAGCTACCCAGCCCCTGTGTCGACGTTTGCAAATACAAACGTGAAGGCCACTGCGTCGCCTGTTCCATGACGAAGGCGCAGAAGAAGCAGTTTAAATCATTGAAGAAAGCGGATCAGCGCGCGGATTTCATAGACATGCTGATCAATCAGCAAGCCAAACTAGGGACATCTGCCGCATGGCCGTCGATCTATGCAAAACGATGCGCGAAGAAAGGCGTGACCCTGCCTCAACGCCTTCGTGTTGAGACAACCCAAGAGACTTGACCAGGCCCTCTAAGCCAACCCAAGCGAGGGGCAACCGGAAAGGGGCGAAGATCGGCGCTAGGAAAATTTCGGAGCCCGCCCAGCCATGTTGGCCGCGACAACCTCCATCTGATCCTTTCCGCCGATCAGCGCGGCCTGTTCCCGGCTTTCCTCCAACAGCAAGGCGTCTTCCTCCATGCCAGCGTCGGACGCCCCGATGATCCGCTTGGCGGCACGCATGGCCGACGGGCTTTTGCCAGCAATTTCCAAAGCCAGATCCCGCGCTGTTGCAAAGGGGTCCTCCGATACCTGGGTCACCAGACCGCAGCGCTCCGCCTGATCAGCCTTGATTGGACGGGCCGTGTACACCATTTGCCGCATCACATCAGATCTCACGAGGCGTCGCAGCAGCACCGTCCCGCCCATATCCGGGATCAGGCCCCACTTCATCTCCATCACCGACAGTTTTGCATCCGGGTGAGCCACGCGCATATCCGCGCCCAACGACAGCTGAAATCCCGCGCCATAGGCTGCCCCATGCACTGCCGCAATCACCGGAACAGCCAGCCTGCGCCAAACCATGGCAAACTCTTGAAACATGTTCGTATTCCCCTGACTGCGCGGCATCAGCATCTCTTCAGGGTCACGCGTGGCAAAGCTTGCAAAGCTCATCACATCAAGGCCCGCACAAAAGCTTGGCCCCTCACCCGAAAGAACGACGCAACGGATATCCGCGTCCATCAGCGACTGGCCTGCTTCCACCACAGCCGTCATCATCGCCTCATCAACTGCGTTGTGCTTATCGCCGCGGGTCAGCCGAACATGGGCAATATGGTCTTCAATCGTGGTCTCGACACGGGGCATGGGCCGTCCTCCTTTGAGTTTCTTGAAGAAAACCGCAGGCGGGCTGATAAGACCAGCGCAACGTTACGGCATCATGGCTGGAACAGGTCGACGTCATCGGACGGATTCGCGGAATGGTATGACAGGCCGACTTGCAGAAGCACGGCACCTCAGCTTATCTGGCCACCATGTCTGGTCCTCGCTTCACCCCTCTTGTGACATCTCTTCCCGCGACGGTACCGTTCGTCGGGCCCGAAGCGCAGGAACGCGAAAGGGGTGCGGAGTTCACCGCGCGGCTCGGGGCAAATGAAAGCATGTTCGGTCCGTCCTCCCGCGCGGTGGAGGCGATGACCCAAGCCGCGGGCGACGTGTGGAAATACGCCGACCCGTCCTGTCATGATCTGCGCGAAGAGTTGGCCGATTGTCACGGCGTGCCCTCTGCATCCGTGTTGATCGGCGAAGGGATCGACGGGATTCTGGGCAACCTAGTGCGTTTGTTGATCGGCCCAGGCGATGCCGTCGTTACATCCAAAGGCGCATATCCCACCTTTAACTATCATGTCGCGGGCTTTGGAGGTGTGCTGCACAAGGTAGATTATACAGGCGATCAGGAGGACCTTCCCGCGCTTTTGGCGCGCGCCGGTGAGGTGGGCGCAAAGCTCGTCTATTTCGCCAATCCGGATAATCCCATGGGAAGCTGGATTACGGGCCGCGCGATAGAGGCCGTCCTTGATGACATACCCGACGGCACGCTTTTGGCGCTGGATGAGGCCTATGTGGAATTGGCTCCCGACGGGACCGCCCCCGCAATCGCCCCAAACGACCCCCGCGTCATTCGCCTGCGCACGTTTTCAAAGGCCTATGGTATGGCCGGCGCGCGGATCGGATACGGGATCGGCGCGCCGACTTTGACCCAAAGCTTCGACAAGATACGCAATCATTTCGGCGTCAATCGCATCGCGCAGGCCGGCGCTTTGGCTGCGCTCCGGGACGAAGCGTGGCTTGCCCATGTGAAGGCACAAGTCAATACGTCACGCGCCCGACTGGCTGGCATAGCCGCAGAGAACGGCCTGACCGCGCTGCCCTCTGCCACCAATTTCGTCACCATGGACTGCGGGCAGGACGGGGATTTCGCGCGCGCTGTTCTGGCCGGTATGCTGGATCAGGGTGTGTTTGTGCGCATGCCCTTTGTCGCCCCGCAGGATCGCTGCATTCGAGTGGGCTGTGGCCCGAGCGAGGCCATGGAGGCCGTGGCGGCGGCACTGCCGCAGGCTCTGAACCGTGCGACCCGCTGACCCAATTGTGTCCGACCCAAAGCCAAAAATTCTGAGACGGCCGAATTTTTTGCGTTAAGCTTAACCTCATGAAACGCGGTATCATGAGAGCGGCACCCAACTACACGACCCCAACCCTGATTATGGGCGGGATCAATCTGTTTTGGATCATGATCCTGATTTGGGCGACCTCAGGGTTCTTGGTCGCTCTCACCCTTGGGTTTGCGCTGGATCGCTTGATACACTGGCTGTCACATCGCGGGTGACCCGGTGGCAAGGGCATCCGTGGCCACCGTCACACCGCCAGCCCCGTGATCAATGCCCAACGCGGTCATCCCGGCCTCAATCGCGCCAATTACACCCAGCACCATATGCGCATTCACGTGCCCCATGTGGCCGATCCGAAACACGTCATCGCCCGTGGGATCTGTGTCTGTCTGCATGCCGATCCCGATGCCCAGGGTGACGCCCGTGTTGTGCTCCACCCAATTCCGCAGACGCGTGGCCCCAGGCAAATGAATGGTCGTGACCGCCGCGCTGCGGTGTTCAGCATGATCCACATTCAGCCTCAGCGGCCCGCCGGTGCCCCAGCGGTAACATGCAGCCCAGATTGCTCGGGCGAACCGATCATGCCGATCCCACACTTTTTCAATACCCTCCGCGTGCAACATGTCGAGCGAGGCACGCAGACCATAAAGATGATGCGTGGGCGCCGTACCCGCGAAATAGAGGTAAAGCTCACTGGGTGACACGCGCGGCGCCCAATCCCAATAGGGTGACACGCGCGCCATGTTTGCCCTCGTTTTGGCCGCCTTTTCATTGAAGAACACAAAGCCCAAACCGGGCGGTGTCATCATCCCTTTCTGAGACCCCGTGATCGCCACATCCACGCCCCAGGCATCCATCTCAAACCGGTCACAACCCATGGATGCAATGCAGTCAGCCATCAGCAAGGCCGGGTGACAAACATGGTCAATAACGTCAGCAATAGCTTTCACATTGTTTCGTATTGACGTCGATGTATCCACATGTGTGGTCAGAATTGCTTTGATTTTTTGATCTTTGTCTTTTTTAAGAACATCCTTGATTTTCTCTGGATCAACGGGGCGATTGAGGCCGAAATCAATCACGTCTGCCTCTATCCCCATAGCCTCGGCCATCCGCGCCCAACCATGGCCGAAAAGCCCGGTGGCGGGCACCAGAACCCGCTCTCCGGGTGCGACAAGATTGGCCAGGGCGGCTTCCCACGTGCCATGGCCGTTGCAGATGTAGATCGCCGCATCGCCGTCGGTGCGCGCCACCTTTTTCAGATCAGGTATCAAACCTTCAGTCAGCGTCAGGACTTCTTCGGAATAAATGTTTGGCGCAGCGCGATGCATCGCCTGCAACACCTTATCGGGCACCACGGTGGGGCCCGGGATTGCGCAATAGGCGCGGCCACCAGATTGGGTCATCGGGAAGATCCTTTGCAAAGTCGCGCAGACCATAGACCGGGTCCGGGCCGCGTCAATCTCAACTGCGCGCTTGCAGAGCGGCGCGTGCCCCCTTATCTCGCCCCGACATAGCGGCGGAGTGATCAGATGGGCATCATCAAACGGATCGGCGATTGGGAACGCAATCTGCGCGCCTATTACAACACCGATCTGTCCACGTCCGAAAACCGCCGTCGCGCGCATATCTATAATATGTGGTTCGACCACGCGGTGCTGCGCAAGTTCTGGACCAATTTTCATCCCGTGGCGGATGGCGTATACCGTTCCAACCAACCCACCCATGAGCGCTTTGTCAAACTCAAGGCCATGGGCATAAAGTCCATCCTGAATTTGCGCGGCGAAAGCAACGCCGCACACCATCTCGTCGAAGCAGAAAGCTGCCGCGAACTCGGTCTAAACCTGGTCAATGTCACCCTACTGGCCCGCTACGCCGCTCCGGCCGAAAACATCCTGAAAACCATTGATGCCTTCCGCGCGATCGAAAAACCCTTCGTCTTGCACTGCAAATCAGGTGCCGATCGCGCGGGGTTTGCCTCGGCGATCTATCTGCTCGTCATCGAAGGCCGCCCGCTCCGTGAGGCCCGTCGCATGCTGAGTGCGAGGTATATTCATTTCAGCTGGTCCAAAACAGGCGTGCTGGACCACATTTTCGACCTCTATGAAGCCCGCACTGCCAAAGGCCCGATCCCTTTTGAAGCTTGGGTCGCCACGGAATATGATCACCTCGCCATTCAGAAAGACTTTGAGGAAACGAAAAAACCGATCTTCTGAAACGCCTTGGCATCGCTTTTCAACCCTGACAGACTGCCTCGTTAAAAGTGCATCAGCCCCAACGCGTCCCCTGCTTCATCTTTCCGGAAATACTCCGGGGCGTTTGAGGGGCTGGCCCCTCAATTCCGACCGATCAGTACTTCCCGGCCAGCCGATCAGGATCCGCGCCTGTCAAATAGCGCATGAGCAGGCTCAAATTTCGCGCCCCACGACGCAGCCATCCCTCCCGTAAATATCGGTCCGCGCTGGTGGTCACGGTCACCGGCATGGGCATCAATCGCCGCCCCAACGTGCGCGACATCGCCACGTCCTCCATCAGAGGCTGATCGCGAAAACCACCCACGCGGTCATATTCGTCGCGCGAAATCAGTAGCCCTTGATCTCCGTAGGGCAACGAACAGACCCGCGCCCGCAGATTGGCCCACCCGGCCACAAACCGCGCGGGCATACTGACATGATCAAACTGCATCGGGCACCAAGCCGGCTGCCCAGACCCCAGATGCGCATAAACCCCATCGGTCCATCCAGGCGGCAACACGGTATCGGCATGTAGAAAAAAGAGCCACTCCCCGGTGGCCGCCTCCGCCCCGCGCCTGAGTTGCCCACCGCGAGAGGCCGAGCCCGTCACCAAACGGGCCCCTGCAGCTTCGGCGATTTGCACGGTGCCATCAGTCGACCCCCCATCAGAAATCACCAGATCGCGGATCAAACCAGAGGTCAACCCTTCACCCAAAGGGGGCAAAGATCGTTCCAGGCCAGCTTGCGCATTGAGCGTCGGGATCACGAATGAAAGTTTTGCAGCCATGCAGGTCCTCATTGCACTCAACCGTCTCTATATTACAGTCCGCGTCACAGTTCATGGGGCAAATGCACGATGCGGAAACTCTTCGAAATTGCGGGCAAGGATGCCAAACCCTTTCTGCAAAATCTGGTGACCAACGATCTGGATGCAATGAACGCAGGGCTGCTCTACACCGCCCTTCTGACGCCGCAGGGAAAGTACCTGGCCGATTTCTTCCTGTTTGAACGAGGCGACGCGATTGTGCTGGATGTGGATGCCACCCTGGCCGATGATCTTGCCCGTCGCCTGACAATGTATCGCCTGCGCGCCGATGTCACGATTGAAGAAAGTGCATGCCAAGTCTTTTGCGGAACGGGGGACGCTCCCGACGGGGCCATGGCGGACCCCCGACATGAGGCCATGGGATGGCGACTTTACGGGGACATGTCAGGCGATGACGGCACTGATTTCGAAGCCATTCGCGTCGCCCATTGCATCCCTCACACGGGTATCGAATTGAGGGAAGACACCTACATTCTGGAGGCCGGTTTTGAACGGCTCAATGGCGTGGATTTCCGCAAAGGCTGCTATGTCGGTCAGGAAGTGACCGCACGGATGAAGCACAAGACCCAGCTTCGCAAAGGATTGGTGCGCGTGGAAATAGATGGCACGGCGCCCGCAGGGACAGACATCGAGGCCGGAGGTAAACCCGTTGGCACGCTGTTCACGCAGTCCGGCGGTCAGGCGATCGCGTTTGTTAGGTTTCAACGAGCAGGTGCGGGCATGACAGCAGGGGATGCCAAGATTGAGTGGGAGCCGCCAGCCTAGCAGTCGGGCCCTCAGGCGCGTTCGGCGTATTCTATGGTTTCGGTGTTCACCACGATCTCTTCGTCGGGGCCCACGAAGGGTGGCACCATGACCTTGACGCCATTGTCCAACACGGCCGGTTTAAAACTGTTTGCGGCCGTCTGACCTTTGACCACCGGTTCGGTTTCTTCCACCTTGCACACCACTTTTTGCGGTAGCGTCGCGTTCAGCGCCTCGTTTTCGTAAAATTCGACGGTGATTGTCATGCCGTCCTGCAGAAACGGACGACGCTCACCCAAAAGGTCTGCGGCCAGTTCGATCTGTTCGTAGGTCTCTGAATCCATGAACACGAGCATGCCAACTGGTTCATATAGAAACTGCTGATCCATTTGCTCCAGTCGCACGCGTTCCACCTTGTCGGCGCTGCGGAAACGTTCATTGAGTTTCGATCCGTTGCGCAGATTGCGCAGCTCTACTTGGGCAAAAGCGCCGCCTTTTCCGGGCTTTACGTGATCGACTTTGACCGCACTCCAAAGTCCATCATTGTGCTCCAGCACATTGCCTGGACGAATCTCATTTCCATTGATTTTTGGCATGTGGCAATTCCGTGGCAAAAGGTTGTTAATTCGTTGATGCTCCCTATATATTGCGTCGATGAGGGGAGCAAGATCACCAGATTTCGTGCTGCGCGCGCGAAAAGCTATGCTCCATACGCATGCCTGCTATGCAATTTCGGGGTAGCCGAATCGGGAGAAAAGCGCCATAACCCTCGGTACGCCAAAAAAGACAAGAGCAATAAAAACAAGGACGAAACATGAAAGATTTCGTTGACGGCACAGCCTTCAATGCAGAGCAAGGCAACCGTGCACGTAAACTCTTCGCGGCCGTGGTACTGGCCGCACTGGACGATGCGATTTCTGATGACAAGAAATATGGCAATGGTCCGGAACAGATCGCCCGATGGGCGCGATCTCGCGATGGTCGCGAGGTCCTCAGTTGTGCGGGTATTGACCCAAATGAGCGGGTCGTGACCGGATTGATGGAGTTTGTCGGTAAGGGTATCCGCACCTCCGTCGCCCTTTCCCGCGAAGAAAGCGAGCGACGCAATGCTGCCGCTCAGGCAGCTCAGGCCGAAGCCGCATAAACGACTTCCACTGATTTGTATAAGCACGCGTGCATTGAACACGCGGGCTTTTTCGTGCGCTACTCTGACGGCGGAGCGCGTTTCGCTGAAGCTGTGTTGCTTTCGATATCAGCCTGACGAGAAAACAAAGACCCAAACGAAAACCGGTGCGATTTGGATTGCGGCCAAGGTACAGATAACCGCGCGTGACCTCAGGCTTTCGTAACGGCGCAGCAGGATCAGCGTGAACAGAGCACAAAGGGCGATTTCGATAGGGCCCACGACGCCCGCGTGGGCGCTGCGATCCCAATAGCTGATAGGGCTTTCAAAGATCCAATCGCTCAAAGGCCAAAAATGCGGACGGCCATCGTCGTGATGCAACGGGAAATCCAGCGCAATGTGCATCAGCGCCGAACCGGCAAATACCATCATATTGGGGGCGTTCAGCCACCATGCTATCCCCAGCAGCCCACCCCAGACAAAAAACGAATTGTCTATGGCGAAAACCTGTTGCCACACGGGTGAGAAGTAAAGTTCATCAAACACGATCTGCGCAGGGATCTGCAAAATATAGAGCGACACGCTCGCCATAACATAAAGCGATAGATCAGGTGCCAGGGCCCCGGCCACGGCCGCGTAGGTCCTTCGGCGGTCGTGAGGCCTGGCAAAGGCGGCTGCCGCGAAAATCACATGGGCTGGCGTATTCAAGCGTTCCCCGCTTCACTGGCTTGGACTATGTCAGGGGATAACACGGAAAATGAAAGCGGCGATATGGCGAAAACCATCATGATCCAGGGGGCAGGCTCCAATGTGGGCAAGTCGATGGTGGTGGCGGGGATGGCGCGGGCCTTTGTGAAGCGTGGTATGACCGTGGCGCCGTTCAAGCCACAGAACATGTCCAACAATGCGGCCGTCACCGAGGATGGGGGGGAAATCGGTCGCGCGCAAGCGTTGCAGGCGCGGGCCGCAAGGATGGCGTCGCATACGGATATGAATCCGGTGCTTTTGAAGCCCGAAACGGACACGGGTGCCCAGGTGATCGTGCAGGGCCAGCGATATGCAACGCTGCGGGCGCGGGATTACGCGAAAGAAAAACCGCAACTTCTAAAGGCGGTGCTGGACAGTTTTACGAGGCTTTGTGATCGGGCTGATCTGGTCATTATCGAAGGTGCAGGCAGCCCAGCTGAGATCAATCTGCGCGCCGGTGACATCGCCAATATGGGCTTTGCCGAGGCTGCGGGCGTACCGGTCATTCTGGTGGGCGACATTGACCGAGGCGGCGTGATCGCACAGGTCGTGGGGACGCAGGTGATCTTACCGGCGGGGGATCGCAGTCTGATAAAAGCTTTTGCTATCAATAAGTTTCGCGGCGATGTCAGCCTGTTCGATGACGGCTTGCGTGAAATTGTGGAGCGGACAGGATGGGCATCTCTTGGCGTGTTGCCCTGGTTTCCCGATGCTTGGCGGCTGCCCGCTGAAGACATCATGGATCTGCGCAGCAATCGTGGCGGTGGGCTGAAGGTGGCCGTGCCGAAACTGGGCCGGATTGCCAATTTTGATGATCTTGATCCACTTTCAAGCGAGCCGGATGTCAGCGTTGAAATCATCGAGCCCGGTCGCCCCTTGCCCGGTGATGCCGATCTGGTGCTGATCCCCGGGTCGAAGGCAACGATCCCAGACCTGACGCATTTCCGTGAACAGGGCTGGGACGTTGATCTGGCGGCTCATATCAGGCGAGGCGGGCATGTGATCGGGCTATGCGGTGGCTATCAGATGCTGGGTCAAGCGATTGATGATCCCGATGGAATTGAAGGCGTGCCGGGCGCTGTGCGCGGGCTTGGCCATCTCAATGTGAAAACGGTGATGAAGCCGCAAAAACGCCTGGCCCTGACCCGCGCGCGGGACTTGGAGAGTGGGGCGGAGGTAGAGGGCTATGAAATTCATCTGGGGGAAACCGACGGACCTGATTGTGCGAACCCCTGGCTTGAATTGGACAGCGGAAAGGCAGGTGCCATGAGCCATGGCGGGCGCGTGCGCGGCTGTTACCTGCATGGAATATTCGGCGCCGATGAATTTCGGCGGACCTATCTGAAAGGGCTTGGCGCGCGATCTGAACTGTCTTTTGAGGAGAGTGTTGAAGAGACACTCGATGCGCTGGCAGCCCACATTGAGACGCATTTGGATTTGGATGCTGTTTTAAATCTGGCTGAAGAGCCGCACGTCAACCCGCGCGGGGTGCCTCGCTGAGCGGGGCGCTCATCCCTCCCTCTGGGCGCGTCTCGCTTCTGCCGCGTATCAATCCAGACCTTGGGACATCAACGCGCGATTGATTTCACGGCGGACCAATTTGCGCACATTGCGCGTGATCCGTTCGCCCAGCGCGCCCTGAAGTTCCTGCCGCACAATCTCACCGACCATGTCGCGCAGCGCGTTCTCATCCAGCACAGCATCTTCACCGAACCTAGGCGGTGCCTGCGCCTCTTCGGCCTCAGGAGAGGGATCACCGGCCGCCTCTTCTCGCGACACATCCTCTATTTCAGACTCAACTTCTTTCCACGGCAAAGGCTCAAGTTCATCAGGGGTCAGGGTTTCAGCGTCCCCCCCATCGGGCTCCCAGTCATCCACCTGCTCCGCCACCGCCTGCTCCAGCGTTTCGAGCTTGGAAGTCAGCGTCTCAACCTCTGAGTTGATTTCTTCGGTATCTTCCGAACTGTCGGAAATTGGCTCTACGGCTTCTGATGGGTCCACCTGCGCCAAGGGACGGCGCAAAAATTCCGGCATATCATCGTCAGTCATGCGATAAAGATCGTGCTCATCAGCGGTGACATCATCTGCCGAAATGACTTCAGCATCTTCGATATCGTTGAAATCCAATGTCGCGCGCTCACCCGCGTCCACCGCATCGTCCACTATGGCATCATCAATCGGTTGATCTTCCTCGGAAGGCTCAGCCAATTGGGCATCAACCTCTTCCCAGGCTTCATTTGCCACCTCTGCGGTGACCTGATCTGCCACCATTTGCAGAAGTGAGTCTTGTCCCGCATCTTCTACTGGTTCGCTGGCCTCTGCGATGTCACCCACGCCTGCGCTTTCGCCAGTGCCGGCGATGTCCAAGGCCGCATCGGCCTCAAAGACATCTTCTTCAGGCGCCAATTCTTGCGTCTCTTCAATCATCGCCGGTGCATGATCCTTGACCCGCTGCGCCGGAGTTAGGACCAGTTTTGGCGGTGCGGCGCGGGTCTCCTTTTGCGTTTCGGCATGAATTTCGCCACCACACTCGCCGCCATCTTGCTCTGCCTTATCCCCGTGTTTCGAGGACGGTTCAGTGGACACCAACCGACGGATGGAGGACAAAACATCCTCAATCTCCACATTTGTCACGGGATCGCTCATGAAATTTACACCGCTCTTGCCCTGCGTCACCATATCGACTGAAGGGAAATCGCACAACGGGTTAGAGAAAGTTCTAAATGGATTTTGCGGACATGCCGCAATCTGATGCTCACCTATTCCCGACCCAACGCCTTGAGCACACGATCGAGCTTGCGCCCCTGCGGACTTTTGGCCACAGGGGCATCCTTGACCAGATTATAGTAGCCTTCAGGATCATAAAGCTGCACACGCAAACGAAGATCCTTGGCGGTCAATTCACCGATGGATTCAAGCACGGCGTAGGCAGCAATGTAGAGATCTGCCTCCGCCTCAATGGCGGTGCCCTGGGCATCCAACAAATTCTGTTCAGCGTCCAGAACATCAAGCGTGGTCCGTGCGCCCAACTGCGCTTCTTCCCGCAAGCCTTGGAAAGCCACCCGGGCCGCGCGCACCTGTTCGAGGCCCGCTTGACGGCTGGCTTGCGCCGAAAGAAGGACAGAATAGGCATTGCCCACATCCTGCACCACCTCATGGCGGGTTTCATGGAGCGCACCGCGCAAAGAATCGCGCTGCGCCATGGCCTGTCGAACAGCGGACGTCAGAAAACCACCCTGATAGATGGGCCCGGTGACCTCCAGACCAAAACTGCCGACACGGTTGTTGTCGCTTTCGCCGATTTCTTCCGACGTGCCGATCCGAGACGTAAAACTCAGCCTGGGCTTCATCGCAGCTTCCGCAGCTGCAACTGTCAGCTCCGCAGAGGCAACTTCGAACCTGCCGCGAAGGATATCGGGATGTTTGCGAACGGCGATGGACTTGGCACCGTCAATATCGCCGGACAGCCGCGGCAATGGTCCAGGCGGTTGCAGATTGCCCGGCGGACGTCCAACCGCCGCGGTAAACTCTTCCACCGCCTGGGTCAGATTGCCCTGAGCCACGGCAAGACCTGCACGGGCTGAGGCAAGCGCGGCTTCTGCAAGGGCGACATCGGTTCTGGTAACCTCACCCACTTCAAACCGGTCCTCAGCTGCGCGCAATTCTTCTCGAAGAAGACGCAGGTTATTTTGCCGTACTGCGACAAGTTCACCCTCCCGACGCACGTCCATATAGGCCGCCACAGCGCGCAACAGGACGAGCTGTTCAATACCGCGCAGTTGCTCGCGGGTGGCCAAGACGGTTTCCTTCGCGGCCTGAATCTGAAGCTGTGTACGCCCAAAGTCATAAAGCAGCAGGTCAAGGGAAATGGCGACATTGAAGTCGGTGTCGGCAGTGGGGATGGACAGCTGATTTAAACTTGCCCGTCCGAACGTGCGCGTAACATCTGCGGTCCAGTTGATGATAGGTCGCAAACCGGCCACGGTTTGTGCGACGTTTTCATCAGCGGCGCGCAAGAGGGCGCGGTTCTGATCCAGCAGCCCCGAATGTTCATAGGCGTCCGACAAGGTCTGCGCCAGTGTCTCTGCCGTAACCGGACGCGGCAAAGCCATCGCCGCAATCACCATTGCTGCCGCACCTGCCACAGTCGCACGCTGCAACCACCCACGGCGCTTGGTGCTGGAAATTTGGCTCTGAACAACCATCATCGTCTCCGCTTCTGGGTCGCATCCCAAAGGTCTTTGCCGGTCTGCTGCTATAAACCGGCTTTGGCATTCTTGTCGCGCGCGCGGCGGCCGAAGGCAAACAGTTTTGCAATGAACCCCAGCGCGTTCAAATTTCTCGCACGAAACCACAGCCGGTCTAAAGAGCAAAAACAAAAATTTTTGAATAATCATTCATTTAGGCGCGGCCCGTTACGGGCCAGCAGGCAAACCCTTGCACAGGAAACCTCGATCCGCTAAGCGAAGCAGGTCTCACGGCGGCGAGTTGGCGGAGTGGTGACGCAGCGGATTGCAAATCCGTGTACACCGGTTCGATTCCGGTACTCGCCTCCAATAAAATCAATGACTTAGATTATCGCCGCCCACACAGCCACTCTCAAATCATTGGATTGCGCCAGATCCCCTCATGGGTTGATGCAACGGGAGGCCACGCGCGACCCAAGCGCTGGATAGATTGCGATGCTCGGGAATATGGCTGCAAAAACAGTTGCCCTTAACACACTGTATTAAATCGATTTTCGAAACACTTTCGGCATCAGCTGTGCCATGTCAGCCTTTCCAACGCCGCAGATCAGGACCTGCGCATGCTGATCATGAGCGCAGAGCTAAGGGACGCCGCATAGCAGTCCCTGGCAGAAGGAATTGCAAAACTAAACCGTGAAATGCGCCCGCTGCGACTGCCGAACTTCATTGACTTTGAGTAACGTCAATGGGCCACCGCCCGCGACCTGACTGAAATAGGGGTGACTGGGCCGTTTGACGGTCCGTGTTCCAGCGGCCACAAATCGCCCGGGGTAAAACGGTAGACGGGATCGGTCGATCTGGAGGAGCAGACGTTGCGAGACATCCTGTCAAACTGCGGCCTGCGCCGTGTCGTCTTGAATGCACACGATACGGGTCGTGGTCGACAAAAGGCCGACGGCATCGGCATCTCTTTGGGCGGAGTAGCATGAAATATTTCCAGCCTCGGCGTTGCTAATATAGTCGGCGATGAATTTTCCTTGGGCGACTGCACAGATTAACCTGCGCGCGTGACCCCAATGATCGTCTGGCGCCGGTTGACCATGGGGGATGCATCATGAAGATTTTTTCGTCCGCCCTGCCTTTGGAGGACCTGCTGGCCCATCTTCACACTCAATCGGCTCGAGAACCCTGTCGTTGCGTTCTGAGTGCGTGCGTCCTGTGACGTTACTCCAGCCCATTCAAAGCGATGCATGAGCGCGTGCATTGATACAGGGTCATGTGGTAAAGATCGCCGATGACTTCAGCCGCGCCGGGAGGCCCGAATGCAGTTCATGGAAAGCCTTCTTGATCTGGCGGCGACATCGCAAGACGCCTTTTCGGCACGGGCTGTGACGCTGGCGCGGTACTCATTGCTTGATTGGATGACCTGCGGGATTGCAGGACGACATGAACCACTGGCGGACAAACTGCGCACCATGGCGGCAAACGAAGGGGGAACGCCTGTTGCGTCCATGATGGGCGGATCCAAAGCCCCTGCCCGTATGGCCGCGCTGGTCAATGGTGCAACCTCCCATGCGCTGGATTACGATGACACGCATTTTGCCCATGTGGGGCATTTGTCCGTGGCGATCTACCCGGCTGCGCTGGCTGCCGCCGAAGAGGTGAACGCGAGCGCGGGTGAGACCATTGCCGCATTTCTCGTGGGGTCCGAGGTGGCGATCCGGGTTGGTCAAGTGCTGGGCCGGGCGCATTACGATCTGGGTTTTCACCAGACGGCCACCAGCGGGTCCTTTGGCGCGACTGTCGCGGCGGGCCGGATCTATGGGCTGAACCGCGATCAGATGCGTGTGGCGCTCAGCCTTTGCGGCACGCGCGCCTCGGGGTTGAAATCGCAATTCGGGACGATGGGAAAGCCCTATAATGCCGGGATTGCCGCCGCGAATGGCGTGGAATGTGCGGCCCTTGCCAGGCTTGGATTCACCTCTGCCGATGACGGGATCTTTGGGCCTCAAGGGTTCGTGGAAACGCATACACCTGAAGTCGCAGAGATGGCCCGGCCCAGCCGGTTTCTGTTTGAGGACAACAAATACAAGCTTCACGCGTGCTGCCACGGCACGCATGCGATGATCGAGGCGCTTTTGGGCTGTGACGTTGCGCTGGATCAGGTGGAGGCGATCACCCTCAGGACGAACCACCGCTGGTTGAAGGTGTGCGACATCAAGCGCCCGCGCACGGGGCTAGAGGTGAAGTTCAGCTATGCGTGGCTGGCGGGCATGACCCTGCGCGGGGATGCGACAGGGGATGATCGGGTGTATCGCGATGCCTTGGCCGGAGATGCGGATCTGGTGGATTTTGCGCGGCGGGTAGAGGTGGTTGGCGATGAGGCCGTGACGGATTTGCAGGCAGTGGGTGTAGTGCGGTTGAATGACGGCTTAGAGATAGCGTTGTGGCATGATCTGGCGGAGCCGATGGAGGAAGGTGCCCTCGCCCAGCGCTTGCGTCAGAAGTCGGCAGCGATGTTGGGAGATGACGGGACCACTTTGTGGGAGATGCTGGATGGGCTGGATGCCGTTCCTGCCACCGTGATTGGACGACAGTTGTCGTCCGACAAAGGCGGAGACCCCGGCGCGGAACCAAGGGCGTAGCCCGCCGCGCCTTCGTCCGCTGCCGGGCAGGCGATTGCGAGCAATCGCCGAGAGGAGGGCCCCACCCTGGGTCTGGCGAAGCCGCTCTGTTGGGTTTGTGGCGTCAGATAGGCACAACCGTCGCCTGCCCCTGCGCCACGGCGACCTCCACAATCGACCCGGCCACAGCCAAATCCTGCAGGCCCACACCGGTGCCATCGAAGATCGTGATCTCCTCCTCAGACGTCCGCCCCGGATGGGTGGCGTTGATCACCGCGCCCAGCTGTTGGATATCCGCCTCGGTGATCAAGCCCGCGCCAATGGCGTGCTGCGCCTCACCAATGGAAACCGACTGCGCCACCTCATCGGTGAATACCGTGGCCTTGGCCAGCAAATCGGCCGCCAGTTCCTGTTTACCCTTTGTGTCCGTGCCCATGCAGGCAATATGACACCCGGGGCTGACATGCTCGGCCAGCAGCGTGGCATCAAAGGACGAGGTGATCGAAATGATCGCATCCGCCGCCTTCATGCCCGGCAGATCCACCGCCTCAAACGGCACACCGGCCTCAGTCGCGACCTCCGCGATATTGGGCAGCATATCCGGGTGGTAATTCCAGCCGATCACCTTCTCAAAGCGATGCGTCTCAAGGGCCGCGCGCAGCTGGAACGTCGCCTGATGGCCCGCCCCGATCATGCCCAAGACCTTGGCGTCCTTCCGCATCAGATGCTTCAAAGACACCGAAGACGCCGCCGCTGTGCGTAGAGCGGTCAGCAAATTGCCCCCCACCATCGCCTTCACCCGGCCCGTATCGGGATCAAACAGCAACACTGTCGACTGATGGTTGATCAGCCCGCGCCGGTCCAGATTGTTGGGCCAATAGCCACCGGCCTTCAGCCCCAGCACACCACCCGCGCGGTCAAACCCGCCCTTGAAGCCGTAAAGCGCGTCTTCATGGCCAATCGCCTCCCGCACCACGGGAAAGTTGTAGGCATCCCCCGCGGCCATCGCGGCAAAGACCTTCTCCACCGCGTCAAATGCGGCGTCCCTGGTCAGCATGTCGGCAATCATCCCCTCGGGGACAATCGCCAGCTCATGTTGGTTCAAGCCTGTGCCGTCCATCAGAATGCCTTCCCGCGCGCAGACACCGGCCAGAGCGTTTCAACTTTGCCGCCGCGCACGCCGACATACCAATCATGGACGTTGCAGGTGGGGTCACAGTGGCCCGGCACCAGCTTCAGCTTGTCATTGACAGCCAACACCGCATCCGGGTCCGCGACCACGCCGTGCTCATCCGAACATTTGACGTATTCCACGTCATCCCGCCCAAAAATCACCGGCAACCCACTGTCCACCGATTGCGCCTTCAGCCCGGCATCCACGATGGCCTTGTCCGCCTTGGCGTGGCTCATGACCGAGGTCAGCAGGAACAGCGCGTTTTCCCATTCGCCTTCGTCAATCCGCTTGCCGTCCCGATCCAGGATACGGCCATAATCGGCATCCATGAACGCGTAGGATCCGCACTGGAGTTCATTGTAAACCCCTGAATTGGTTTCAAAATAATAGGACCCGGTGCCGCCACCGCCGACGATGTCACAGTCCAGCCCTTCCGTGCGCAATGTGTCCACCGCGTCCTTCACCATGGCCACGGCCACGTCGATCTTGGCCTTGCGATCCTCATAGCTGTCGATGTGCTGCATCGCGCCCTGATAGGCTTGGATCCCCGCAAATTTCAGCCCCGCAGCCCGGTCAACCGCCTTGGCAATCTCCACCACTTCAGGCGTCGTGGTCACACCGCAGCGCCCCGCGCCGCAGTCGATTTCCACAAGACATTCAATCTGCGTGCCATGCTTGATCGCCGCCGCCGACAGATCCGTCACATTGGCGATATCGTCCACACAACAAATCGCCCGCGCGCCCAGCTTGGGCAGCCGCGCCAGACGGTCGATCTTGGCCGGGTGGCGCACCTGATTGGACACCAGAACATCCTTGATGCCACCGCGCGCGAACACCTCCGCCTCGCTCACCTTCTGACAGCAGACCCCGCAGGCCCCGCCCAATTCCACCTGCAACTTCGCCACATCGACGGATTTGTGCATCTTGCCATGCACCCGGTGACGCATGCCGTGCGCCTTGGCGTAATCGCCCATCTTCTTGATGTTGCGCTCCAGCGCATCAAGGTCCAGCACGAGAGCAGGCGTCTGAATATCCGCCTCATCCATGCCCGGGATCGCAGGCACGTCATAGCCCACTTCAAGCTCACTATATTGGGTCAGATCTTTCATCTCAGGTCTCCTCACAGGGTCCAAGGAAGGCGGTCCAAATCCACATTGCCGCCAGTTACGATCACACCGACGCGCTTGCCGGCAAAATAATCAGGGTTCTTCAGAATGCAGGCCAGTGGCACAGCACAAGACGCCTCCATCACGATGCGCAGATGCTTCCACGTCAGTTTCATCGCCTCGATAATCTCTTCCTCGGAGGCGGTGAAAATCTCCGTCACGTGGTTGGACACGAAATGCCAAGTCCGCTCTTTCAGCGGCACCAACAGCCCATCCGCAATCGTCTTGGGCGCGTCATCGGCAATGATGTAGCCCGCTTTGAAACTGCGATAGGCATCATCGGCCTGCTCAGGCTCTGCCGCGATGATCTGCACCTCGGGCGCCAGCGTCGACAGGGTCAGGCAGGTGCCCGAAATCATGCCGCCCCCGCCAATGGGCGCGAGCATCATGTCGAGGCCTTCGGTCTGTTCCATGAATTCCTTTGAACAGGTCCCCTGCCCCGCAATCACGCGTGGGTCATTATAGGGATGTACGAAATCACCGCCTGTTGCGGCTTGCACCTCGGCAAAGGTGGCCTCACGGCTGGTGGTGGAGGGCTCACATTCAGTGATGATGCCTCCATAGCGGCGCACCGTGTCCTTCTTGGCCTGCGGCGCAGTGCGCGGCATGACCACGTTGCAGGGAATACCCCGGCGAGAGGCCGCATAGCTGAGGCAGGACGCATGGTTGCCCGACGAATGGGTCGCCACGCCCAGCTTCGCCTGCCCCTCATCCAGTCCGAAGACCGCGTTGGTCGCCCCGCGCACCTTGAACGCGCCCGGTTCCTGAAAGTTCTCGCATTTGAAGAACAATTGCGCGCCGGTCAGACCATTCAGGTGGTCCGACGTCATCACTGGCGTGCGCCTGATATGCGGTTTGATCCGCGCGTGGGCCTCCAGCATGTCGTCATAAGTGGGGATATCTACGGCCATATCCTTCATTCCGCCGCCTCCAGAAACTGTTCAGACTTTCCCAGGCGGTACACATCCTGCGCGGCCACAACCCCCGCCCCGCGTGGGATATCGAGGCCCAGATCCGACATCACCATCTCCACCGTGGCCAGCCCGCTCAGCGCCATGGCCTCTGTCAGACTGCCCAGATGGCCAATGCGGAACACACGACCCGCCACATCGCCCAGACCGGCACCAAAGGACATGCCATAGGCGGTCTCCGCATGGGACACGATGCGCCCGGCATCGAACCCCTCCGGCGTGCGGATCGCCGTGACCGTGTTGGAATAAAGGGTAGGTGAGGTGGCGCACATCTCCAACCCCCAGGCCCGCACTGCTGCGCGCACACCCTCTGCGATCCGGGCATGCCGGGCGAACACGTTGTCCAAACCTTCTTCCAGCAACATGTCGCAGGCTTCGTTGAGGCCGTTCAGCAGGCCATAGGACGGCGTGTAGGGATAGCCCCCAGCCGCCGTGGCCGCTGCCATATCCGCGATGTTGAAGTACCCGCGCGGCAGGCCGGCCTTTTCCGTGGCCGCCATGGCACGCGCGGAAAACGCCGCAATCCCAAGCCCCGCCGGAAGCATGAACCCCTTCTGAGACCCGGTCACGGCCACATCCACGCCCCAGTCGTCAAAGCGGAAATCCATGCAACCGATGGAACTCACCCCATCCACGAACAACAGCGCGGGATGGTTGGCCCGGCTCATCGCCCCGCGCAGGGCGGCGATGTCGGATGTCACGCCCGTCGCGGTTTCATTTTGCGTGGCCAGAACGGCCTTGATGGTGTGGTCCGTGTCTGCCGCCAATTGCGCCTCGGCCCAATTGGCCGGGAAGCCTTCGCCCCATGCGACCTCGGTCATCACCACGTTCAGCCCGAAATCACGGCACATCTTGATCCATTTGTGGCTGAACATCCCGTTGCGCACGGCCAGAACCGTGTCACCCGGGGAAAGCGTGTTGGCAATCGCCGTCTCCCACCCGCCGGTGCCGGTGGAGGGGAAGATGAAAACCTGCGCGGATGTCGACTTGATCACAGACTGCACACCCGAACGGGCGGAGGCCAGCAGCGCCGGGAACGCAGAGGAGCGGTGATCGATGGTTGGCAGATCACAGGCCCGGCGCAACGCCTCGGGAATGTTGGTGGGCCCTGGAATGAATACCGGATTTTGAAGACTCATGGATACGCTCCTCCTTCAAGCTGAGGGTGTTGTACGCAGGCCCGCCGCGCATCACAATTTTTTTGAAATTGTTTTTCAAAAATCTTCGAA
>JBCCCZ010000033.1:0-24393 GCA_039033255.1 Pseudomonadota bacterium
CGACGCAGGCGGCGAACACCCCCACGTCATGGACCCCGCCGGGGAAAGCTATCTCCGTCAGGAAGGCCGCGGGCTATGTATCGGTTTTTACGAACAAAATTGCAAAGCCTGGGCCATCGACGGCACCTCTTGGGAGTTCGGCCACGAACTCCTGCCCGACAATTTCGACAAGATCGAACACTCCATCAACTTCGCCTATAACCGCTTCCCCTCGCTGGAACGCGCAGGCGTCAAATCCGTCATCCACGGCCCCTTCACCTTCGCCCCCGATGGCAACCCCCTCGTCGGTCCCGTCCCGGGCTTGCGCAACTACTGGTCCGCCTGCGGTGTCATGGCCGGGTTCAGCCAGGGCGGCGGCGTCGGCCTCATGCTCGCCCAATGGATGACCCATGGCGAATGCGAACGCGACGTGACCGCCATGGATGTCTCCCGCTTCGGTGACTGGATCACGCCCGGTTACACCCTGCCCAAATCCATAGAAAACTACCAGAAACGCTTCTCCGTGGCCTACCCCAACGAAGAACTCCCCGCCTCGCGCCCCTTCAACACAACGCCCATGTATGACGTCTTCGATGGCATGGGCGCGGTCTGGGGCCATCAGTACGGCCTGGAGGTCGTGAACTACTTCGCGGAAGGGGATGAGCCCCGTTTTGAGACCCCCTCCTTCCGCCGCTCCAACGCGTGGGAGGCCACCGCGCGCGAGGTCAAAGCCGTGCGCGAAGGCGTGGGCATCAATGAGGTCCACAATTTCGGTAAGTATCTGGTAACAGGGCAAAAAGCGCGCGACTGGCTCGACCGGATCATGGCCGGTCGCATCCCCAAACAAGGCCGCGTCTCCCTCACCCCGATGCTCTCCCCCAAGGGCCGCCTCATCGGCGACTTCACCGTCTCCTGCCTGTCTAAGGCCGCCTTCCAACTGACGGCCAGCTACGGCGCGCAAAGCTATCACATGCGCTGGTTCGAACAGAACGAAGCGACGGGCGTGCGCGTGGAAAACATCTCGGATCGCCTCAATGGCTTCCAGATCGCAGGCCCCAAATCCCGCGATGTGCTGCTCGCTTGCACCCGCGATGATCTTACGGACATGCGCTTCATGGATGTGCGCCAAGCCACCATCGGCATGGTCGATTGCCTGATCCAGCGCGTCAGCTATACCGGCGATCTGGGCTATGAGATTTACTGCAACCCGATGTCCCAACGCGCCCTTTGGAACGTGCTCTGGGCAGCGGGCAAAGCGCACAACATGCGCCCCTTCGGCATGCGCGCCATGATGTCCCTGCGCCTTGACCGGTTCTTTGGCTCCTGGCTGTCGGAATTCTCCCCCGACTACACACCGGGTGAGACGGGTATGGACCGCTTCATCCAGTTCTCCAAGAACACCGATTTCATCGGTCGTGCGGCAGCCGAGCAAGAACGCAGCAAAGGCGCCGCCCGCACGCTGGTGCCCTTCGAAGTGGATGCCCTCGACGCCGATGTCCACGGCTACGAACCCGTCTGGATCGACGGACAGGTCCAGGGCTTCTGCACCTCCGGCGGCTATTCCCATTTCGCGGAAAAATCCATCGCCATGGCGCTCATCCCACGCGAGACCGCCAAAGATGGCCTGACCGCAGAAATCGAAATCCTCGGAGAGATGCGCCCCGCACGCCTGCTCACACAGCCGCTCTTTGACCCAGAAGGCGGGCGCCCGCGCGGATAGTGACTGGCAGCACTATCTCGATTTGGATAGGGTCCGCGCCATGACCGCCGCCCTCCTTCCCGTTCTCGTCGTTACGCTGGCCTTCATCATCGGCTACACCATCCGGCGCGGCAGCATCTGCGTGGTCGCAGCCACCCACGCTTTCGTTGTGCAGCGCCGCTCCAAACGGCTGCGCGCCTTCGCTGTCGCCGTGGCTGCCGCTGGGCTCGTTGTTATTCCCTTGCACTGGGCCCTGCCCGACACGGCCATGCTGTCGCTCAGTTACCCTGCATCGGTCACCGCTGTCGCGGCCGGGGGGATCTATGCCATTGGCGCGCGCGTGAACAATGCCTGCGCCTTCGGCACCCTTGGGCATCTGACCGGCGGCAGGCTGGTCTATGCCATGACACTGGTGGGCGCGGCGCTGGGGGCATCGGTCACGCTGGCCTTCCAACCGATCAGAACGTTCCACGACACGCCCGTCCTCTCCAGCCTCTATGATCCAACCCCGTTTGCCATGGCGGTCGTTGCGGTCTTTCTCGCCATCGTGCTGGTCACCGTGGCACAACGCGGACGCGTCTGGTGGCAGGACCTGCGCGGCTCGGAACAAGACCGTCTGGGCCCGTTTCGCGCGATGCTGATCATCGGGGTGTTCAGCGGGCTGCTCTACGCCGTTATGGGCGGTTGGACCCATATGGGACTGCTGTCGCGTCATGCCAGCGTCCTTGCGGGCCAAAGCGCGCCCAAAAACGATCTGCTTTTGTGGCTCAGCGCCGCGGCTCTCTTCGTGGGGGGCTGTACGGCGGCCGTTCGAACCCGTCAATTTCAACTGCGCGGGCCGAAACTGGGCGAATTCACGCGCTGCCTCATCGGCGGCACCCTGATGGGCGCCTCTGCGGCCGTAATTCCGGGCGGCAATGGTATCCTGCTGGTCCATGGGCTGCCATCTTTGGCCTCAAATGCTTGGACGGCCTATGCGGTCATGACAGTGATCTTGTGCATCACCTTTCTGAGCCGAACCCCAAGGGCGGCCTGATCGCAAATCGCCCCGTTTCATCTTGCCAAAAATACTCAAATCCTGCCATCACACGTAAAAACAGCCTCGGTTATACCACCGAGACTGTCTTCACTGAGATCCGGCAACCCCCGCACCGGTCTCACGAGGCCGTATCGACAAACACGCGTCGCAGGCCTGGCTGCATCACTCGTTACTTCATCAACAATTGGCTTTCCGCCCGGGACAGCGACCGCCGTGCGGATTGGTAGGCTTGTTGGCCTTCCACATTTTGCAAGTCGGGGAAAAGCTTCAAAATTTGGTTGCGCTGCGCCTCCCCCATGCTGGCCAGCACGGCCGCATCAGGGCGCAGGCTTTCGGACCAGAACCCGTTCGACAACACCACCTCGTGGCGGTCAAACATGAAATGGATGTATGTCACGTCGGTTGCATCAACCACATCCACCCCGTCAATCCCGGTCAGATCGGCTGCGGCAGCCAAAACTTCGTTTTCGTCAAAAAACATGCGCGTCGCAGCGCTCTGGATGAGAACGCTGTGCCACGGGCTGACCAGGATGTCGGCCTCAGGCAGCCCATGCTCCAACGCTCCGGACCGGATGAGCACCGGACGCAGGTCGGGTGACGCCTTAAGGTCCTGAGCTGTCAACCGACTGGATCCGATCCACCTGATGTCCTGCAAACCATTGTCCCGGGTCAGGACGCGGTCTCCAACAGCCAGGGTTTCAACCGGCTTTTCACCCGTCGGCGTCGCAATGACAGTTCCCGGCGTGAAGCAAGGTACAACCTTGGGCAACGCGATCGCATCCGCCGTTTTGGCGGTTTTCATCTTCTCGGTCATTCGCATGTCCTTCCCTTCCACTGGCACTCACTTCACTCACAACACACCTGAGCGATCGCTCAGCCACTGCGCCGGTCAGTCTTGCGCGCCTCCCCAAAAGGCCGCCTATCCACTGCAGGTCGTTCGACGAATCGTCAACCATTCTCCGGTGCAACGTAGCGTCACGTCGCCCAAGTCGGTCGCCCCAAACCACGTCGTGCCCCCCAAGTCGGGCACTGATAAAATTTAGCCAAGCACGTGGCGCGGGGGAAGTGAAATTTGTCCCTGAAAAAGCCACATTTCGGTCACGCCTTGCGCAGATTTTCACGGCGGAATGTTTTTATTTTGGAAACACATGACCCAATAGGTTGAGTGTACCCCTGACCTCTCGCAATGGCAGTGACTTGAAACCAATTGCCTTTCAATCATAGGCTGTGCAAATTCAGCCCCCTTGCAGGATCAGACCGCCAAACAACCGTTTCGTTTCGGCGCACAAATTGAAACCCGAATTCAGTGTCACATTGCCAGAATTTGGCCACAAAAACCGGCCTCGCCGCGCGGCAGCGAGTGGCCAGTTTAAGGAATATTTCGAAATTGTTTCTAATTTAGCTTCAAATTTTAGAAAACAGGAACGAATCGTGAGCACTCTGAAAGGGTCCTCGCGCCACGGCCCACACTATCAGGTCTTGGCGCCGCACGATCGGGCCGTTTCCCGCCCCATTTTGGGCTCTATCAGTAAAGCCCACCGGAACTGAGCGAACCAAAGCTCGATTGTCCGGTGTCCGTCGTCGGCACGGTGCCGTCATCGGAATACCTGTCTTCTTCAAAAAGCTGCAAATCATTGCCCATCGCAAACCCGCCATCAAACACGTAGCCAAAGAGAGGCTCTTCCCCGTCGCGGAAAAACTCCGCCACGACATAGGTGCCATTTGCGCCCTCTGGCAACCGTGCGCCCGTGAAGCGGTCAATCTTGATGAAGCGGCCGCCGTCGGGCACCTCAAACCGGCCACCGCCATGCTTTTTGATCGCCTTGGTCATGAAGCGTTGAAACACCGGCCCGCACATGGACGACCCAAACGCGCCCCGACCAAGGCTGCGCGGCTGGTCGTAACCGATGTAGCAGCCCGCCACGATATTGCTTGAGAAGCCCACGAACCACACATCGCGCGCGTCATTGGTGGTGCCGGTCTTGCCTGCGATGGGCACCGGCAGGTTGATCGCGCCAGAGGCCGTGCCGCGATCCACCACGCCCTGCATCATAGAGGTGATCTGGTAGGCGGTAATTTCATCCATGACCCGCTGGCGGTTGGTCCGGATTGCGGGGGCTTGGCCGGGTCTCAAATTGGCGTTGTCACAATCGAGGCATTCGCGGCTGTCATGGCTGTAGATCGTGCGCCCGTTGCGGTCCTGCACCCGGTCCACCAGCGTGGGCTCCACCCGTTCGCCACCATTGGCGAACATCGCGTAGGCCGCTGTCATCTTGTAAAGCGTGGTCTCTTCCGACCCCAAAGAGTTCGCTAGAAACGCGCCCATATCGTCATAGACGCCGAAATCCTCGGCATAATCGGCCACCACATCCATGCCCACCTCCTGGGCCAGACGAATGGTCATCAGGTTGCGCGACATCTCAATCCCGGTGCGCAGGGGTGTCGGACCATAGAACTGATTGGTCGAATTGCGCGGCGTCCAAAGACCTTGGGGCGTGTTGATTTCAATGGGCGCGTCAATCACGATGGTCGCGGGCGAATAGCCACTGTCCAATGCCGCGGCATATACAAAGGGCTTGAAGCTCGACCCCGGCTGGCGCTGTGCTTGCGTCGCGCGATTGAAAACTGAATGCTGGTAGGAAAAGCCCCCCTGCATCGCCAGAACGCGGCCCGTATTGACGTCCATCGCCACAAACCCGCCTTGCACCTCAGGCACCTGCCGCAGCGTCCACCGAATGAAGGACCCATCATCATCGGCCGTCATACGGCGCACATGCACCACTTCGCCCAGTTTGAACGTGTCCTGAAAATTCCCCGGCAACCAGCCGATATCCTTGCGCGGAATCACATGAGGTTCCGCATCGGTTTCCTCCACGCCCTCAATGCCCACACGCAAACGCTGATCCCCGATCTCAAGGATCACCGCCGGGTACCACTGGCCATTGAGGTTCACATCCCTCGATACGTCCACATCAGCAAGGGCCGCCCGCCAGGCATCGCCTTCCAGCACCTCCGGGGGCAGAACAAGTCCCGTGCCGTGCCACTTTTTGCGGTTGCGGTCATAGGTTTCCAATTGCCGTTGGAGCGCATTGGCCGCTTCCACCTGCAATTCGGGATCAATTGTAGCGCGCACGGCCAGACCGCCGGTGAAGAACTCCCCTTCCCCGAAATCCTGACTCAGCTGACGGCGGATCTCATCGGTGAAGTAATCGCGCGGTGGCAGGCTTTCGCGGAAGGGCGCGAAATCGTCATTCTGCACCGACCGCACGGGCTCGGCCAGCTCTGCCTCCATCACCTCACGGCTGATATAGCCGTTTTCAAACATCTCCTCGAGCACGAAGTCGCGGCGTTCCTGAAGCCGCTCTTTCTGCCGCACAGGGTGAAAATCCGAAGGCGCCTTGGGCATGGACGCCAGGAACGCCGCCTCATGGGGCGCCAGATCATCAAGGCCCTTGTTGAAGTATGTCTGCGCCGCCGCTGTCACACCGTAGGAATTCTGCCCAAGGAAAATCTCGTTGAGGTAAAGCTCCAGAATGTCTTCCTTATCGAGCGTATCCTCGATCCGCGTGGCCAGGATAATTTCCTTGATCTTGCGCTCAATGCGCCGGTCACCCGACAGAAGGAAGTTCTTCATCACCTGCTGGGTAATGGTCGAGGCACCGCGCAGGGTCTGCCCGCGCGATTGCACCGCTTCCACCAGGGCTGCGGCAATCCCGCGCGCGTCATAGCCCGCGTGGTTGTAGAAATTCTTGTCTTCCGCACTGATAAAGGCTTGTTTCACCAGATCGGGGATTTCCTCAGCGGGCGTGAACAGGCGACGCTCTTCGGCGAATTCATCGATGATCCGCCCTTCGGTCGAATAGATCCGGCTGATCGTGGGCGGCTGGTAATTGGCGAGGCTTTCATGGCTGGGCAAGTCCTTGCCATAGACAAAGAACACCGCGCCCAGACTGAGCGCGATCATCAGCACCACCAACGTCAGCAGACTGAAGATCGATCCGAAAAAAGACATGATGCCACGCAGCATCGGCCAGCTCCCCTGTTTGATCTCAATTCACATATATTCAGCAAGGCCAACGGCGTCAAAACACAACGCCGTTTTGAAGGCGTCTCACCGCCTATGTCTTGGGCCTACTGCCGCACCAGCTTGGCCGAGGCCGCATCCGCAATCCGCCATGCCTTGAGCGCATCCCGTATGGCCGCCGCCATCTTTGCGCGCCAATCCGGGTCCTGGATATTGGCCAGATCACGCTCGCTCGACATGAACCCGATCTCTACCAGTACAGACGGGATGTCGGGCGATTTCAGCACCGAAAAGCCCGCCGACCTCAAAGGCCGCGAGTTGAGCGGCAGGTTTTGGTCGTAAATACCGCCTCGGATCGCTTTGGCCAGCGTCTCGGATCGCGGCTGCGTTTCCGTGCGCGCCAGATCAATGAGCACATCGGCCACCACGTCATCTTGTTCTGAAAGGTCGATCCCGGCCAGAATTTGCGTCCGGTTGTGACGCGCGGCCAGAGCGGCACTGGCCTCGTCCGAAGCTGTATCCGACAGTGTGTAAACGGTCGCCCCGTGCGCCCGCCCATTGGTCAGCGCGTCGGCATGAAGCGAGATGAAGACATCTGCCCCCAGATCATGGGCAATCGCCACCCGCCGGTCGAGGGATACAAACATATCCTCGCTTCGCGTCATCGCCACATCAAAGCCCCCAGCCCGGATGAGCGTTTCTTGCAGTTCACGGGCAAAGCGCAGCATCAATTCCTTCTCATTGGTCCCGCCTCGTTCGGCGCCCGGATCAACGCCGCCATGGCCGGGATCCAGCACGACAAGAAGCGGATTGTCACCGGTCTGGCGCCCCATATGGACAGGCGGCACCCCGTCTTCCGGCGCGGCCCATCCCGGCAGCTTGGGGGCGCCGGAGCGCTCCTCAAAGGTCATCGGATCGACCTCTTGCAAACGAACGGCCACGCGCGCCGCGCCGGTTTCCTCGTCAATCTCCGCATTGGCCGTGGCCACCGCAAATGGCGCATTCAAATCCACCACCATGCGCGACCAACCAGGCCGGTAAGCGCCCATGCGCATCGCAAACACACCTTCGGCGCGGTCTATGACTTGAGGGTCCACCCCGGTCCAGTCTACCTCGCGGAAATCCATCACCAGACGCTCTGGCTCTGCCAGCGTGAACACGCGAAACGGCACGCCTTGTGTCAGATCAAGCGTGATCGCCACCCCGCCTGACACATCCTCAATATGGGACGTCTCCACCATTACCCGCGCCAGCCCTGAAAAGTCAGAGGCCACCGCGCCCCGAGGCGCCACGACGCACAGCGCCACCGCCAAAAGCCAAATTATCCTGATCATACTGCCCTGCCGTTTTATCGGTCGTTGGGCGCAGGATACACCACCTGCGCTCAATTGCCTACAGGCTTCTTTTTTGGTCACAAAAAGCTCCTGCCCAAACTCGGCACAAAAGCGCATGAAAACTCAACGACCCGCCATAAACGCCTGCAATCGCCTCAGCCCTTCCGCGATATCGTCCATGCTGCGGGCATAGGAAAACCGCAAGGTCCCCGCCCCGCGTTCCGGGTCAAAATCCAGCCCCGGCGTCACCGCCACGCCCGCCTGCTCCAAAATCTCTGTCGCAAAGGCCCGGCTGTCACTGGTTAGGTCTGAGACATCCGCATAGACGTAAAACGCCCCGTCAGGCGGCGCGATGCGGTCAAAGCCCGCCGCTGGCAACCCCTCCAGCATCCGCGCGCGATTGGCGCGATAGACATCCATATTGGCCTGCAGTTCCGCGTCGCAATCCATCGCGGCCAAGGCGGCGACCTGGCTCACATGGGGCGCACAGATGAACATATTTTGCGCCAACCGCTCCACCGTGCGGTTATGCGCCTCTGGCACCACCATCCATCCCACGCGCCATCCGGTCATGGAAAAATACTTGGAAAACGAATTGATCACGTAAACGTCATCGCTGATCTCCAGCGCCGTGACGGCTTTGGCCTCATATTCGATGCCGTGATAAATTTCGTCACTGATAAACGCCGTACCTGCCTCCTGCGCAGCTTCAATCAGCGCTTTCATCGCAGCATAATCCAGCATCGTCCCCGTCGGGTTGGCCGGGCTCGCCACCATCAACCCGGCCAGATCACGGCCTGCCAAATCCCCCGCGACCGGCTGCAGGCGGTTCTCCGGCGCGGTCTCGATATCCACGGGCACCAGCCCCAGCGCTTTCAGGATCTGGCGATAGCTGGGATAGCCCGGCGCGCCGATGCCCACCCGGTCGCCACTGTCAAAAAGCGCAGAAAACGCCAGAAGAAACGCGCCTGACGAACCCGATGTCACGATCACCCGGTCAGGGTTCAGATCCACCCCGTACCAATCATGGTAGAGCTTCGCGATCCGCAACCGCAACGCCGGCAGGCCAAGCGCCACAGTGTAGCCCATGGGATCGCTCTGCATGGTCGCGGCCAAGGCCGCCCGCGCGCCTGCGGGCGCCGCCGTGCCGGGCTGGCCCACCTCCATGTGGATGATGTGGCGCCCTTGGGCCTCCGCCTGTCGCGCGGACTCCATCACGTCCATCACAATAAAGGGATCAACCTGGGATCGGCTTGAGTGTCGCATGGATTTTTTCCTATGATCTGGGCACTTCATAGGATGCGCGATCCGAAACGAAAAGACCCAGACCCCTTGGTCTTCGACGCCGGATGATCTAAGCGCTGCGAAAGCCAATAAAGGACCGTTCAGATGATCCGATCCATCACCAAACGCCTTGCCGCGCCGATCCTCGCGCTCAGCCTTGTCTCCCCGGCTGTGGCGCTCGACATTGACAACATGTCCGAGGCCGAGCGCGAGATTTTCCGCGCGGAGATCCGCAACTACCTGCTGGAAAACCCCGAAGTGATCATGGAGGCCGTGGCCGTGCTCGAACAGCGCGATGCGGTGGCTCAGGCGCAGGCCGATGAAGGGCTGGTGGCAAGCTATGCCGAGGATATCTTCAACGACGACCATAGCTGGAATGGCGGCAATCCGGCGGGCGACATCACCCTGGTGGAATTCATCGACTACCGCTGCGGCTTCTGCCGCCGCGCCGCGCCGGATGTGGAGGCACTGGTCGAAACCGACGGAAATATCCGCATTGTCGTCAAGGAGTTCCCTATTCTTGGCGAACAATCCCTCATGGCCTCGCGCTTTGCCATCTCGACGCTGCAGATGGAAGGCGATGATGCCTATAAGGCGGTCCACGACGCGCTGCTGGCCTTTGAAGGTGATTATACCGAACGCTCCCTGACCCGTCTTGGCGATGCGCTTGGACTGGATGGCGGGGCCATTGTGGAGAATATGGACAGCCCGGATGTGAGTGACGTGATCGCAGCCAACCACACTCTGGGTCAAGCGCTGCAGATCAACGGCACGCCCAGTTTTGTGATGGAAAACCGTCTGCTGCGGGGGTTCCTGCCCCTGGACCAGATGCGGGCTTTGGCGGCCGATCTGAGACGGTAAGCGCCCCACATCTTTTTCAAACAAAATGTGATCCCTGCATGGCCTCTCGGTTTTTTGATGCCAGCGGACCGGCCCGTAACACCGCCCCGTCGTAGACATCGCCGCCATATCCGCTAGGCTAGCTGCATTGGCCTGAGCCATATGCCAGGCCAGTTGGGGAAACCATGTCCAAAACCACGTCCAAAGACAGCTCGGTCGGCAAGCAAATCCTGCTTTTGTGCCTCTTTGCAGGACTGGCGTATGGGGGCTACCTGGCCTGGCAGGAATACCGCCCCAAAGAGGAGGCCTTTACCCTCAGCCGAAGCTCCACCATCACGGTCGAACTGGCCCGCGCCACCACCCAGATCATGGCCCAAACGGTCGAGGCCGTGGGCACCAGCCGCGCGCGCCAATCAGTGCAGATCGTGCCCGAAGATGATGGCCGCGTGGTGGAATTGATGATCGCCCCGGGCCAAAGCGTGCAGCGCGGCGATCTGCTGGTCCGGCTGGATGACAATATCGAACGCGCCGATCTGGCCGAAGCCCGCGCCCGCGTCACCGAACGCGAACAGGCGCTTACGCGGGTGGAACAGCTTATCGGGTCGGCCGCCGTCAGCCAAGCCACGCTGGAGGACACCACCGCTCGTCTTGCTGAGGCCCGCGCCCAGCTGGACCGGGCCGAGCAACGCTATGCCAACCGCACCATCACCGCGCCGTTCAACGGCATTGTTGGTCTGTCGGAAATCGATCCCGGCGCCTGGATCGGGGAAGGCGAGATGATCACCACGCTCGATGATCTCAGCGATGTGGAGGTGGAATTTTCGCTGCCAGAGACGCTGTTCGCCTCCGTCCGGATCGGACAGCAGATCACGGCCCGCTCCGCCGCCTTCCCGGGTCGGAGCTTTGGCGGCCAGATTGCGGCCCTCGACAGCCGGATCGATCCAGTGAGCCGCTCGTTCCGCGCCCGTGCCATCATCCCCAACCCCGACAGCGTATTGCCTGCGGGCATGTTCATGTCTCTCACCCTGACGCTGAGCCAGACGGAACGCGTCGTCGTGCCCGAAGAAGCGATCGTGTTTCAGGCTGCCGAAACCTATGTCTTTCTTGCCGAGGACGGCAAAGCCGCCCGACTGCGTGTCTCCACCGGCCAGCGCCAGGGTGGCGTGGTCGCCATCACGCAAGGCCTTGAAGAGGGCGCAGAGGTGATCGTAAGCGGGCTGGCGCGGGTGTCCGACGGCAAAGCGATACGCGTCTTGGACGCGCCCGCAGATGCCGTGCCCGCACCGGATGGTGACACATGAGCTTGCCCGGAATCGCCGTGCGCCGCCCTGTGCTGGCGGCTGTCGCCTCACTTTTGCTGGTGGTGTTTGGCCTCGGCGCCTTGCAGACGTTGCCCATTCGCGAATTACCGGATGTGGATCAGGCCAGCGTGACGATCTACACCACCTATCAAGGCGCCTCGCCAGAGGTGATCGACACCGACATCACCGAGCTCATCGAAGGAGCGGTGTCGGCCACGACGGGCCTGAGCTCCATCAGTTCAGAGAGCCGTCAAGGCCGCTCAATCATCCGCTTGACCTTTGACCAGGGCACCGACATTGAAACCGCCGCCGCCGATATTCGCGACGCGGTGGGTCGTGTCAGCCCGCGCATGCCCGAGGAGGCCGACGACCCAAGGGTGATCAAAGCCGATGCTGACAGCGACCCGGTGATGCGGCTGGCGATCACGTCGTCGCGCATGACCACGGCGGAAATCACGGACTATGTCGATCGGTTTCTGACCGACCGTCTGGCCACGATAGATGGCGTGGCCGACCTCAGGATCTATGGCGACCGCCCCTTCGCGGTGCGTATCTGGCTTGACCGACGGGCCTTGGCCGCGCGGCAATTGACCGTGGCGGATGTGGAAAGCGCGTTGCGGCGCAACAACCTGGAACTGCCTTCGGGCGTTTTGAAATCGGAAAACCGGCAGCTTTCTGTCCGGCTGAATTCGCGGCTTTCGAGCCTCGATGATTTCCGCGATGTGGTGATCGACCGGGTGGCGGGCTATCCGGTGCGCCTTAGCGATGTGGCGCGGGTGGAGGCGGGTGTGGCCGATGAAACCACCATCGTGCGCACCAATGGCACCGACGCGGTGGGCATTGCCGTTCTGCGCAAAAGCCAATCCAACACGCTGGCCATTTCCAAAGCCGTGCGCGAAGAAATTGCGCTTGTCACCCCCACCCTGCCCGAGGGGATGGAGATCATCGTGGGCTCTGACGATGCCCTTTTCGTCGGCGCGTCCATCCGCGAAGTGCTGATTGCGCTGTCGATCTCTCTGGGCCTCGTGGTGCTGGTGATCCTGCTGTTTCTGCGATCCCCGCGCGCCACGCTGGTGCCAGCGGTGGTGATCCCCGTTTCACTGATCGGCTGTTTCATCCTGATCGGGGCGTGGGGGTTTTCGGTGAACACGCTCACTCTGTTGGCGCTGCTATTGGCGATCGGGCTGGTGGTCGATGATGCCATCGTGGTGCTGGAAAACATCCAGCGCCGGATCGAGAACGGTGAAACCCCGCTGGTCGCGGCCCTGCGCGGGTCCGAGCAAGTGACCTTTGCCGTCATCGCCACCTCGATCACGCTTATTGCCGTATTCGTGCCGCTCTCTTTCATGCCCGGTCAGGTCGGTCAGCTCTTCGTCGAATTCGGCTGGGTGCTGGCGGGCACGGTGATGATTTCGACATTCGTGGCGCTCACCGCTTGCCCTGCGCTGGCCTCTCGCGTTCTGGCAAAAAGCAAGCCGCGCCCCAAGGGCCAAGGCGAAATCCGCGGCCTCGCCGCGGTCTATCATCGCCTGCTTGCCTCTGCCCTGCGCATGCCGCTCGTGGTCCTGGTGCTCGCAGGCGCGGTGACCGCTGGTGCCGCGCTTTTTTATGACACGCTGCCGCGCGAACTGGCCCCCAAGGAAGATCGCGGCGTGGGGTTTGTGCCGCTCACCGCCCCGCAAGGCAGCACGGTGGAATACTCTGATCTGGCCGCACGTCAGGTGGAAGACATCCTTGCCCCCCATGTGGAGGAGGGCGTGGTGGAAACTGTTTTCACCTTCACCGGCTGGCAGAACCGGGCCTGGCGTTCTTTTGTGGTCTACCGCCTGGTGCCTTGGGAGGAGCGGACCAAAAGCGTGGATACATTGGTGACAGAGTTGCGCGGCGACATGAACCGCGTGACCGTGGCGCGGGGGTTTCCAGTGACGCCTGCGGGCCTTGGTTTGCGCGGATCATCCAAACCCCTACAGGTGGTCATCGGGGGGCCGGACTTTGAACGCGTGGAAGGATGGGCCACCGCCCTTCTGGACCGCGTGCAAGATATTCCCGGCCTGGTAAACCCCGAGATCAACTTTGAAGAAAACCTGCCCCAGCTCGACTTGGATATTGACCGCAACCGTGCGGATGATCTGGGCATCCCCATTGAGGTCGTGGCGGCCACGTTGCAAACCATGCTGGCCTCTCGCGAGGTGACGAGTTTTGTGAGCCTGGGGCGCGAATACCCGGTGATCCTGCAAGCGGAAAAATCCGACCGCGATGCGCCGTCCGATATCGACAACCTGTTCATCCGGGCAGGCGACGGTGAAACCTTGGTGCCGTTGGGCGCGCTGGTAAGCCTGCGGGAAAACGCGGCCTCGCCGTCGCTGCGCCGCTTTGATCGCCTGCCTTCGATTCAACTGTCCGGCGCGGTTGCCCCCGGTTTCAATCTCGGCACCGTGTTGGACAAGGTCGAGGCGGCCGCAGAGGAGATCCTGCCGCCCAGCGCGAAGCTGGGATATGAAGGACAATCGAAGACCTTCAAAGATACATCCTCGGGCGTGGGATTCGTGCTGGTGCTGGCGATGGTGATCGTATTTCTGGTGCTGGCGGCCCAGTTTGAAAGCTTCACACACCCGCTCACCATCATGCTGACGGTGCCTGCGGGACTGGCCGGAGCGATTTATGCCATCGCGCTAGGCGGGATGACTTTGAACATCTACAGCCAGATTGGCATCATTTTGTTGGTGGGTCTGGTGGCCAAGAACGGCATCCTGATCGTGGAATTCGCCAACCAACTGCGTGACCGTGGTTATCCAGCCCGCGAGGCCGTGCTGCGCGCCTCCGCCCTGCGTTTACGACCGATCGCGATGACGGTCATTTCAACGGTTCTGGGCGCTTTGCCCTTGGTTCTGGCCACGGGCGCAGGTGCCGAAAGCCGCTCTGCCATCGGGACGGTGATCGTCGCGGGGCTTTTGATGTCGAGCATGCTGATGCTCTTTGTCACGCCGGTGCTTTATGACCTGCTGGCCCGCGGCACCAAACCACGCGGCGTGTTCGAGCGGCTGATCGACCGGGAACTCGCCAAACCCACGCCGCGCCAACCGTCGAACTGAGCGCCCCAAAATTTTTTCAAAAAATTTTGCGCCAACGTTGGCGGCATTTTTTCTGCGAAAAAATGTGCGTCGGCAGGTGTTATTCAGCCGCCTCATGCCGTTGCATCGCGCCCTTGTTTCCGGTCACAACGCCCAGCGACTTCAGTTTGCGATGAAGTGCGCTGCGTTCCATACCGACGAACTCCGCCGTCCGGCTGATATTGCCGCCGAAACGATTGATCTGGGTCAGCAGATACTCCCGCTCGAAAGCTTCCCGAGCTTCTCTCAAAGGCATGGTCGCGATGGTCCCTGAAAGCACCACGCGGCCGTCCTCGGTGGGCGCTTCGGTCTCTCCAGGCAGCTCACGCGCCTCGATATCGCCCGACCCGTCGCCCAGGATCAACACGCGCTCAATCACATTGCGCAACTGGCGCACATTGCCCGGCCAGCTCATGGTCTGCAAAAGTGCGCCTGCCTCGCCGCTGATACCGCGCGTGGCGAGGCCCTGATCGCGATGCAGCGTCTCGATGAAATGCATGGCCAGAACGGGGATGTCCTCGCGCCGCTCTTCGAGGCTCGGCACATCAATCGGTACCACGTTCAGACGGTGATAAAGCTCGCGGCGGAACCGATCCGCCTCAATCTCTGCTTCCAGATCCCGGCTGGTCGATGAAATGACCCGCAGATCCACCTGCACCTTGTCCGCCCCGCCGACGCGCAGGAAGGTCTGATCGACAAGCACGCGCAGGATCTTCGACTGCGTCCCGGTGGGCATATCCGCCACCTCGTCGAAATAGATCACCCCACCATTGGCTTGCTCCAGAAGCCCCGTTTCCACCCCGCGCTCATCGCTTTCGCGCCCGAAAAGAACCTCTTCCATCCGGTCGCTCTCAATTGTCGCACAGTTCACCGACACGAACGGCCCGTCGGCCCGCAGCGAATTGGCATGGATGTACCGCGCGGCCAGTTCCTTGCCGCAGCCCGACGGCCCGCTCAGCATCACGCGGCCATTGGATTTGGTCACCTTGTCCAACTGCGAAATCATCGTCCGGTAGGCCGGGCTGTCCCCTAGCATAATCGAAGGCTCCGAGCCCTGCCGCTTCAGCGCGTTGTTCTCTTGGCGCAGGCGGCTCGTTTCCATGCCCCTCCGAATAACAACCAGCAATTGATCGATGTTGAAGGGCTTTTCGATGAAATCATAGGCCCCCTGTTTGATCGCCGCGACCGCAATTTCGATATTGCCGTGGCCCGAAATAATCACCACCGGCACATCCGGATAATCGCGTTTCACGGTCTTCAGGATATCGATCCCGTCCATATTGCTGTCTTTGAGCCAGATATCGAGGATCAGCAGTGCAGGCTGTTCGCCATGGATCTGCGCCATGGCCTCGTCGGAGTTGCCCGCCAGCCGGGTCGTAAACCCTTCATCCTTCAAAATATCCGAGATTAGCTCACGGATGTCGCGCTCGTCGTCTACGATCAGAATGTCGCTCATAGTATCCTCACACTGCTTCTTTTGTTTCGTTCAAATGGGTCTCAGGAGCGCCCGCCAGAATGGGCAGGCGAATGACGGCTTTGGCCCCTCTCTGTGCACCCTCCTCGAAAGGATCGGCATCCTCCAGAGACAGCGATCCGCCATGTTCTTCGATGATCTTCTTTACGATGGGCAGGCCGAGGCCGGTGCCCTTTTCCCGCGTCGTGACATAGGGCTCAAAGAGGCGAGAGCGATCCTCCGGCAAGCCAATGCCGTTGTCGGAAATCTCAATGATCGCCGCGTCTTTTTCCACCCGGCTGGTCACGTGCACTTGGGGCGCGTGCCCTTCTGGGGCGCCTTTCGCAGTCAAGCTCTCAATCGCCTCGCCCGCGTTCTTGATCAGGTTGGTCAGCGCCTGGGAAATCATCGTCGCGTCCACGTCCGACCAGATCGCATCGCCGTGGAACTCCGTCACGAACCGCACATCCGGCTGGCCCGCTTCCTGCAGCACCACCGCCTCGCGCAGCAGCGCCGCGAGATCCTCATGCCGCGTCTGCGGCTCCGGCATGCGGGCGAATTTGGAAAATTCATCGACAATGCGCCGCAGGTCATCAGTTTGCCGCACCACGACATCGGTCAGCTGCTCCAGCGCCTCGGCCTCCGTTTCCTCTAACTGCCGGCCGAATTTGCGCTTGATCCGCTCCGCCGACAGTTTGATCGGCGTCAGCGGGTTCTTGATTTCATGGGCAATGCGGCGGGCCACGTCGCCCCATGCGGCCATGCGCTGCGCGGTGACCAGATCGGTGACATCGTCGAAGGCGACCACGTAACCCTCCGATCCTTCATCCCCCCGCACCCGCGTGGACATGCGCACCAGAAGGTTCTCCTGCCGCCCGCCTCGGCTGACCTTTATCTCGTCCTGCACGAAGCCACTGGGCGTCGCTTGCAGCTTTTCAAAGAGGCCTGCAAACTCAGGGATGGCGACGCTCAGCGCCAGCGATTGCTGCGCGTCATCATCCCAATCGAGCAGCCGTTCGGCCGCACGGTTCACAAAGGCCACCCGACCGTCGGATTCCAAACCCACCACGCCTGACGACACCGATCCCAGCACAGAATCAAACAGTCTGCGGCGGCGTTCGATCTGTTCAGTGTTTGCCAGCAGGCGGTCGCGCTGGCCTTTCAATTGCCGTGTCATCTGGTTGAAGTATGTCGACAGCTGCGCGATCTCATCATCGCCGTGTTCTTCCCGCACGCGGACATCCAGATCACCCTCCCCCACGCGCTGCGCCGCAGAGGTGAGCCGCCCCACCGGCCGCGACAAACGCTCGGCAAACCACATGCCTAACCAAATGGCCGCCAGGATCAAGATGACGGCAAAGCCCACGTATAGGAGGCCAAATTCAAAGAGCACACGGCCCCGTTCACTTTCCCGTTGCTGGTAGAAAACGGCCGTTTCCTGCGTTTCATCAAGAAGGCTCAAGATCGCGCCATCCACCGCGCGACTGACATACAAATAGCGATCCGTGATTTCCTCCAACGGCATCAGCGCGCGGAATTCGTTGTTGTCCCAGTCCTGAATGACCAAAACGCCTGCCTCCCGCGCCTCAGATATCTGCGCTTGCGTGGGGCGCTCATAGTCAAAGAGGTAAGACCGTTCCCCCCGCGCGCGCAGATCGCCGGTGCCGTCAATCACATAGGCTTCGCGCAGACCCCGCTGAATGCCCCGCTGGCCGCGGGTCAGGATTTGACGCAGCTCTCCGTCATCCAGAAACAGCGCCGCGCGGTGGGTGGCGTTGATCAAAGACGCCAGCGCCTCGGCATCCGTTACAAGATCGCGGCGGTGTTCATCCTCATAGGCTTGGGCCGCCAACACGGAATTGTCGACCACACGGCCGACACGATCTGAGAACCACGCCTCAAGGCCCATATTCACCGACAAAGTGGCAAACACTGCCACCGTGATGGTGGGCAAAAGGGCCATGCCCGCAAAGACACCCGTCAGGCGCAAATGTAGGCGGGAGCCTGCCGATCTGCGCCGCCGTGCGGAGATCATCTGCAGCAAATTTTGCGACACGAGGGCTGCGACCATGATGATGTAGATCAGGTCGACCAGCAGCACGAAGCGCAGGTAATTGCTGGATGCGCCCTGATCCAGCGGGCCCATCACAAGATAGGTGAGCAGCGCCAAAACAGGCCCCATCACGGCCAACGAGAACGTCGCGGCGGTCTGCACACGACGTAAGCGCCTGATACGGCTCACAGTATCCCAAGACAGCTGGCGTGTCTTCACGGCCACGCTCAATCCCCCGACCTCTCATCGACCCTTAGTTGATGCCTGCTCAGGCAACCTCAACATCTAGCTGAGCACGGTTCGTTCCGCGATTCTCAGCAACAGTGCTGTTGCAGTTTTACATCAACTTGCGCCGCCGTGTCACGCGAATATCCAGATCGGTGATTTTCTTGCGCAGCGTATTGCGGTTTATGCCCAGCAAATCGGCGCATTTCGCTTGATTTCCGCGCGTGGCGTCCAGCGCGATCTCAATGAGCGGCATCTCCATCTCCCGCAGGATCCGCGCGTAGAGTCCGGGCGGCGGCAGGGTGTTGCCGTGCAGATCGAAATAGCGCTTCAGGTGGCGTTCCACCGATTCCGAGAGGCTCTCCCCCCCGCCCTGCCCAACCACCGGTGCGGCGGCAGGTTGATTGCCCAGAACGCCTTCCACCTCGGCGCGCGTGATCTCCAGACCCCGGGCTGTGAGGCCGATGCGCTGCACCATGTTTTCGAGTTGCCGCACATTGCCCGGCCAGCTGTAGGCGCGCATCAGTTCCATCGCGTCCGTCGACAGTGTCCGCCCGGGCGCACCATCGCGTTCAGCACGGGTCATAAAATGTTCGACCAAGAGCGGAATGTCATCGACCCGCGTGCGCAAGGCGGGCACATCCACAACCGCGCCCGACAGGCGATAGTAAAGGTCTTCGCGCAGATCACCGCTGTCAAGCTTGTCGGCCAGGCGCCCCAAACTGGTCGCCATAAACCGCGGCACATGATCACCCGGCGCATCCATCATGCGCACCACGCGAGCCTGGGCATCCACATCGAGATCACCCACCTCATCAATCACCACTGTGCCGCCCTTGGCCCGCGACATCACCTTGGCCGGCCCTTCCAGATCGGCCAGATCGGCCGGCGCCACCGTCACGAAAGGCAGCGTGCGACGGTCGGAAAAATCATGGATCGCGCGGGCAATGAGTGACTTGCCCGTGCCGGATTCGCCCGTCACCAGCACCGGCAAATCCGTGTTCATGAGCCGCGCCACCACACGGTAAAGCCCCTGCATCGCGTCCGTCCGGCCCACCAGCGGCAGCTCATCGGGCTTGTCCTCCGCCTCCGGCCGTGCGGCAGAACTGCGCCCCCGCGCCTCGATGGCGCGCGCGGTGCGTTTCATGAGATCGGGCAGGTCAAAGGGCTTGGGGAGGTAATCGTAGGCCGCCGCCTCTTCGGCCTGAATGGCCGTCATGATCGTATTCTGCGCCGAAATGACAATCACCGGCAAGCCGGGCCGGTCGGTGGCGATCTTGGGCAACATCTCCAGCCCATTGCCATCGGGCATCATCACATCGGTGATCACCGCGTCACCCTTGCCTTCCGACACCCACCGCATCAGCGTGGTCAGCGACGAGGTGGCATGCACTTTGCAGCCCGCGCGCGTCAGCGCCTGTGTGAGAACCGTTCGGATCGTGCGATCGTCATCTGCGACAAGAACCGTGCCGTCCATTAGCTATCCTCTCCTTTGGGTGTCATGTTGGCTGGCGCGCGGGCCAGCGAGATGCGGAATGTGGTGCGCCCGGGGGCGGAACTGACGGAAAGCCAGCCCTGATGGTCCGAGATAATCTTCGCGGCCAGCGCCAGACCAAGACCGGTGCCGTTTTCACGGCCTGACACGAAAGGCTCAAACACATCTGCGGCAATCTCGGGCGGCAGGCCGGGGCCGTCATCGATAATCTCGATCTGCAAAGGCAGTGTCTTGCCGCTTTCGCCATTGCCATTTCGCACGCGAAGTGACTGTTCGTAATAGGTTTTCAGCTCAATTGTGCCGCCTTCACTGCTCGCGGCCTCAGAGGCGTTCTTGATCAGATTGAGGATCACCTGCAACAGCTGATCGGGGTCACCCAAGGCCAGCGGCAAAGACGGATCATAGCGTTCCAGCACGGTCATATCGGCGGCAAAACCCACGATGGCCGAGCGTCGCGCGCGGTCCAGTACGTCATGGATATTGATCGCCTCCATGCGCGGCGCGGTGACATTGCCGAACTGTTCCACCTGCTCCAGCAGGCTCACGATCCGGCGGCTTTCACTGACGATAAGGTCTGTTAATTCAAGGTCTTCCGCGCTCAGATTCATCGACAGCAACTGCGCCGCCCCGGTGATCCCCGCCAGCGGGTTCTTGATCTCATGGGCCAGCATTTCCGCCATCCCGATGGCCGATTTCGCCGCCGCCTTCACTGATTTGCTCTGGGTGATGCGACCCGCCAATTCGCGCGGTGAAATCAGAATAAGCATCGCCCCAGGCGCGCCCGCCACCGGGGCAATCTGAAGGTTGCATTGTATTGGCGCCCGATCACCGGTTCCAATGTCAACATCGTTGACAAAGAGCGGCGCATCATTGTTGCGCGCCCGTTCCATCGCCTGCTCAAGCGGCGCATCGACGGCCAAACGGTCCCAGATCGGCTGACCAATGATGGTCTTGGACGAAGACAGCAAAAACGCCTCTGCCGACGGGTTCAGGCGGATGATCGCGTCATCCGGGCCGACGATGACGGCCGGAACAGGCAGCGAAATCCAGATCGCCTCATCCGGGGTAATCAGATCAGCCGCGCTCATGCCGCCAGCCTTTCCGTGATCATCGCTCGGCGCAGCCCATCCATGACGCGGCCCGGATCGCGTTCGGTCAGGATCGCCTTGCGCAGATCAGGGTCTGTGCCCGCCCCGTCCATGTACCAACCCAGATGTTTGCGCGCGACGCGGGGGCCCAGTTCGGCCCCGTAAAACGACAGCACCGCATCATAATGCATGCAGACCATATCAGCGAGTGCTGCCCCCTCTGGCACCTCAGGCGCAGGGGTGTCAAAAAGATCGTGGGCGACCTGCGCCAATCGCCATGGTTTTCCCTGCGCCCCCCGCCCGATCATCACGCCATCGGCACCCGATAGATCCATCGCCTGACACGCGGTTTCGCTGTCCACGATGTCGCCATTAGCAATGACCGGAATGCGCACCGCTTCTTTCACGGCCCGGATCGCCGCCCAATCGGCTTGACCTTTATAGAACTGACAGCGCGTGCGCCCGTGTATGGTGATCATCTGAATGCCTGCCGCCTCCGCCCTGCGCGCAAGGTCAGGCGCATTCAGGAGGCCGTCATCCCACCCCAGCCGCGTCTTCAGCGTCACCGGCAGATCAACCGCCTCAACCACCGCCTCGATCAGCGTCAGCGCATGATCGAGATCCTTCATCAAGGCCGACCCACTGGCGCCAGATCCGCTGCTTGATGTCACCTTCTTTGCAGGACAGCCCATGTTGATGTCGATGATCCGTGCGCCCTGCGCCTCGACCTGGCGGGCGGCCTCGGCCATCCAATACGCCTCCCGCCCCGCCAATTGCACAGCGGTGTTGCCATCCTCCAATCCCAGTTCGGCCTTTTCGCGCATGCCGGGCTTGGATTGTACCATTTCCTGGCTCGCGACCATTTCGCTCACCACCAACCCCGCGCCAAACTGCGCCACCAGGTTGCGATAGGGCAAATCCGTGATCCCGGCCATGGGAGCCAGGAAAACAGGCGGTGTCAGAGAGCCGAGTGGCAAAGCAACCATAGATATGCCTAATCCTTGAGCAGTGACATGGATGTAGGAGCGCATGCCCACTTTCACAATGAATTAAAGCCTTAGAAGGGCGCCCCAGCGACCCAACGCTTAATTATTGTGCGATTTTCCCAAAGCCCTTGACGATTTTTTCGCACTTGCCACTCGGCTTGAAGCCGCGATAACTAACCGCATGCGCGCGCTTGCCTACATGATTGCCACCACTGGATTGGTGGGTCATCTCAAACCCGCCCCGGGCACATGGGGATCGCTTTTTGCCTTGCCCCTGGCTTGGGGCTTGCACGGGTTGGGTGGGGCCTCGCTGTTGGTCACCGCCACCGTCCTGGCCTTTTTTGCAGGTCTCTGGGCCACCGCGACGATCACAGCAGGAAAGCCCGATCACGATCCCTCCTACGTGGTTATTGACGAGGTGGTGGGCCAATGGATCGCGCTTTGGCCGGTGTCACTTGGCATGATGCATAGCGGGGCGAGCGTGATGGATATGTGGCCCGGCTGGGTGTCCGCCTTCATGCTCTTCCGCTTGTTTGACATCACCAAACCCGGCCCCGTTGGCTGGGCGGATCGGAAAAGTGATGCGATGGGGGTGATGCTCGATGACGTGTTTGCAGGCGTGATGGCGGCCATTGGCGTGGGGGTACTGGCCTTCCTCGCCCACGGGGTGCTGGGAATATGAGCGCGGAAGCGGTTTTGAAGCGCGCCCGCGCTGCGGGCGTCATGATCGCCACGGCGGAGTCTTGCACCGGCGGGATGGTGGCGGCCGCCCTGACCGATATCGCAGGTTCTTCCGCCGTGGTGGAGCGTGGGTTTGTCACCTATTCCAACGCCGCGAAGATGGCGCTTTTGGGCGTCTGTGCCACCACGCTCGACGCCCATGGCGCCGTGTCAGAAGAGGTGGCCCGAGAAATGGCGGAGGGAGCCTTACGCAACGCCCCTGTCGATCTGTGCGTGTCGATCACCGGCATCGCGGGTCCGGGCGGATCAGAATTCAAACCCGAAGGCCGGGTCTGTTTCGGGGTCGCACGGACCGATCATCCCACCCATGTGGAAACCGTCGAGTTCGGCGCGCCGGGCCGAGCGGAGGTGCGGCGCCTCGCGCGGGATCATGCGTTGGGGTTGCTCGAAAACGCGCTCTCTCAGGATCCGTAAAGCACCCGCGCGCGATCCTCAAAGGCACGTACGATCCGGCGCATAGCCTCATAGAAAAAAACTTCAGCTGCGGATTGCAACAGCAAGTTTCTAAAGGCAAAATCCACGTCAAAGGCGACAGTGCAACCGTCCTCCGTTGGCGTGAACACCCAATTGGATCGCATGTGTTTGAACGGCCCGTCGATGTATTCGGTTTCAATCCGGCGTGCCTCGTCCCAAAGCACCACCTGGCTGCCAAACTTTTCGCGGAAGACCTTGAAGCTGATCACAAGATCGGCCTCCATCACCCGCGCACCATCGCCCCGCTCGGTGATGCCGCGCACCCGCGCTGCCCCCGTCCAAGGCAGAAACTTGGGATAGGAGTCCACATCCGCCACCAGATCGAACATCTGCTCCGCCGTGAAGGGCAGATGTCGGGTCTCAGAATGGCGTGGCATGGCAGAGCGGCACCTTGAACAGTCGAAAGCTTCCCCGTTATGTCTTAGACTGGCGCTCAAAGTTCAAGCATTTAGACCGGGCAGTCCGCAAATAGCGCAGGCAAAAATGAACTATCGCATGCTCTTCCGCATGGCCAAATGGGCCCACACTCCGCCAAGCACCAAACGCGTGGTGCTGGTGATGAGCATCCTTGCGGCCTGTTTGGTGCTTTACGGGGTGGAGCGTTTCATCGGCCTGCCGGAATGGACGCAGATGGAACCCACGCGGGACAAGCGGTTGCCCACACACCAAGACCTGCAAAACTGAAGTGATATCAGACAATCAAGCCTGCGATTGCACGCCGACCGGTCAGGTCGCCCCATCGGAGGCAGTTTGCGCCGTGGGGTCATCAAAGGCCTCAAGTGGCGCCCCGCGCTGTAGGCCCAATATAGAGTGGCGCACCTGAGAGGATTCGAACCTCTGGCCTCTGCCTTCGGAGGGCAGCGCTCTATCCAGCTGAGCTACAGGTGCCTGAGGGCAGGCTATATCTGCCCCACCCGAAGGGCGCAATTGGTTTTGCATCCTAAAACTCGATGACCGCAAGTGCCCTAAAACGATTAAGGGGCCACCACCGAAGTGATAGCCCCTTGAGTTTTTATCTGATGGATAAAACGGCCGAACGGCCGCCCAATCAGATCGGGTTGCCGTGCTTGTCGAAGACAGGCTCGGGCACGATCACTTCTTGCTGCTGCTGCTGCTGCTGAGCACATGCAGCCATCGTGACGCCGATAACCACCAGAGTGAGAACTTTACTTTGGGGAGGCGCTGCGCCCAGATTTCGCCGAGTATCAGGCGCAGGTCGTGCAGAACGCACAAACCCTCGCGGCATCCCTGGTGGAGGGTGGCCTCGC
>JBCCCZ010000034.1:0-23248 GCA_039033255.1 Pseudomonadota bacterium
ACGGGTGGCATCACCCTGCCCCAGGCCCGCGCGCATGAGGTTTGTGGCAATGCGCGCTGGCTCTTTACGCTGATGGTGGCAGGGGCGTTGAAAGGGCCGGTCTTTTGGATCACGCCCACATGGCAGCCGGAGACCCTCAATCCCGAAGGCATGCTGGCGCTCACTGATCCCGGGCGCTTCACCTTTATCAGCGCGCGGCGGGCGGAAGACACGCTCTGGACGCTGGAGGAGGTTTTGCGCAGCGGTGCGGTGCCGCTTGTGGTGGCCGAGATGCCGGAACCGCCGGCCATGACCCCGGTGCGGCGGCTGCATCTGGCCGCCGAAACCGGCGCGCGCGAAGGGCAATGTGCGCCGCTCGCTTTGCTGCTAACCCCCGGTCAGGGTGGCGCGCCGGGGATCGAGACGCGCTGGCATATGCAACAAGCCCATGGCGTGGAAACCCGCGCCTGGCGGCTGTCGCGCCTGCGCGCCCGCACGGCCCCGCCCAAGGATTGGGATCTGTGCGGTCGCCCCGGGAAATGGATCTTGTCGACCCCCGCTGACATCGCGCTCGCAACGGGGTGACAGATTGTGAATGGTCACGGTGTCAAACCCGATTACAACAACATCATGACCAAACTCATCAGATACCTGACCGCCCTCGCCTGGCTGATCGCATCCCCTGCCGTCGCGGCACCCGAAAACTACCGGCTCGACATGGACCAATCGGTGGTGGGCTTCACCTATCAATTTCAAGGCAACCCACGTTTTGGGCGGATGCCGGTCTCTGCCGCAGTGATGCAACTTGACCTCGACAATATCGCGCGCAGCCGGGTGAATGTGACGCTGAACGCGGCCGAAGCCAATGCAGGCGCGCTCTTCATGACGTCGACCATGAAAGGGCCCAACGTTCTGCACACGGCCAGCCATCCGACGATCGAATTCATCTCCACCCGGATCGAAGGCAGTTTGCGTGGCGCCAAAATCACCGGGGATTTGACCATTCGCGGCGTCACCCGCCCTGTCACGCTGACCGCGGGGCTTTACCGTCAGCAAGGCACGACGCGCACCGACCGCTCTCGCCTGATCGTACAGCTTTTGGGATCGGTCAGCCGGTCTTCCTTTGGCGCGAGCGGCTTTCCCGGTTTCGTCGCCGACCAGATTGACCTCAACATCATCGCCTATATCGAACGCTAGCGCCCGGTCGCGCGTTCGGTATTTGAGTATTTATGGAAAGATGAAGCAGGAGACAGGGCTTCATCTTTCCATAAATACTCCCGCCGGAGGCATAAAACTCTAAAAACCTTTCATCAGCCATGCCATAGCTAGGCCATGAGCCTGTTCATTTCCTTCGCCGCGCTCTTTCTGGCTGTCATCTTGATGCAACTGTCGTCGGGCGGTGTGGGCCCGCTTGATGCGCTGTCGGGCATCACGATGAGTTTTACGACGACAGAGATCGGTTTGCTGGGCTCGGCGCATTTTCTGGGGTTTTTTATAGGCTGCTGGTGGGCGCCGCGCCTGATGGGCACGGTTGGACACGCGCGCGCTTTCGCGGCCTTCACTGCGGCGGGCACCATCGGGCTGATGGCGCATATGCTGGTGGTGGATCCTTGGGCATGGGCGGGCATGCGTGTGGCCTCGGGCGTCTGCGTGGCGGGCTGTTACACGGTGATTGAGGCCTGGCTCAATGCCAAGCTCACCAATGCCAATCGGGGCCGTGCCATGGGGGTTTACCGCGTGACGGACATGGGCGCGCAGCTCGTGGCGCAGATGATGATTTCCGTGCTCGAGCCTGCGTCTTACGTCTCCTACAACATTCTTGCGATGTTCTGCTGCGCCTCGCTCTTGCCGCTGGTGCTGACAAAACGCCGCCAGCCGGAGACGCCCGACGCCCCGCGCCTGCGCCCGTCGCTGGCCTTTCGCGCCTCTCCGCTTGCGGCCATGGGGGTGATCGTGGCGTCGCTCTCTGGTGCCACCTTCCGCATGGTCGGCCCGCTCTATGGTGATCGCGTCGGACTGGCCGTGGATCAAATCGCCTATTTCCTCGCTGTCTTCATCCTGGGCGGGGCCTTGGCGCAAATCCCTGCGGGATGGCTGGCCGACAAGTATGACCGGCGCCACGTGATGATCGGGCTTTCCATCGCGGCCATCATCAGCTGCATCGTGACGGCCAGTTTGCAGGGGCTCAGCGCGAATGGCGTGATGCTCACGGCATTTTTCTTCGGCCTCACGTCCTTCCCGATCTATTCCGTGGCCGCCGCCCACGCCAATGATTTCGCCTCCGCAGAAGAACGCGTGGAACTGGCGGCAGCCCTCATGTTCTGCTTTGCTCTGGGGGCGATTGCAGCACCCCTTGTGGCCTCAACCCTGATCGAAGAATACGGACCCGCCGCCATGTTCGTCATGCTGGCCGCATCCCATGCCGTGCTCATCCTGTTTGGTTTCCTGCGCATGCTGGTGCGCCCCACTATGGGCGAAAAGACCCGCTATGTCTGGCTGCCGCGGACATCTTTCACCATTGGCCGTCTCACACGACCCCACGATGACAGCAAAGACCCATAAGCTACTTTTGGGCCCAAAATACTCCCGCGCGGAGCGCAAAAGCTCTCAGGCCGAACAGCTGGCCCCGCCAAGGACGCAGAATTTGGCGCAATGGGGGTGGTTGAGGCTCACTGGCCTTTCCGCCTCTTCCAGCGTTGTGCCCATCTCAAACTGTTCGTCATAGGGCAGCAAGGTGCAGGCCAGCACGGCGGGTTTCTCGGCCCCCTTGCGTTTGACCACCATGCGAGAAGACGCACACATCACATCATTTGGGGATTTGTTCAGGATGCCCCAGCAGGCCGTGGTGATCTCCGGCACTTCCACCTGTTCATCCATTTCCGGAAACAGCACGGTGGCGCCGGGGTTCATGGCCTCAATGTCAAAGCCGTATTGATCATAAAGCGCCTGATAGCCCGCGCGCGATTCTGCGTCCGTTTCGCCCCAAATGCTTCGGCCCGCCACGGTCATCTGCACGCCTTCGTCGCGCAGCCAGCACATGCCCTCGATCATGCGATCAAAGCTGCCATTGCCGCGTTCCTTGTCGTGATTTTCAGGATTCCAGTGGTCGATGGAGATGCGCAGCGTCAGCTTCTTGCCGAAGGCGTGATGCAGCTCCAGCACCCCATCCATCATCTTCTTGCGCATCATCGGCCGCATCGCATTGGTCAGGATCAGCACGTCATAGCCGCGCTCAAGGGGCGCGCGGGCCATGCCGATCATTTGCGGGTTCATGAAAGGCTCGCCGCCCGTGAACGCGATCTCTCGCACGTTCCACTGCCGGTCATCCAGCTGATCAAGATATTCCGTCACCTCCGCCTCAGTGATATAGACCAGACGGTCATTCCGTGGGGAGCTTTCAATATAGCAGTTCAAACACTGAATGTTGCACAGCGTGCCGGTGTTGAACCATAGCGTTTCAGGTCGGGTCAACGCCACATGGGCGCGCCGTTCACCTTTGGCCGTCAACTCTGGGTCGACGAATTTGCCAGCATTGGCATGGGCAGCCGCCACATCTTTCATGGATAAGCCCGAATTTGATTGCTTTCCGCCCTTATCCTGTTCTTTTTAATGCAAATTGCAATCGCCTTTCACTGACAGCTTCGTGATGTGCATCTTTTCGTCCGGTGCACACAGTAGGTGACAAGGCCCCACAAGAGGCGCCCATCATGGTCTCCCGCGTCATCCCTGTTGATCCGTTCGATCTGGTGATTTTTGGCGGCACCGGCGATTTGGCGCGGCGTAAAATTTTGCCCGGGCTGTTTCGGCGCTTCTGTGCAGGTCAGATCGAAGGCGATGTGCGGATTATCGGGGCCGCGCGTTCTGACATGAACACCGGCGGTTATCGCCGCTTTGCAGCCGATGCCATCGACGAATTCAACGCAGGCCATGAATGCGAACACGGGGAAGACAAACCCTCAAGCGTGCAAGCCTTCCTGGAGATGCTCCATTATCTCAAAATCGATGCTTTGGGCGATGAAGGTTGGCCCGCGCTGAAAGAGCTGACCCGCCCGGGCCGGATCCGAGCCTATTACTTCTCGGTGGCTCCCCGTCTTTTTGGCCCGCTGGCCGAACAATTGCAAAGCCATGACATGGTCGATCAGGATGCCCGCATCGTTGTGGAAAAACCCTTTGGCCGCGATTTGCACAGCGCGCAGGAGCTCAATCGCGCCTTGGCGGCCCATTTCCCCGAAGAGCAAATCTACAGGATTGACCACTATCTGGGCAAGGAAACCGTTCAGAACCTGATGGCGATCCGCTTTGGCAACATGCTGTTTGAACCGCTCTGGAACAGCCAATATGTCGATCACATCCAGATCACCGTGGCCGAAGAGGTGGGGATCGGCACACGCGGAGATTACTATGACCGCGCGGGCGCGATGCGGGACATGATGCAAAATCACCTCATGCAGTTATTGTGCCTTATCGCCATGGAACCGCCTGCGAAGTTCACCCCGGATGCAGTGCGCGACGAAAAACTCAAGGTCATTCGCGCGCTCGATCCGGTGGGCGCAGATGACGTGGTGCGCGGGCAGTATGAAGGCGATGGCGACCGACCGGGATACCAAAATCAGGTGGGCAATCGCGACACGAAAACCGAAAGCTTTGTGGCCTTGCGCGCGCGGGTCAGCAATTGGCGCTGGGCCGGCACGCCGTTCTACCTGCGCACCGGCAAGCGACTGCGCGAGAGGGCGAGCGAAATCGCCGTCGTTTTCAAGGATGCGCCCCATTCGATCTTCACCGAAGATACAGGCCGGCATTCCAACATCCTGACCATCAAACTGCAGCCCAACGAAGGGATTGAGCTGGGTGTGACCATCAAGGAACCCGGTCCCGGGGGCATGCGGCTTGTGGATGTGCCGCTCGACATGACATTTGCCGAGGCACTTGGCCCCGAAGAGGCCGATTTCCCCGATGCCTATGAACGCCTCATCATGGATGTAATCCGGGGCAATCAGACGCTCTTCATGCGCGGCGACGAGGTGGAGGCCGCCTGGGCCTGGACCGATGCGGTGATCGAAGGCTGGGAAAACCGCGGGGACGCACCGCTCAGCTATGTCACCGGCAGTTCGGGGCCTGACGATGCGTTGATGCTGATGCATCGCGACGGGCGACGCTGGCGGGAGATCAAGGCATGAGATTTCACGACTACGCGGACGCCGACATGCTGGCGCTGCGACTGGCAGATCAGCTGGCTTCCGACCTGCGGCAGGCGCTGGAGATGAAGGACAGCGTGCTCTTCGTGGTGCCGGGCGGAACAACACCGGGGCCTGTCTTTGACACGATGAGCGCCGTGGACTTGGATTGGGCCCGCGTGCGCGTCTGTTTGAGCGATGAACGCTGGGTACCGGAGGATCACCCACGATCCAACACCGCGCTGGTGCGGGATCGGTTGCTGACAGGCCCCGCGTCGGCGGCGCAATTGGTGCCGCTGTATCTGGAAGATGCGACCCCACATGAGGCGATTGACCATCTGACCCTGGCGCTGGAACCTGAACTGCCCATCGATGTCTGTCTTCTGGGCATGGGGGCGGATATGCACACGGCGTCGCTTTTCCCAGGTGCGCCGGGTTTGGCCGCCGCCCTGAGCCCCGATGCGCCGTTGCTGAGCGTGCAGGAGCCGAGTGATCAGCCCGAACCGCGTATCACGCTCTCAGCACCTGCCCTTCGGGATGCCGTGGCGCTGCATGTCGTGATCACGGGTGCTGCAAAGCGCGATGCGCTTGACCTTGCGGAAACCCTGTCGCCGGAAGAGGCACCGATCGCCGCCCTTCTGGATCGCGCCGATGTGCATTGGGCCGCGTGAGCTCATTGCAGCTCTCTTGGGGGCCAGCCCCCAAACCCCCGGAGTATTTCCGGAAAGATGAAACAGGGGATGTAGGCCATGTGGGAGCCGCTTAGAACTGCAAAGGATCGGTCCATGCTGGAGCTGATGCAGGATGAGGCCCGTGCCGACGCGTTTTCAGTGCGCGCAGCTGGGATGCTCTTTGATTATTCCAAGACGACCATGGATGCGATGGCGCGGGACGGGTTGACGCGGATTGCTGAAGCCGCAGGCGTTGAGGCGCGCCGCGAAGCGATGTTTGGCGGTCAGAAAATCAACGAAACCGAAGGGCGCGCAGTGCTGCACACGGCGCTGCGCAATCTGTCCGGCGGCCCGGTGATGGTCGACGGCGTTGATGTGATGCCCGGCGTGCGGGAGGCTTTGACGCGGATGGAGGCCTTTGCCGAAAATGTGCGATCCGGCAGGTTTCAAGGCGCGGGCGGTGCCATCACCGATGTGATCAATATCGGCATTGGCGGCTCGCATCTGGGCCCGGAGATGGGGACGCTCGCGCTTGCGCCCTACCATGACGGGCCGCGCTGTCATTTTGTGTCCAATGTGGATGGGGCAGATATTGCCGATACGCTCAAGGGGCTTGATCCGACCCGCACGCTGGTCATCGTCGCCTCCAAGACATTCACCACGATTGAGACGATCACCAATGCCGAAACGGCGCGCGGCTGGATGGCGGAGGCGGTCGCGCATCCCGGCGATCAATTCGCGGCGCTCTCCACGGCCGAAGACAAGACCGCCGCCTTCGGCATCGCGCCCGAGCGGGTCTTCGGGTTTGAAGACTGGGTCGGCGGGCGATATTCCATGTGGGGGCCCATCGGTCTGTCGCTGATGATAGCCGTCGGGCCGGATCTCTTCACCGAATTTCTGCAAGGCGGTGAGGCCATGGACATCCATTTTCGCCAAGCATCCCTTAAGGACAATATGCCGGTCATGCTGGCGCTGACCGGGCTTTGGCATTCCCATGTTTGCGGGTTCGGCAGCCGCGCCGTGCTGCCCTATGATCAGCGCCTCAGCCGTCTGGCCGCCTATTTCCAGCAGCTGGAGATGGAAAGCAACGGAAAGGGTGTCACGATGGACGGCGCGCCTGTTGCGGCGGGCAGCGGGGCGGTCGTCTGGGGGGAGCCCGGCACTAATGGCCAGCACGCGTTCTATCAACTGATCCATCAGGGCACGCGCGTCATACCTTGCGAATTCATGGTGGCGGCGCGAGGACATGAACCTGAGCTTGATCACCACCACACCCTGCTGGTGGCCAACTGTCTGGCGCAATCGGAGGCGCTGATGCGCGGGCGATCCTTGGAGGAGGCGCGGGCCTTGATGGAAAAGGCGGGGTTCACTGGCGCTGAATTGGACCGTCAGGCGGCACATCGGGTCTTCACTGGCAACCGCCCCTCCACCACGCTCCTTTACGAAAAGCTGACGCCGCGCGTGCTGGGCCAGATCGTGGCGCTTTATGAACACAGGGTGTTTGTCGAAGGTGTGATCCTGGGCATCAATTCCTTCGATCAATGGGGGGTGGAGCTTGGCAAGGTGCTGGCGCGCGACATGCAAGAGGCGTTGGGCGGCGCACGCGCGGGGCGTGACCCATCCACCCGGCAGCTCCTCGATTTCGTGCAGCGCGCTGCAGCACGCGAGGCGCACCCGTAAGGGAGCGACGAGCGACCGGTCAGGCGGCCAGAGCTTTGCCCAATCGCGGCAACCGCGCCTTTTTCAAAAGCCTGCGCATCTCCCAGGTCTCACCCGACAGCGCATTGGCCCGCGCCAGGACCGCATCTGCCGCCTGCGCCACCATATGAGGCCGCGCCGCGTGAAGCCCCATTAAAAACGCATCCGGGTCAGCGCGGGATACCCCCTCCTCGGCCAGCATATTGCGTGGAAAATCCTTGGAATTGAGCGTCACGATCACATCCGCATGACCTGCCACCGCCGCTGCCAGCACATGGACGTCCGCCGGGTCTGGCAACCACAGCCGCGCCTCGAGCGAGGGCGGCCACGTGACCTCCGCCTGCGGCCAGTCCCGCGCCAACAAAACGGCCTCCGCGCCCGCTTGGGCCACGCCGTCGGGCCCCAGTTTCACGGCGGCGCGTTGCCATTCCTCAATGATGCGCGCCGACCAAAGCGGGTGAAATCCGCCCGCGCGGGCCACGCCCAAAAGCATCTCCCGCATCACGGTGGGATAGATCACGCAGGTGTCCAGAAGCGCTCTCATAGGCGGAAAAACAGCGCCTTGAGATAGGCGGTTTCCGCCAGTTGCGGGTGTTGGGGGTGATCGGGCCCGGCAAAGCCTGTGTGAACAAGCGCCCCCTGCCGCCCGGCCCGCCCGATCCCGCGCACCGATGCGGCGCGAAACCGGGTCAGATCGGCGGCATGGGAACAGGAACACAACCCCAGAATACCCCCTTTCGCCACCAAAGGTGCTGCGAGCCGCGCAATCCGTTCATAGGCGCGCAAACCTGCCTCCAACGCCTGTTTACCAGGCGCAAAGGCGGGCGGATCGCAGACCACGAGGTCGAATTGCGCGCCTTCCTCGGCCAGCGCGGTCAGCACTTCGAACGCATCGCCCTGCCGCGTGGCAAAGCGATCCTGATGCCCCATCCTGGCAGCGCCATGTGTGGCCAAAGCCAAGGCTGGCGCGGATCCATCGACGGCCAGCACGCTGTCCGCCCCTGCCGCCAGCGCCGCAAGGCCAAAGCCGCCCACATGGGAAAACACATCCAACACGCGCGCGCCGCGCCCGACCCCGGCCGCAAAGGCGTGATTGGGGCGTTGATCAAAGAAAATCCCGGTCTTTTGACCCTGCACCAGATCCGCCAGATAGACCGCCCCGTTCATCGCCACTTCAACAGGTGCGCCCGGGGCCTGACCGGCCAGAACGCCGCTTGCGTCGTCCAAACCCTCAAGCCCCCGTGCCCGACCCGACGCGTTTTTCAACACATGGGTGACCCCCGTCACCTCTTGCAGCGCATCGACGAGGTCCGCCAGCAGCCTATCCGCCCAGGCGGCGTTGGGCTGCACAACGGCATACTCACCAAAGCGGTCGATCACCACGCCGGGCAAGCCGTCCCCTTCAGCGTGAACAAGTCGATAAAACGGCGCATCATAGAGCTTTTGACGCAAGGACAGCGCCACCTGCAATTTGGTCGAAAGCCACGCTCGGTCGATCCGGGCGGTCAGATCACGGTCCAGCACACGGGCAAAAATCTTCGATCCGGGATTAACCCCCACCAACGCAACCTGCGCGCGATCGGCATCCTCCAGCAGGCAAATCGTGCCCGGCGCGATCTTGCGTGTACGCCTGTCGGTCACGACCTCATTGTCAAAAACCCAAGGCGCACCGTGACGGATGGCCCGTGTATTGGCTTTGGGTTTGAGGCGGATCACAGGCAAAGAGGACGGCGTCATGGCCGTCCCCTTAAGCGCTTTTTGTCAGAGCGGAAAGCTCAGAGTTCGTTGATCGCGCCCATGATGCCGAGGTTTTGGGCGACAAACCCTTCCGGCGTGGTCATCTCAGCGCGCAGCACCTTGGCCAGATGGTTCGTGATCCGGACTTTCTGCGTATGACCCCGCATTTCAGCCTCAATAGCCTTGCGTCCGCCAAAGGCCTTCAGATCGGCCTTCACCAGTTTGGTCGGGCCAAAAGCCTTGCCGGTCGCCGGATCGCGCAGGGACATCAGGAATTCTATGTCATGTACCCCACCCACAGTGGCACGCGCCTTTTGGGTCAATGCGTGGAAACGGGTCAGTTCCACATGGACCTGCACAGGGACGGTGCCGGCCGTCAGGCTTGCCGCGCCCAACTCCAGCCCGCTTTGCAGGATGCTTTCCACTTGCGCGTACCGGTCCCCAAACGGGTCCTCGCGCCACACGATATCACCGCCCGGGTAAAACCGGTTCTTTTCCGACACTTTCAATGTGCGCGGCACGGTCACGACCACGGATTGAATGTCGAAAGAGGACAGTGCGGGTCCCGCAACCAGTCGGCCTTGGTCCAGCGTTGCCGGGGCGTTTCGTGTGGTTTCCACCGGCGCAGAGGCACACGCGCTCAGCGCCGCGGCGGCGATAAGGCCGAATGCAATCTTGGTGGGTGTCTTCAGCACGCTCGAAACCGCGTCTACAATCTTTGTCATGGCAACCTCCATATGTTCCATGAAGTGCCCTGTCCCGCGTCTGTTCCACAGATCTTGGCGGTCATGGGTCCGTCTTTCATGATTAACGGATGGCTTCGGATTGAGGCGCAATTGAGACGAAATCACATCAAAAGCAGGTTAATACCAAGGGAATTTCATGCCTGACGTTGCGGGGAAAACGCAGCACTCCCCTTTGATATCAAGACTTTGGCAAACCACTACCCGCGTCAAAACAACGGCTCAGCGATCCCGCGACCGCCATCCGCCGCGTCGTTTGGGACGCGCGGAAGCCTGTTGCCCTTCGACCAGAACATCCGTCATCGGATGGCCATCGCCCACCTGGGCGTGACGCTCCATCATCGCGTCGATCGCAGATCGTGCATCCTGCCCGTCCGGCAAGCTCAGCGCCCAGTCGAGGAAGATAGACCGGCATTCTTCCCAGGTGATGCCGTCTATCAGATAGGCCTCGCGGATCAGACCCTTGGGATCAAGCGGGTCGTTTTGATTGACAAGCGACATGGCCTCACGTTCCTAACTGGTCACCGGGCAAGCTGAGCACCCGGTCGATAATCTCTGCCGCCGCAAGGGTCAGCGCGTCAAGCCCCGTTTGCAAATCCTCAAAGCTCTCATGCCCGGTTTCGCGCAACAGCATTGCACAGCCCCCCTGCCCCAATCGTTCGCGATCAAACGCGGTGTCGCCCAGCAGTCGGGCCACCTGTGTGATGCTCCAACACAGGGCATAGGCCCGGTGCAAGATGCCTTCCTCCTCGACACTGAAAATACCGGCGCGCGATCCGGCGGCCAGGCCCGCGCGTACATCCCGCGCGTCATCGGCCGCGATTAGGGCACCGGCCTGGGCCATCAACTCGATATCCTGCAGGCGCCCGGGCCCAAGTTTGGTGTCAAGTTCCCCCTCCGGTGCTTTGGCCTCCGCGATCCGCGCGCGCATATCCGCGACACCGGCCAGCACGCGCGCTCGCATCCCTTTCTGCGCCAAAAGCCCCCTGCGAAACCCCTCGATATCGCCCGCCAGATCATCTGGTCCTGCCACAACCCGCGCCCGTGTCAGCGCCAGATACTCCCACACCCAGGCCTCATCCTGCTGATAGGATTGGAACGCGGCCCAACTGGTCGCCACCGGCCCCTGATTGCCCGACGGGCGCAGGCGCATATCCACCTCGTAAAGCCGCCCTTCCGCCATGGGCACAGTCAGCGCGGTGATCAGCGCTTGCGTGACGCGGGCATAATAGGTGCGCGTGGGTAAGGGACGGGGGCCATCCGATGTGCCATCACCAGGCGCATCATAGATCACGATCAGATCAAGATCGGAACTGGCATTGAGCTTACCCGCCCCCAGTGACCCCATCGCCACCACGGCCGCGCCGCGCCCAGGCGGGGACCCGTGTTTGCTGGCAAATTGCGCCAACACCCGCGGCCAGAGCGCGGCCACCACGGCACCCGCCAGATCCGCATATTGGCGCCCGGCCTCATCAGACCCGATCAACCCGCGCAGATGATGCACGCCCACGCGGAAATGCCATTCCCGCGCCCAGGCACGCGTGGCATCGAGCACGCCCTCATAATCCGTTTGCGCCACGAGACGTTCGGTCAAGTCCACCCTCAGCGCTGCCTCACCGGGCCAATCGGAAAAAAACTGCCCGCCGATCACAGCCTCGAAAACCATCGAATTGCGCGACAGATACGCAGCTAGGCCGGGTGCGGTGCCTGCGATATCCACCAGAAGATCCAGAAGTTGTGGCCGCGCCTCAAACATCGATAGAAGCTGCACGCCCGCAGGCAGGCCGGACAAAAACCCATCCAGCGCGCGCGTCGCCGCGTGCGGATCAAGCGAAGCGGACAGCCGCGACAGGATGTCTGGCTGCAGCCTGCGAAAAATCTGTCGCGCCCGATCAGAGCGCAGCGCGGGATAGCTTTCCCACCGAGCGATCAGCGTCTGGTCCAACTCCGGCTGCGGGACCTGGGCAACAGGCCCATCGGATGCGGCACCATCGGGGCTGAAAAACCGCTCAATGCGGGTGTGAACGCGTGTCAGGCGATCCAACAGCTCGTCCTGCAGATCTTCGCATTGGCGATCCATCAGAGCGGCGAGACGTTCAAACCCGTCGTCATTTCCCGGCAGTTCATGGGTCTGGGCGTCATGGATCATCTGCACGCGATGCTCGACCATGCGATGAAAGGCGTAATGATCGCTCAGATCCTCGGCCACGTCAGTGGGGATCCAGTCTTTCTCAGCCAGGCGCGTCATGCCGTCTTGCGTGCCGCGCACCCGAAGATCCGGGTCGCGCCCGCCGGAGATCAGTTGCTGGGTCTGAGTGAAGAATTCAATTTCCCGAATGCCGCCGCGCCCCAGTTTCATGTTGTGGCCCGGCAAGGTGATGCGCTTGGGCAGGCGTTTATGGGCCCGAATGCGAAGACGCATGTTGTGAGCGTCCTCAATGGCCGCGAAATCCAGATGCTTGCGCCAGACAAAGGGGGTCAGCGTGTGAAGAAACCGTGCGCCAGCGGGGATGTCACCTGCGCAGGCGCGCGCCTTGATGTAAGCGGCGCGTTCCCACGTCCGGCCCAAACTTTCGTAATAGGCCTCCGCCCGCGCCATAGCGAGGCACACAGGCGTCACTGCCGGATCAGGGCGCAATCGCAGATCGGTGCGAAACACATAGCCTTCAGAGGTGCGATCATTCAGCATTGCCGCCATCTTGCGCGTGGCCCGCACGAAACCGGCGCGCGCGGCGTCGTAGTCACCGGGATCAAAGCGTGTTTCGTCAAAGAGGCAGATAAGATCGATGTCCGAGCTGTAGTTCAGCTCCCCCGCGCCCATCTTGCCCATGGCCAGCACGACCATACCGGCCGCGCTGTCGATATCCTCTTCGGTTTGGCCGGGGATTTTACCGCGCCGCAATTCGGGCTCAATCGCCGCGCGCAGTGCGAGTCCGACAGCCAGATCAGCGAAGCGCGTCAGGCGCGCTGTGACATCCTTTAGCGACCAGACCCCGGCAAGATCGGCCAACGCAAGAAGCAGCGCCGCGCGCCGCTTGGTCTGGCGCAGTGCATCGGCCATCTCGTCAAGCGGGGCAGCCTCCGCGATGTTCAGCAGATTTTCAAAATGGGCCTCTGGCATGTCCAGCGCCTCGCGCAGCCACTCTGCCTCGCTATGGCACAGTGCGCGCAGATACGGGCTGCACCCGGCGGCTCCTTCGATCAGATCGCTGCATTCTGGCGCCAGCCCCAGAAACAGCGCGCGGGTGGCCTGCCCTTGTTCGGGATCATAAGGGCGCGGGCAACGGATCATGCGGGCGGCGATGGACATGAGGCCAGTCATGCCGATCCGGTCGCTCTGGTCAATGGGGGGCGAGCATGGGATGAAGGTTGAAAGGAGTTCGCCAATGTCCAAAAGCCTCAAACGCGTGAAAACCGCTCTGCTGGCTGCCGGGTCAGACGCAGTGCCAGATGAGGTAGGTCAGGCCACCACCGCCCAGATGGCCGCTGATCTGGTGGGCTGCACGGTCGATCAGATCGCCAAATCGATCATCTTTCGCGGGGAAGACAGCGGGGCTGCGATCTTGTTCGTCACCGCAGGCGGCAATCAGGTCGATGCCGCAAAAGCGAGCCTGCTTGCGGGCGAGCCGCTGGGCAAGGCCGATGCGGACCTCATCCGCGCCCAGACCGGGTTTGCCATTGGCGGTGTGTCCCCCGTGGGGCACCTGACCCAGCCGCGCGCGTTCTTTGACCCGCGTTTGCTGGACTTTGACAGGGTCTGGGCCGCGGCGGGCACGCCACGGCACGTGTTCGGGATCGACCCTTCCGAGCTGTTGCGCATTTCAGGGGCCGACAGGGCGGACTTCACGGTCTGAACCATGATGCCTCCGGCGGTAGTGTTTCAGGAAGGTGAAGCAGCGGGTTGCGACGTGCCGATATCACGCAGCGACCAAATCCAGAATCGCGCCAAAAGCAGGCCAGCCGCCAGCGCCAATCCCACGGCAAGACCGAGCCAAATGCCGACGCCGCCAAAGCCCATGGTGAAACCCAGCAGGTAGCTCGCCGGCACACCCACGATCCAATAGCTGACAGCCGCGATGACCATCGGCGCGCGCGTGTCCTGTACGCCACGCAAAAGGCCCAGCGCCATAACCTGGGCTGCATCCATCAACTGGAACATCGCCGCCGCCGCCAACAGCCCGACGCCCACGGCAATCACTGCGCCGCGTTCCGGCTCTTCAGGGTTAAGAAACAGCTTGATCATCCATTCCGGCACTACAAGGAAGGCGATCATCGTCACGACCGCCACAGCCATGGACATCATCAAGACGACCAGCGCCCCATCCGCCAGTCGGTTCCTGTCCTGCCGCCCAAATGCCTGACCAGCGCGAATGGTCGCCACGTTGGAGAGCCCCAGATGCACCATAAAGATCAGTGACGCGATCTGGATCGCGATCCCATGGGCGGCCAGAGGCACCTTCCCCAGCCATCCCATCATCATGGTGGAGGCCGCAAAAAGCCCCGCCTCCGCCAGGGATGTGAGCCCGATCGGCCAGCCAAGGCGGAACACTTGACCCAGCGCCTCCCAATCGGGCCGCCAGAACCGTGTAAAGAGCGTGTGTTCCGGCGTCACGCGCGCCACATAGACCATCAGCACCAGAAGCGAGGCCGTGGTCACCACCAAAGACGCAATCGCCGCGCCGCGCAGGCCCATTTCGGGAAACCCCCAATTGCCGTAGATCAGCGCGTAATTCACCACCACATTGAGCCCCACCGCCCCGACGGTGACCCAAAGCACCACCTGTGTGCGCTCAAGCGCCGCGAGAAAAGACTTCAGCACCATCACGAGCAGCGCGGGCAGCAACCCAAACCCCATGATCGACAGGTACAGCGCGGCATCCGCAGAGGTGTTTGCCTCCTGCCCCATGGCAAGGAACACACCCTCGGACAGCACCATGACGGGCAGAAACAGAACCGCAAAGAGGATCGACGCCCATGCCCCCATGCGCGTGACGCGCCGCACCTCGGTTGTCTCGTCGCGCGCCTCCGCCGAGGCCACCATCGGCATCACCGCCCAGGCAAAGCCCGAGCCCACAATGAAGATCACGAAAAACAGCGTGCCGCCCAGCACCTCAGCCGCCAGCGCATCGACCGAATAGCGCCCCAGCATGATCCCATCGGTGAGCGTGATCCCAAACTGCGCCACATGGGATCCCACCAGCGGCAGGCCCAGCCCCAGCACCGATTTGGCGTGGCTTGCGTATGTCACGCGTTCCGTCATCTGTCCGCCCTATCCCGGCAACAGAGTCTGGGCAAGAGGGGCGTTCCGGGGTGACACTTTCTGTCAGCATCACTGCCATCTGGCCACGCGAAGGGAATGCCGCCTTGAACTCCGGCTGAAACCACACAAATCTGGCGTAACCGATCAGGAACGCCCATGCCCTACGCCCATTCCGACAAAACAGATGTGGACGCTGCCACGGCCTTGCAGGCCGCCACCGCAGAGAATGTGAAATCCCGCCACAAGCTGGAAGGCGGCAAAGCCTTTGAGATGGTGACGGAGTTTTCGCCCGCAGGTGACCAGCCCACCGCGATCAAGGAATTGTCCGAGGGTGTGTTGAATGGCGACCGCGATCAGGTGCTGTTGGGCGCGACGGGGACGGGTAAGACCTACACCATGGCCAAAGTGATCGAGGAAACCCAGCGGCCCGCGATCATTCTGGCACCGAACAAGACGCTCGCCGCGCAGCTATACGGTGAATTCAAAGGGTTCTTCCCCAACAACTCGGTCGAGTATTTCGTCAGCTATTACGACTACTACCAGCCCGAAGCCTATGTGCCGCGCTCGGACACCTACATCGAGAAAGAAAGCCAGATCAACGAACAGATCGACCGGATGCGCCATTCCGCGACCCGGGCGCTTCTGGAACGCGACGATGTGATCATCGTGGCTTCGGTCAGCTGCATCTACGGTATTGGGTCGGTGGAAACCTATGGGGCGATGACGCAAGATCTGAAGGCGGGCAGCGACTACAACCAACGCGAAATCATGGCCGATCTGGTGGCGCAGCAGTACCGCCGCAATGATCAGGCCTTCCAGCGTGGGTCGTTCCGGGTACGCGGCGACAGCCTTGAGATCTGGCCGGCCCATCTTGATGACCGCGCTTGGAAACTGAGCTTTTTCGGTGAAGAGTTGGAAAGCATCACAGAATTTGACCCGCTGACCGGTGCCAAGACCGACAATATGGAGCGCGTCCGCGTCTACGCCAATTCGCACTACGTGACGCCCAAGCCCACGATGCAGCAAGCGATCATCAACATCAAAAAAGAGCTGCGGGTGCGGCTTGATCAATTGGTGGCCGAGGGGAAACTCCTTGAGGCGCAGCGACTGGAACAGCGCACGAATTTCGACATTGAAATGCTGGAGGCCACGGGCGTCTGCAACGGGATTGAAAACTATTCCCGTTACCTCACCGGCCGCGCACCGGGTGAGCCGCCCCCCACCCTTTTCGAATTCATCCCCGACCATGCGATTGTTTTCGCAGATGAAAGCCACGTCTCCGTGCCCCAAATCGGCGGCATGTATCGCGGCGACTACCGGCGCAAATTCACTCTCGCCGAACATGGCTTCCGCCTGCCCTCTTGCATGGACAACCGACCGCTGAAGTTCGAGGAATGGGACGCCATGCGCCCGCAATCGGTGTTTGTGTCCGCCACCCCTGCGGCGTGGGAGATCGAACAATCCGGCGGCGTCTTCACCGAACAGGTCATCCGCCCCACGGGCCTTCTGGACCCGGAGGTGGAAATCCGCCCCATCGACATGCAGGTCGACGATCTTTTGGATGAAATCCGCCGCGTGAATGAACGGGGCCTGCGCACGCTGGTCACCACGCTCACCAAACGCATGGCGGAGGATCTGACGGAATACCTGCATGAACAGGGCATTCGCGTGCGCTACATGCATTCCGATATCGACACGATTGAACGGATTGAGATTCTGCGCGATCTGCGGCTGGGGGCCTTTGACGTGCTGATCGGGATCAACCTGCTGCGCGAAGGGCTCGATATCCCCGAATGCGGGCTCGTGGCCATTCTGGATGCCGACAAGGAAGGGTTTTTGCGGTCAGAAACATCACTGGTGCAGACCATTGGCCGCGCGGCGCGGAACGCCGATGGCCGCGTGATCATGTATGCCGACCGCGTGACGGGGTCGATGGAGCGCGCGCTTGGCGAAACCAACCGCCGCCGCGCCAAACAGATCGCCTATAACGAAGAACATGGCATCACGCCCGAGACGGTGAAGAAGAATGTCGAGGACATCCTCGCCGGGCTCTATCAGGGCGATGTGGATATGAACCGCGTCACCGCCAAGGTCGACAAGGTGGCGGCCGGAGGCAACATGCAAGCCCACCTGGACGCGCTGCGCAGCGACATGCGCAAGGCGGCTGAGAACCTCGAATTTGAAGAGGCCGCGCGCCTGCGCGATGAGGTCAAACGGCTGGAAGCGGTGGATCTGGCCGTGGCCGACGACCCCATGGCGCGGCAATCAGCGGTCGAGGCGGCCTCCGAGGCGGCGGTGGGCCGGTCGACCGCAGGGCGGCCCGGGCAGCGGGGCGGAAATGTGAAGCGGCGGAAGCGTTAACGCCCACTTAACCAAGTGTCGTGCATTTTGAGGTCATGCGAAATCTCTCCTCACCCCTCGCCCCCGATATTTGGATCGCAGATATCTTCATGACCAAGGCCGTTCAGAAAGGTGGTGTGGTAAGGCGATCGCGTCGCGATATCGAACGGTTTGCAGGGATGGATCGGTTCTTGAAAGAGCTGGAACGCCGTGGCTTTCAAGCCGTTCAAAACGGCGACCAGGTCGTGGTTTTCTGCAACCGGGAACCGGTGCGACGTCTGGCTTAGCGCCGGGCAACGCATTCTTTAAAAGAATGCGATCGAAGTCTTTTAAAGACTTCGTGTCCCGGTGCCGCATACTCGCCTCTGCCTAGGGTCGCGCTAGGTTAACGGCTATGCGACGTCTGATCCTTTTGGCCATCTTGGCCACCCCCGCTCACGCCTGGACTTTTACCCCCGGCACACCCTGCCTGCTGACCCATGAAACCTCCGCCTTCCAGTTGGAACTCACCTACGATCCCTTGGCGCCGCTCTATTCCATCACCGTCACCCTGCCCGAGCCCTGGCCCGATGCCCCCGCCTTCGGCATGCGCTTTGACGGACCACAAGGGCGGGTGATTGGCACAGACCGACATCAACTCAGCAATGATGGCCGCTCCCTCACCGTGACAGACAAAGGCTTTGGCAATGTGCTCGACGGGCTGCAATTCAACCACACGGCCACGGCACAGAGTGGCGATATCGCTGTGACATTCCCTCTCGACGGCGCGGCAGAGCCCGTGGCTGCCTTCCGGAAATGCGAAGGCCTCGGCCTCGCCAGTTAACACAAAACCGATAAACACGTCTCAAAATTCGCTGTCTCTCAATCAGCAAAATGCTGATTTCGAACGCGATTTTTAGGTCACCATATGTAATTGAAATCGGTTTCGCGCTTAAAAAAAGGCGGCCCGAAGGCCGCCCTTAAAGGTCAGGGAGAGAGGGTCACAGATTGCCCTGTTTCAGCTCTCCGCTCAGGTATTCCGCCTGACGGATCGCCAAGGCCACGATAGTCAGCGTCGGGTTCGCCGCCGCCCCCGTGGTCATCACAGAGCCATCTGAGACAAACAGGTTCGGCACCTCATGGGCCTGCCCCCATTTGTTCACCACACCGTCCTCCGGCCGCTCACTCATCCGGCAGGTGCCCAAGTTGTGAGTGGACGGATACGGCGGTGTCCGATGCGTGCCCACGGCGCCAACGGCACCGTACAGCGCCTCGGCCTTTTCATAGGCGTATTCGCGCATCGCGATGTCATTGGGGTGATCATCGAAATGCACATTGGCCACCGGCATGCCGTTTTGGTCGGTTGCACTGGACAGCGTCACGCGGTTCGTGGCCTGGGGCATATCCTCGCCCACAATCCACATCCCCGCCATGTTCTGGTAATTGTCCATCCAGCTGGCAAATTCCGGCCCCCAGGCACCGGGCTCAATGAAGGCCGCCAGGAAGGCCGGACCAAGGGCCAGCGTTTCCATGTAATAGCCGCCGACGAAGCCGCGATCGGGGTTGTGGCCCACCTCATCCTTGATGATACCCGCCATGGTTTCCCCGCGATGCATGTTCACCGGCTTGTCGAACCACGCATACATGGACCCCGTCAGGTGCCGCATATAGTTGCGACCCACCTGATCAGACCCGTTGGCCAGACCCGTGGGGAACATGGCACTGTCGGACATCAGCAGCAGACGCGCGCTTTCAATCGAGTTGCCCGCCACACAAACGACCTTGGCCGCCTGTCGCTGCAAATTGCCGTCGCCATCCACATAGATCACCGCATCGGCCTTGCCATCCGCCCCATGGGTGATCTGCACCACATGGCTTTCAGGGCGCAAATCACACAGTCCCGTTTCCACCGCGCGCGGCACTTCGCGCACCAGCGTGGACCATTTGGAGCCGTGCTTGTCGCCTTGGAAGTTGAACCCGTCATGGATCGTCCCCGGTCGGCCATCATAGGGTTCCGCATTGGTGCCATAAGGGCCGGTGGCATACTCGGTGTAGCCCACGCGATCCGCCCCATTGGCGAAGACCTTGTAGTTATTGTTCGCGGCAATCGGCGGACGTCCATGGACATGAGTGGACCCAATCGCCTTTTCGGCGGCGTCGTAATAGGGTGCCATGTCATCAAGCCCAATCGGCCAATCCAGCAACGTGGCCCCGGCCACATCGCCATAGGTGCTGGCCGCCTTGAATTCATAATCCAAAAAGCGCGGTGTTGCGCCCGCCCAGTGGGTCGTCGTGCCGCCCACGGCCTTCACCAGCCACGCCGGCAGGCCGGAGAAATCCTTCGCCACCCGCCAGGACCCCGACGTTGTGCGCGGGTCGAGCCAGGCCATCTGACCAAAGGCTTCCCACTCGTCATTGACCCAGTCATCCAGTTTGAAATGCTTGCCAGCCTCCAGCAGGACACACGGAATGCCCGCCTTCGTCAGCTCATAGGCCATCGTTCCACCGCCGGCGCCGGAGCCGATGATGACAACGGCGGCTTCATCTTGTGCAATCGCGTTCATGATCGTCTCCTCAGCTCAAAGGTAATCAATACGGGGGTCAGGCAGCCAATCGAGGTCATTGAAGCCCCGATCAATGTACCCACCCTTGTCAAAGCTCGCGCCCTCATAGCCAAGGATGCCCCAGACCTCATGATCGTTGTAAAGCGTGGTCACCGTCGTGCCGCGCATCAGCTGGAAGAAGGCGCTGCCTTCGATGCTTTCGAGATGCGCCAGGGCGGCCGCATCATCCATGTCGTCAAAGCCTGCGGCCTTGAGATCATTCATGCCAGAGGTGAACATGATCGCGCTTGCCGCGTTCTTGTTGGCGCCTGCAAAGATAGCATCACATGTCCGCGCGTAGCAGACATCGGGGAAGTCATGGGGGAAGGCCGTTTTGACCATCTTCATCAACCGGGCCTTGGTGTCATCGTCCGACCCGATCTTGATTGACCCGGCCTTCACCTTCCCCGGCACCGCCGCGCCTAGAATGGCCGCTGAGGCCGTTCCGAACAACATAAACCGTCGTGATACTCTCATTCTTTCCTCCCTTTATTGTCGTCAAGTGCAGGCGGCGGCTATTTGAACCGGCCACCCCGCTCCAACACTTCAATCTCGTAGCCATCTGGGTCCTGCACGAAGAAAAACCGTGCCACGACCTCACCCGCAGGGGCGAATTCCACCAATTTCCGGGGATTGAGACCTTCCGCCTCAAACCGGGCATGCTCAGTATCCAGATCATCGACGGAGACGGCAAAATGGCCGTAGCCATTGCCCAGATCATAGGGCTCCTCCTGCCCCTTGTTGATCGTCAACTCCAGTTCGAACTCGGATTCGGCATTGCTGAGATAGACCAGCGTGAAATTCGGAAAATCCAGCCGGTCGGCCACATCCAACCCGAAAGCGGCCTTGTAGAAGGCAACCGAACGCGCCTCATTAAAAACGCGGATCATGGAATGGATTGATTTGGCCATGGCTTCCCCCGGGGTCTTTGGTGTCCCTAGGGTGAGCTTAGAATCGCGATTTTCGCGCCGGGTAGTATCCCTTTACGACGCCAGATTATTCAGCGGCTAAGTGGGGTTGACCCTCCCCGGCCCGTTGTTCGAGGTAACGCAGGCATGCGCAGCGCAGTAGCGAAGTGAAATTCTGCGGCTCCCCCCGCCGTTCCAGCACTTCCTGATGCAGGGTTGAGATAAACTGCGGCGTGGTCGTGCCCTCGCCTTCGGCAATAGCATCAATGATGGCCCAAAACGCGTTTTCCAGCCGGATGCTGGTGCTTTGGCCGTTCAGGCGCAGATGCCGTGTTTCTCCGTCATAGCGTTCGGGGTCTTGTCCCGCAAAAATCTCGCACATGTGTTGTCCTCCCACTTAAGAAGGTAGCGCGGTTACTTTGTTTCACGAAGAGATAATTTGGCGCAGTTTTGTTCTTAGCCTTCTGGCGCGGAATCAAGGGCTTTAGCCCGCCGCGCCTTCGCCTGGGCCAAGCAAAGCCGCTCTGTCAGAGCCTAGTACACATCCCGGACATAGCGCTTCTCACGCTTGAGCCCGTTCACATACTCCACCGCGGCCTCTTCCGTCAGGCCGCCATGGGTTTCCACCACCTTGTGCAGCGCCGCGTCCACATCTTTAGCCATGCGCGTGGCATCGCCGCAGACATAGAAATGTCCGCCTTCCTCCAGCGCGGCATACAGATCCTTACCGTTTTCCACCATTCGGTGCTGGACATAGATCTTTTCATCCTGATCACGCGAAAACGCCAGATCAAGCCGCGTCAAAAGACCGGACTCGCTGAACTCCCCGATCTCATCTTGATAGATGAAATCGCTTTCCCGATGCTGGTCACCGAAGAAGAGCCAGTTCATGCCTTCGGCCCCACGCGCCTGACGTTCCTCGAGGAATGCGCGGAATGGGGCCACGCCCGTGCCCGGTCCCACCATGATCATGGGACGGTCATTGTCTTCGGGCACGCGGAACGCCTTGTTCGGCGTCATGAAGATACCGGCTGTCGCGCCTTCCGGCACGTGATCAGCGAGGAAGGTGGAGGCCACGCCGCGATGCGGACGCCCCTCAAACATCCAGCGCACGGCGGCGACGGTCAGATGCACCTCACCGGGATGCGCATTGGGGCTGCTTGAGATGGAATAGGCGCGGTGCTGCAGCGGTTTCAGCCAGCTCAGCACTTGGGCGGGATCCAGTGCCAAATCAGGCTGCAAGTTCAGCAGATCCAGCGCGTCTCTACCCCAGAGGTAATGCTCCAACGCTTCTTTATCGCCATTGCCCACGACGTGAGACAGCTCTTCGTCTTTCACCAGCGGTTCCAGCCCTCGGATCATCTCCCGCGACGGCGTCATGATTTCCAGCCCGGTCGAGAGCATTTGCCCCAGCGGGGCGTCATGACCATCGACCACCGTTTCGGCATTGGCACCAAGCCGCTTGAGCCACAAATCCACCAGATCGGGCGCATTCACAGGCATCACACCCAGTGCATCACCCGCTTCATAGGTCATGCCGCTGTCACCAAGATCAAAGGCAATATGCCTGATTTCCTTGGCAGATTTCGCGCCCGACAATACGTGATTGTCGACCATAGTGGAGACATAAGGATTCTTGCGATTCCACTTGGATTTCTCCGCCCGCTTGGGCGCATCCGTGACGACAGCTGTGCTCCCGCCCTCGGCCTGCGGGATCGCCTCAGTGATCCAGGCCTCCGCCACGTCTTCATAATCCACGTCGCAATCGACCCGCGCCAGCATCCGCTTGGCGCCCAATTGCTCCAACCGCATGTCGATCAGCTTACCGGCCTGACAGAACTCGTCGTAGCTGGTGTCGCCCAAAGCCAGCACGCCGAACTCAAGGCTCTCCAAACGCGGCGCAGTCGACGCCGTCAGCGCATCCCAGAACAGCTCCGCATTGTCGGGCATTTCGCCTTCGCCATACGTGGAGACGACGACCAGAATCCGCTCCATCGCGGCCAGCTGATCCATCTCGATCTCGTCCAATTCCGCCACGCGCGGCGCATAGCCTTTGGTGCGCGCAAGCTCTGCCGCGTCCTCGGCCAGCCCTTCAGCGTTTCCGGTCTGCGTGCCAAAAAGAATATCAAGCGGTGGCGCGGCGACTGCCGCAGGGG